>NZ_JASSPL010000009.1:0-180838 GCF_030264805.1 Cobetia sp. LC6 | reverse complement strand
GATGAATGAACTGATGGCAAAGCACAATGAAGCACCACCCTCAATTCAATAGGGTGTTGCACTCAGAGCCTGCATCCGCCCCTCAAAATGGAATGAGATTTTTTATAAGCATATTGAAGAGATAGAAGATATTCAAAGGTTGATGCTTACTAAGAGGGATTATCTCAGGGTGAGGTTTACTGAGTTAGAGAAAGATATCGATATCAAGTGTAAGCGAGGAGAAGTGATACTTGCTTGTAATGCGTGTGGGTTTGCTGCTGCTATCGTAGAGAAAACTAATGAATGGGGAGATAATTATCACTGTTTAATCTGTGACGATAGAGGTATATCGATAAAGCCTACTGATGCTACTATTGAGTGTCCTGAATGCTCTTCTTTGGTTCAGTTTTTTAATAAAAGCCCTGTAATCTGTACTGCTTGTAATTATCCTTTGACTACAGAAGATGTTATAGCTAAGTGTGCTGACGAATACTCTAATGGAGATGATTACTGCTGTGATGAAAGGGACGAGTGGATCGCTGAATGTCATCAATGTAGGTCAACAATTCCCTCGGTTTTTTTCATCGATGGTTTGTGGAGTTGTGTGGTTTGTCATGATCGAGGTTGGCGAGCTGTAATCTGCCCTCACTGTGATGAGTTTGTTACAGGTGATCCGGAAGCAATTGAATATTGTGCTTGCTTTAAATGTGAAGATGTATTTAGAAATAAAATGAAAAGAATATTTGATTCTGTTGATTGATTTCGAGATCCTATTGTTTTTAAGGAGGGTGATTTTGGTTGGTTCTTCTTGGACATCGTTTTTTATGCATGATTGTCGATCGTTAACTTTGCTTTTGGATTAGTGCTTTATAGTTTTTAGAGAGTCGTAGGATCTGGCTTGAATCATGCGACTATATTCTTAAAGCCAGGTTGGTTAAGTTTTATTAAATGGCTGCTGTGTTAGTATTAAATGAGTTGGTGCGACTAGACGCTAACTACGTATTGAAATACTGTCAGAGGTGTTGGATGTGGCTTTAATTAATGTCTTCAGTAAGAGGAAATGACGTGAGCGACGAATATACTGCCGATAAAGTCAATGATGACCATATGGTTATTCCAAGGTTTGTGTTTTTTTTCGTAGGGGTTATTGCTATTGTGATAACTTTAAGTAAAGTTATCGTCTTTGGATCTGATAGAGATTTGAGCTTAGCTTTTGCGTTGTTTGGTATAATATTTACAGCACTGCCGGCAACTTTTGGTATGGGTAAAAGTAGTTCTAATGTATGTGCGCTTATTAGTATGATTCTGGTTGCTGCCTCAATTATAGTAACATAGTCTCGCTTTATAAACAAATAGCGACTGAGGGGTTAAAGGTCTTCGATTAGTTTTAAGGTTTTTTGATTTGAAGGCTTTGTTGTAACTAATATACGTACGTTAGTTACATCCACTGATGTCGGCACGTCAGCGCCATATGATTAACGGTTTCATCGGCGAGGGCGTTGTCGAGGGTGCATTCGGGATTGACGATACCCTGCTCGCGCGGGTGATCTAGGAATGATTCGACATTAGCAGTGCACCATCGTGTGCTCGCAGCAGCTCACATTCCCTGATGCCGGCACGCCAGCGCCATGTGATAGACGATTTCATCGGCGAGGGCGTTGTCGAGGGTGCGTTCGAGGTCGATGATCAGCTGGTTGGGGTAGTAGGCGCTGAGGTCCAGCCCGACGCCGAGGCCGAGGATGGCCTGGCGGCCGGAGCGGGTCTGTTGCGCGACCACCTGCTTGAGGTGGCTGTCGAGGTATTGCTCGTCATTGGCGGTGTTGGTGGCGCTGTCACAGGGGCTGCCATCGGAGATGACGACCAGCAGACGGCGCGCGCCTTCGTCGGCAGGGGCGTTGTCTGCGAGACGTGAGCAGGCCCATTGCACGGCTTCGCCATCCACGCCTTCGCGGTAGAGATCGGCCTTGAGCAGGGCGCCGAAGTTGCGGCGTGCACGGCGCCACGCCAGTGACGCGGGCTTGAAGACCAGATACTGCACTTCATTCAGGCGACCCGGACGCGCGGGCTTGCCGGCGCGTCGCCAGTCCTTCAGGGCGCGGCCGCCATTCCAGGCACCCGTGGTGAAGCCGAGCACCTCGGTGGGCACGCCGGCCATGTCCAGCGCGCGGGTGAGAATCTCGATCAGCATCGCCACCGCCTCGCCATGCACCTTCATCGAACCGGAGCAGTCGATCAGGAAACTGACCTGCGCACTGGCCTCGGGCACCCAGCGCTCGCGCTGGAAGACCCGCCGCTCGGCAGGCGAGGAAATCACCTGACTCAGTCGTCGCCCATCGATGATTCCTTCCTCTTCCCCGAAGTGCCAGCCTTCACGCTGCGGTGAGCTGAAATGGCGCGCCAGCTGACGTGCCAGGCGGCGCACGTTGATCTTCTGCTCCGCCAGACGTGTATCCAGCGCCTGACGATACTCGTCGAGCAGGGCCGCGCGCATGCGTCTGGCAGGCTCCAGCTCGCGGTCATAGGCCGTGGTGAACACCTGATAGGGCAGCAATTCCTCCGGCGCGCCACGCCGATGGCTCGGCAGCTGTGCTGCCGCCTGCTCCTCGAGCAGACTCGCTTCCTCATCCTCGTTTTCCAGAAACAGCGCGAAGCGCTGTCTGGCGTCTGCCTCGTCATCCTCCTCGCCGTCCTGCTCCTCCAGCGACTCGGCCAGCTCCTGCTCCAGCCACAGGCTGATGTTCAGCGCGTGCTGCTGATAGGCCGCCTGATCGAAACGCGTGCGTCTCAGCCCCGCCATGTCAGCGCCCAGCGCCTGATAGAAGGAGGCGCGCGTCGTCTCGATGTAATCCTCCGTCTCGTGGATCACCGCACAGGCCATCAGGCGCGACCAGCACGACTGGATGACGCTGTAGATGAGGATGCCGCTGCTCGTCTCGGTCAGGCCCGCGTGATAGAAGGCCAGGCACCAGTCAGTGAAGCGCCGCGCCAGATTCTCCTTCACGCCGGGCATGTCAGGGTCGACCAGCGCCTCGACACGCAGCTGCTCCAGCAGGTCATAGATCAGTCGGGTTTCCGGCAGCGCCGGCCGCGCCGCCAGATGCAGCGCCTCGTCGGTGTGGATCAGGCGCAGCGCGATGGCATCGCTGACCGCGCGATAGTTGTCGAGCGTACAGTCATCTTCCTCAAGGCGCAGATGCGGCGTGCGCAATGGCAGCGCCTGAGCATGCCGACTCAGGCGCCGCCCCCGATAGGCCCAGCCGGCCTGACCGCTGAGTGCCCCGAGACTCGCCGCCGAAAGCTCCTCGAGATACTGCTGACGACGGCGTACCTGCTGGGCCGCACTCATGCCCGGGCTCCCTTGTCGCTGTCCTGTTCATCCATCAGATCGCTCTCCATCAGCGCCGCGGATTCCTCCAGCTCCTTGGCGAAACAACGCTGATAGAACTCGGCGACCAGCGGGCGCTCATGCTCATCGCACTTGTTGAGATAGGAGAGGCGGAAGGCCAGCGCCGGGTTGCGGAAGATCTCGCAGTTCTCCGCCCAGGTGATCACGGTACGCGGCGACATCAGGCTCGACAGGTCGCCATTGGCGAAGCCCTTGCGGGTGAGGTCGGCCACCGCGACCATCGCGCGAATCAGGGCGCGGCCACGCTCGTTGTCCTTGGCGGGTACCCGCGCCAGCACGATCTTCACCTCTTCCTCACGCGGCAGGTAATCCAGCTTGGCGACGATGTTCCAGCGGTCGATCTGCGCATGGTTGAGAAGCTGGGTGCCGTGATAGAGCCCGTCCTGATTGCCAAGCCCGACGGTATTGGCGGTGGCGAACAGCCGGAACTGCGGATGCGGACGAATCACGCGATTCTGATCGAGCAGCGTGAAGTGTCCGTCGCGCTCCAGAATGCGCTGGATGACGAACATCACGTCCGGGCGGCCGGCATCGTACTCATCGAAGATCAGCGCGATGGGGCGAGTCAGCGACCAGGGCACGATGCCTTCCTGGAACTCGGTAACCTGCACGCCGTCGCGAATCACGATGGCGTCCTTGCCGACCAGATCCAGCCGGCTGACATGGCCATCGAGATTGACGCGCAGACACGGCCAGTTGAGGCGCGCGGCGATCTGCTCGATATGGGTCGATTTGCCGGTGCCGTGCAGGCCCTGAACCATCACGCGGCGGTTGTTGGTGAAGCCGGCGAGAATGGCGAGGGTGACATCGGGATTGAAGCGATAGGCCGTGTCGATTTCCGGCACGTGGGCGTCGCGCTCCAGAAATACCGGCACCTTGAGGTCGCTGTCGATGCCGAACAGCTCGCGCACGCCACGAAGCTCAGTGGGCTGCAACTGGCCGGCGGGCAGCGGCTGCTCGGCCGGGGAGGCGGGGCCTGCATCGCTGGCAGGGCTTGCATCATTGGCAGAGCTTTCATCACTGCTGGAAGGCGTCAAGGTGGCGTCGCTCACGGGTGTCTCCCTCGTCATTCTTGTCGGTGGCTGCCCGGCAGACCTGTATCGGGCGTGTAGGCAGACCTGTCGGGGAAGACAGGTCTGCCGGGCGGCGGCAATGGCTTGAATATAGCTTTGTTTCTAAAAATAATGCAAATCGTATCGAAATATGAGATTTGTGATTATTCATTTCCCGCAGGAGCAAGGCAGATGAGCGATACCCTGATCATTGGTGGCGGCGTGATCGGCATGATGATGGCGTGGCAGCTGGCCGAGGCCGGTCAGACGGTCACACTGCTGGAGCGCGGCCAGTGCGGACGCGAGGCGTCGTGGGCCGGCGGCGGTATCGTCTCGCCGCTGTATCCGTGGCGTTACTCGAGTGCCATCTCGTCGTTGTCACGCTGGTCGGAAGGCGAATACCCGAGGCTTGCCGAGGCGCTCAAGGAGGCCACCGGGGTCGACCCGGAATACCGCCAGAAGGGCCTGATCTATCTGCGGGTCGAGGATGAGGCGCTGGCGCTGGACTGGGCACGCACTCAACACAAGCCGCTGGAGGTGATCGAGCGTGAGGCGCTCTACGCGCGCGAGCCGCATCTGGTCAGTGGCCATCAGCAGGCGCTGTGGATGCCGACGCTCGGCAGCATCCGCAATCCGCGACTCGGTCAGGCGCTGCGTGCGCGTCTGCTGGCGCATCCGCGTATCCGGGTGCGTGAAGAGTGCGAGGTCACGCAGCTGGTGCTTGCCACGCCGTCGCGTGTCACGGGCGTGCAGCTTGTTGATGAGACCGTCAGCGCAGTCAACGTCGTGGTATGTGGCGGCGCCTGGAGCGGCAGGCTGCTGGCCGCGGCCGGTGTACTGCTGCCGGTACGCCCGGTGAAGGGGCAGATGATGGTGTTCAATCCGGTGGCGGCGGGGCTTTGCAGTGTGGATGAGCCGCTGCTGTCGCGGGTGGTGCTGTGCGATGGCCGCTACGTGATTCCGCGCGCCGATGGACGGGTTCTGATCGGCTCGACGCTGGAACATCAGGACTTCGACAAGTCCACCACCGCGCAGGCGCGTGAGTCGCTGCATGCCAGCGCCGCGAGCATTCTGCCGGCGCTGGGTGAGCTGGCGCCGGAGCATCACTGGGCCGGTCTGCGTCCGGGCACGCCGGATGGCACGCCCTTCATCGGCGCGGTACCAGGGCTTGATGGCCTTTACGTGAATGCCGGTCACTACCGCAATGGCCTGGTGCTGGCACCCGCCGCCACGCGCCTGCTCAGTGACATGCTGCTCGGCCGCGAGAGCTTCATGTCAGCGGAGGCCTTCACGCCCCCGGGCGTGATGGCGCCCACCGCTCTGGCTGGCTGATGCTTTCGATGGCTGATGCTCTGGCTGGCTGATGCTCTCTATGGCTGTTGCTCTGGCTGGCTGATGCTCTCTATGGCTGATCATGGCCGCCACAGACGGGGCTAGAACGGCGCGATGGGACCAGTTGGCACCAGGGCAGCAGCGCTGGTACCAACTGGCCCAATCGCTGGTGGTCAACTGGTGCTAAAGGGCAGTGCAGGTGTCGGCGTAGTCTCGGGTCATGGCGCAGCGCTTGCTGCCGCCCTTGTCACTTGCTCAAACCACAAGCTCGACAACATACCCAACAACAAGACTGCGGAGCCCGAACCATGACTCACCAAGCCACCATCGAACTGCTGACTGCCTTCTGCGATGCCCTCAACCGTCACGACATCGACGACTGCCTGTCGATGATGACCGATGACTGCGAATTCCTCGCCATCGCCGGGCCGGAACTCGAAGGCAAGACCTTCGCCGGTCAGGACGCCGTGCGTGCGGGTCTCTCCGCTGCCTGGCAGAACGCGCCGGATGCCCAGTGGATCGACGCGGAAATCTTCGCCGATGGCGACCGTGGCTTCGTCATCAGCACCTATACCGGCACCACCGCCGATGGCGCGCGCAGCGAAGCGCGCATGATCGACGCCTTCACGCTGCGTGACGGCAAGATCGCGATCAAGAACGCCTTCCGCAAGAACCGTCCGCCCGTCAACGTCTGAGCGCCAGCGGCGTATCGATCAGGGATGAGGTTTCTGAAGCTGTCTTTGCCCAGGGGGCAGCGCGTCACGGCGTCAGGTCGTGGCGTGCGCCCCGTGGGTGAGAGGAGGTGTTCGAGATGGGAACTATCGTGCAGCACGGCACCCGGCCAGATGAGGTGGGCAGCGAGTCACCACAGCGCCCGGCCACTCAGGCCTCCCGGCCGTATGACCCGGCCTATGACCCGCTGGTGAGCGCCACCCCCGGCGAAGGGCGTGACTACGCGCCGACCTACTGGGTCGCCACCGCCGGCGAGCCGCCGGCAGACGACGGCCCGGTGATGGGCGATATCGACGCCGACGTGGTGATCGTCGGTTCCGGCTTCACGGGGCTGACCGCCGCCATCGTGCTGGCCGAGAAGTACGGCATCAAGGCCACCGTGCTGGAGGCCAATCGGGTCAGCTGGGGTTGCTCGACCCGCAATGGCGGTCAGGCGCAGTGTGCCACCGGTCGCCTCAAGCGCTCGCAGTGGATCGAGCGTTACGGTCTCGAGGCCGCCCACGGCCTGCACCGCGAGTGCGTCGAGGGCATGGAGAATTTCAAGGAGCTGATCAAGGACATCGACTGTGATCCGCAGCCGGGCGGCCACCTGTACATCGCCCACCGCGATCGCATGATGCCGGGGCTGGAGAAGGAAGCGCGCCTGTTGCGCGAGACCTTCAATTACGATGCCCGCATCATCGATGGCGCCACGGTGCGCAACGAGTGGGTCGGGGATGAAGAGGCCTGCGGTGCGATGCACGAGCCGGAAGGTATCGGCGTGCACCCCGGCAAGTTGGCCTTCGGCTATCTGCGCAAGGCGCGCCGCCTGGGCGTCAAGGTGCACCCGGCAAGTCCGGTGGAGAGCTGGGAGACCCGCGATGGCGTGCACTACCTGACGACGCCGGGTGGCGTGGTCAAGGCGCGCTCGGTGGGCATGGCGACTGGCGGCTACACCTCTGGCAAGCTGCATCGGGAGCTCGACAAGCGGCTGATGCCGGTGCTCTCCAACTCGCTGGTGACGCGCCCGCTGACGGCGCAGGAAATCGAGGCGACCCGCTTCCATACCCATCAGGTGCTTACCGACACCCGGGTGCTGCGTCATTACTATCGCCTGCTGCCGGACAATCGCCTGCAGATCGGAAGTCGCAGTGCCGTCTCGGGGCGTGACGCGCCCAAGGCGCAATACGAGCAGCTGCTGATCGCCGACATGCACCGCAAGTTCCCCGCGCTGAGCGGCATCGAGGTCGATTACTCCTGGTGGGGCTGGGTGGATGTCAGCCACGACATGATGCCGCGCATCCATCAGCCGGACCCGAAGCAGAGCATCTATTACGCCATGGGCTATGGCGGCAACGGCGTGATGTATTCCGCCCAGGCGGGCAAGCGCCTCGCCCAGTGGATCGCCAGGGACGCGGCGGACCTGGTGCTGCCGATCTTCCAGTCGCGTCTGCCGTACCCAAATGTGCTCAACAAGGTCGAGTCGCCGCTGTTCGCGCCGTTCCGCCGCACCGGCCAGCGCTGTCTGTATCGCTGGTACGCCTTCAAGGATGAGGCCAGGTAGGGGGCGATTAAATACAGGGTGCGATGCGAAGCAGGGCGCGACTCGGCACTGATATCACGATGAACACGATGCTCCCGTACTGATCGATGATTCGATCAATGCGGGAGCATTTTTGTTATCGAAAAGATAATCAAGCGGAGATGCATCCGTCTGTCATCACTGGCGGCTACAGGCGGGAGTGTCAGGGCCTATGTCAGGGGGGGGCGTCAGGGCGTACGTCAGGGCGTATCCAGGAGCTAGCTGGCGCGCTGATGGGCTGACTTGCCATGTGCCGTGGGCAGGACGGACAACGCGGCTGTCTCTGCCTCGGGCGGTGAGTCTTCCATCGTCTCCTGCATCGCCAGTGGTACCAGCTCGGCCAGCTTGAGAATGCCGGTCTCGATGCGCGCTTCCGGAATCGCCGAGAAGCCAAGCCGGAAGAAGTGGCGATGGTTGTCGCGATCGTGGAAGAAGTGCAGGTCACCGACCTCGATCAGGATGCTGCGATCACGGGCGAGGACGGCCAGGCGGTGGGCATCCAGAGCTTTCGGGCCTTGCATCCAGAAGCACGAGCCGCCGTAGATCGCGGGCGTGCTCATCATCGGCAGATGGCGCTGGATGGCGTCGCGCATCAGCAGGAAGCGCCGCTGCATCACCTGATGCATCTGATTGATCAGGCTGTCGTGATAGCCGCGCGCGATGAACAGCCCTACCGCACGCTGATTGTTGGTCGGCGGATGGCGCAGCATCAGACGGCGCAGGGCGCGGGCCTCTCGGATCAGGGTCGGGTGCGCCACCATGTAGCCCAGTCGCAGGCCGGGGGCCAGGGTCTTGGACAGACTGCCGACATAGATGACGCGCTTGTGGCGATCGAGGCTCTTGAGCGCCGGTGTCGGGTTGTCGGCATAGTTGCTTTCGCTCTCGTAGTCGTCCTCGATGATCAGGAAGTTGCCGGTCTCGGCCAGGTCCAGCAGCTGGCGGCGGCGCTCCAGCGGCAGGGTGACGGTGGTCGGCGACTGGTGGCTGGGCGTGACATATACCAGGCGGCAGTCCTTGAGCGATTCCAGCGGCTGCATGCCCTTGTCGTCGATGGGCAGCAGCTGGATATCGTCCGTGAAAGTGCTGGCGATGTTGTACATGTCGACGTAGCCGGGGTTCTCCATCGCGAAGCGCTGACCCTGCTTGAGCAGCAGCATGCAGCTGATCCACAGCGCCTGCTGGGTGCCCACCGTGATCAGGATTTCCTCCGGGCTTGCCCAGACTCCGCGGCGCGGCAGCAACCGCTGATGGATCTGCTCGATCAGCAGCGGGTCGTCGTTGTTGAGGTGGTCCACCGACCAGCTGCGGATCGACGGCACGCTCATCGAATCACGGCTGCATTCGCGCCAGTGCTGGGTGGGGAAGAATTCCGGGTCCAGCTGACCATAGAGGAAGGGGTAGTCGTACTGGTGCCAGTCACCGGGTTTCTCGATGGCGCGCTGCCCAGACGGCTTGAAGGTCAGCCGTTCATCCCAGTCGAGACTGTCGGCATCGATGTCATTGAGGCGCACCGGCGTGTCGGCGCGGCCCTTGAGAATCTCGGGATTGATGAAATAACCGCTACGCTCGCGCGCGATCAGAAAGCCATCTTCCAGCAGCTGCTCATAGGCCAGCATCACGGTATTGCGCGCGACATTCAGCTCACGGGCCAGCTTGCGACTGGAAGGCAGCGCCACATCGGGCGGTAGGTGGCCCTCGAGAATCGCCTGGGAGATCTGCTCACGAATCTGGAATTGCAGACTTTCCTTGCGTGAGGAATCGAGGTGAAACAGCGGATGACTCATGCATGTTCTCTATTGTTGTCGCGAGAGTGTCGTCACGAGGACTTCATATCACAAGTTCTCGTTTTATATGCATTTTTCATAGCTTTCTTGTTGGCATAAAGCGCCTGGAGGAGAGGCACAGGTCGGCGCGGGCGACCCGACCGCCGGGCCCAGCCTGACATCATTGAGGCAGACCCCCGTCGGGAGAGCAATAGTCAGCCGGGACTGGCCCCATCGATGCCGACGGACTGGTTCTATCGAGGAATGGCGCACGGGGGGAAAGTGATCTGGCAGGTACAACGAAAGCACAGTTCTAGCACGACGCGATTTCACACTCCCTTTCCTGGGGCTGTAGATGAGCAGGTGATGGCAATCGTGGATGACATGACGCGCTGCAAGACAACGGTGCAGACGCCAGGTCATTGACGATATGAAGTGCAGTACCCCGCTCGCTATCACGCGCAGCCGTCAGGAGCCCGCAACAACAATAACGACGGGACAGACAAGATGATCGACTCGACACAGACCCTTTCAAACCTCCGCTCCCTTGGTCGCACTGGCGTGTCTCGCACCGGCGGCTTCAAGTCCACGCTGGCCATCGCGGTGACTGCCGCGAGTCTGGCCATGGCCACCGGCGCAAATGCCGCGACCTGGAAGATGGCCCTCGGCGATGCCGCCGGCGGCACCCAGTATGAACTGGGCAAGACCTTCGCAAGTCTGGTGGAAGAGAAATCCGGCGGCGACATCAAGGTGGATCTGTTCCCCAACGGCCAGCTGGGCAGCGAGCAGGACACCGTCAACAATGCCAGCATGGGCCTCGTCGACCTGTCCGTGGTGGCGATCAACAACCTGACGCCCTTCTCACCGACCGTCGGCGTGCTGACCCTGCCGTATGTGATTCACGGCCCCGAGGATGCCAAGGCGCTGACCCACGGCAAGATCGGCGATGAGCTGCGCGACAATACGCTACGTGATTCCGGTATCCGCATTCTGGGCTGGGCCTATTCCGGCTGCCGCCGTCTGACCAACTCCAAGCAGGAGGTCGCCTCCCCGGAAGACCTGCAAGGCATGGTCATCCGCGTGCCCAAGAACGAGATCATGATCTCCTCGTATCAGTCCTGGGGCGTCAATCCCAACCCGCTGGCGTGGTCCGAGACCTTCACCGCCCTGCAACAGGGAGTCGTCGATGGTCAGGACAACCCCTACATCACCATCGATGCGATGAAGTTCTATGAAGTGCAGAAATACGTGACCGACAGCTGTTACGTGTTCTCGATGGAACCCTTGATCATGGGCGAAGGCACCTTCCAGAGTCTCAGCGAAGAGCAGCAGAAGCTGGTGCTGGCCGCTGGTGAAGAGGCGACGGCCCATAGCTACGACTACCTGCTGGCCACCGAGGATTCCATCAAGAAATCACTGGTGGAAGAGCACGGCATGACCATCACCCAGCCCGCCAATGATGAGAAGGAATGGATCGTCAAGGCCTCCAGCATCTGGCCGGATTTCTACGACAGCATCGGCGGCCGCGACAAGCTGGTCGAAGTGCTCGAGACCCTCGGACGCGATCCGTCCACCGCGCCCTGATGATTCGCTGAACTGCTGAGGCTCCAGGCCCGCCCGTATTCCCCTGCCTGCACCTGCAAGTCGCATGACAGAAGCATGTCATCGATATGTCCCCTGGCAGGGGAAGCGTGGCGTCGAGTGGTCATCGCTGGCGATGTCGGGGGATGTATTTCCATGCGGGTATTGTTGAAGTTTCTGGATAATCTCGAGAACTATCTCTGCCAGTTTCTGCTGGTGGTGTTCGTCATCATTCTCTTCACGCAGATCATGCTGCGTAACCTTTTCAGCTACTCGATTCCCTGGGGAGACGAGTTGGCGACCTATGCCTTCGTGTGGTTTGCCTATCTAGGCGCCGTCTACGCCACACGCATGTCGGCGCATAACCGTGTGACCTTCCAGTTTCGATTCCTGCCGCGATGGGTGGAAACCGTCTGCGGCGTGCTGACCGATATCATCTGGATCGCCTTCAATGCGGTGTTCATCTATTACAGCTACGACTTCGTGTTCAACAAGATGAATCTGTTCTGGAAGTCACAGACATTGGGTGTGCCGATGAAGTACTTCTATCTGATTCTGCCGCTGGCCTTTACTGCCATGACGGTGCGCATCATCCAGACCAATTATCTCAAGTTCGTGCGCAAGGAAGACATCGTGGACCCGGATTCCCAGGCAATGGAGGAATTGAAGCAGGGTGGTGATGGACAGGCCAGTGAAAGACAGGAGGGCGGCAAGTCATGATCGATTCCACCATCATCTACATCCTGTTTGGCGTCTTCTTCCTGCTGCTGGTGCTGGGCGCACCGATCACCGTCTCGCTGGGCGTCGCGGCGCTTGCAACCTATCTGAGCATCGATGAAAACCCGATGGCGTTCGTGCAGATCGCCTTTACCTCGGTGGGCTCCTTCCCGCTGATGGCCTTGCCGGCCTTCATACTGGCCGGGGCGTTGATGGAGGCCGCCGGCATCTCGCGGCGTCTTGTCGATATCGCCGAGGCCTTCGCCGGGCCGGTGACGGGCGGGCTGGCCGCCGCCACGGTATTTGCCTGCATGTTCTTCGGCGCGATTTCCGGCTCAGGGCCTGCCACCACGGCGGCGGTTGGCATGCTGATGATTCCGGCGATGGCCAAGCGCGGCTATGACCGTGGCTATGCCTCGGCGATCACGGCCTCTTCCGGTGGGTTGGGGGTGGTGATTCCGCCATCGATCCCGATGGTGATCTTCGGGATTTCCGGCATGGGCCTGCAACCGCCACCTGAAGCGGTGGCCATGCACGGTGATTTCCAGACACTGTCCATCCCGAAACTGTTCATCGCCGGCGTCATGCCAGGCGTGGTGATCGCCGGGTTCCTGCTGTTGATCAACTACGTGATCTCGAAGAAACGCGGCTATCGCGGGCTGACCAACAGCTGGTCATGGACACATATTCGCGCCACCTTGAGGAAGGGTATCTGGTCGATGCTGGCACCCTTCATCATCCTTGGCGGGATCTACAGCGGTCTGTTCACGCCGACCGAGTCCGCCATCGTTGCCATCGTCTATACCCTGATCGTCGGCATCTTCCTGCACAAGGAGCTCAAGTGGAAGCCGACGCTGCGCACCCTGGAAACCACCACCTGGATCACCGGTCGCGTGCTGCTGATCCTGTTCACGGCGACGGTCTTCGGGCGGCTGCTGGTCGAGCAACGCGTGCCGGCCCATATCGCCGAGGGCATGCTGGCGATGACCGACAACCTCTACCTCATCTGGGCGATGATCATCTTCTTCCTGCTGTTCGTCGGCATGTTCATGGAGACGCTGGCCGCGATCATGATTCTCACCCCGGTGCTGCTGCCGATCATGTACATGCTGGGAATGGACCCGGTGCACGTCGGTATCGTGGTGGTCTGCGCGCTGGCCATCGGATTCCAGACGCCGCCATTGGGGGAGAACCTCTTCGTGGCCTCGGGGATAGGCGGCGCCTCGATCGAGGAGATTTCCCTGAAGGCATTGCCGTTCGCGGCGGGCTCGGTGGCGGCCATCTTCCTGATCGCCTATGTGCCTGAAATCTCGCTGTGGCTACCCAGGGTGATGGGGTACTGAAGTGCCATCCGTACGCTAGCCCTGCAATGAACGAGGAGAAGGACGATGCCGGCAGTCAAACGAATTCTGTGTTGTGTAGGTCTGCGCGGAGACTGTGAGCGGGTACTGGCGCGCTCGGTGTGGTTGGCGGGGGCGACGGGTGCCGAGCTGCATGTGCTGCATGCGGTGAAGGCATTGTCGGATGATGTGATGAATACCCTCAAGGTCAATATCCGACACAAGCCGACGCTGGAGGGTCTGATGCAGCAGCGGCTCGATCAGGCCAGGGAGAGCCTGGAAAAGATGCTGGAGGACTTCTGGAGTACCCATGACGATGGCGATCCGCGCCCGGTGATCGCCGGGCTGAATGTGGTGGAGGGCTATCCGGCCTCGGAGATCATCCGCTACGCCACACGCCATGACTGCGACATGATCATCATGGCCACCAACAAGCGCGGCTTCGTGGCCTCCTATGCAGGCAAGGTCACCAAGGGGGTGATCAAGCGCGCCAGCATTCCGGTGGTGGTGGTACCGACGCCTTGAGTCGCAGGAAAGAAACGCCTCAAGGCTAGACGGACGCAGCAAGACTGCAGATGAAACAAGCTCGCAGAATAAAGCTCGCCCCCGCAGACAGTCACTGTCTGCGGGGGCGAGCTTTCTGGGTCATGGCCCATCTTCAGCGTGGCTCAGGTGTCACCCGGGACTTGGCTGGACCGTCTCATGGGTCATGTGCGCCCAAGGTGCACGCCTCACAGCGTGCCTTCCAGCTCAGTGGCGATCTGGCGCATCAGCGGTGCCCACTCCAGCAGGGAGTCGATGGAGTGGCGCAGGCGCGGCGCGTGGATCGCCAATGTCGCCTGGATCTGGCCAACCTCATCGAAGACTGGCACCGCGATGGCGACCATGCCCTGGATGAACTCCTCATCGTCGGTGCTCAGCTGATTGCGCGCCACGATATCGAGCGCTTCTTCCAGCGTGGCCCGCGAGGTCAGGGTGCAGGGCGTGTGTGCCTCCAGCGCCAGATGGGCCAGCAGGGCACGGCGACGATGCAGCGGCATCAGTGCCAGAAACAGCTTGCCACTCGCGGTGCAGTGCAGCGGCAGGCGTGAGCCGGGCGCCAGCTGGATGCGCACCGGCCAGTTGGTTTCCACGCGGTCGTAGTACATCACCTCGTGGCCATCGAGCAGCGTCAGGTTGCAGGTCTCACCGACTTCCCTGGCCAGCCGTTCCAGCAGGACGCGGCGCGGTACCTTGAGGCCTTCATTGGCCAATGCCCCCAGCGACATGCGCCGAAAGCGCGGGCCGGGCAGCAGGTGGCGGCCATCCAGATCACGACTGATCAGCTGCTGTTCTTCCAGCTGCTTGAGCAGGCGGTGGATGGTCGGCTTGGGAATATCGAAGCGTTTCTCGAGATCGGCGGCGCTGACGGCATGCTGGGTGGTGACGATGTCTTCCAGCAGGCTCAGGGCCCGAAAGAGGGTCGAATTCGTCGTGATGTCTTTGCTCATCTAGTGTCCTCATCCTGACTGTCGGGGGCATGTCGTGGGCGATCAGCGCGGCCGACAGGGGGCAGGGTGGCAAGGCGTCAGTGCATCGATTCATCACGCAGGCCGACATCCGCTGATGGCTTGCGTGATGAGACGAAGACAGCCCCTCGCGGGGCTGTCGATGAGGCTAGTGTTACAGGTTTACCAGGAACAGGGAAAGGGAAGGCACCAGGCAGATGGCCAGCCAGCAGGCGATCAACGCGATGAAATAGGGAATCACGTATTTCACCAGTCTGACGTAGGAGATGCCGGTGATGCTGCTGGCCACGTACAGGTTGAGCCCGAAGGGTGGCGTGACGAAGCCGATGGCGGCACCGACCAGGAAGATGACCGAGAAGTGGATCGGGTCGACCCCGGCCTGCTGGGCGATGGGCGCGAGAATCGGCGCCAGGATGATCGTCACCGGCAGACTCTCCAGGATCATGCCCGCCAGCAGGATGATCAGCATGCAGGTGCCCAGCGTCAGGTAGTAGTTGTCGATGCCGCTGAGCATCTCGCTCAGTGCCTGACCGGCACCCAGCACCGACAGCAGCTGCTGCATGACCACCGAGATGGCGATCAGCGGTGCCAGCATGCCGGCGATCTGACCAGAGCGCAGCATGATGGTCGGCAGCTTCTTGAGGCTGATCTCGCGGGTGATCAACAGCCCCGCGATCATGGTGAAGCCTACGGTGATGGCGGCGGCTTCGGTCGGCGAGAACTTGCCCGAGTAGATGCCGTAGACCACCACGCCGATGGTCGCGAAGCCCAGATAGGCCTTGCGCGCCAGCCTGGCACTGACCCCGGCCTTGAAGGGCTGCAGCTGGCCCCAGCCATTCCTGCGTGCCACCAGATAGCAGGCCACCATCATCGCGACCACCATCAGGGCGCCCGGCACCATGCCGGCAATGAACAGGTCACTGATCGACAGGTTCATCATGAAGCCGTAGACGATGAAGATGATGCTGGGCGGAATGATGATGCCCACGGTGCCGCCGGAAGCCGCCGTGGCAGCGGCGAAGCGCTCGTCGTAACCGTTCTTGACCATCTCGGGCTGCATGATCGAACCGATGGTGGCGGTGGTACCGGCGTTGGAGCCGGAAATCGCCGCGAACAACCCGCAGGCGCCGAGGGTCGACATGCCCATCCCGCCGCGCATCCAGCTCAGCGTCGAGTAGGCGAAGTCGGAGAGTCGCTTGGCGATGCCCGCCGCGTTGATCAGGTCCCCCGTGAGGATGAACAGCGGCAACGCGAGCAGGCCGAAGAAGCTCAGCCCCTGGAAGAGGGTGACACCGACGTTGGCCAGCGTGAAGTCGATCACCAGACTGGTGCCGACCACCCACAGGCCGATGACGAGGAAGATGGGCACGCCGAGCAGGAAGAAGGCGGTCACGCCCGCCGTGATCAGGGAGATCCAGATACCGTCTGTCATGCTGACCTCCTCAGTCCATGATGGACGGTTGCAGGTTGAAGGAATCGCCGCGGCGATAGCGCGCCCAGTCGGCGTAGAGGTTCTGCAGTACGCGATAGATGATCATCACCCATGCCAGCGGCGTGGCGAGGTAGAACCACCACTGCATGACATTGTCGGTGCCCGGCACGATGGCGTAGTTGTCGTAGGCCAGCGTCACCTGGGTGGTAGTGAAGTAGATCACCATCATGCCGAAGCCGATCCACAGCACGGCATCGAGGATCAGGCAGGCAAACTGGCCACCGCGCGGCAGCTTCATGCGGATCTCGTTGAGACTCAGGTGAGTACGCTTCTTGACGTTGAGCGAGGCGCCGAACCAGGTCAGCCACAGGAACAGCAGCACCGGAATGCTGGTACTCCAGGGCGCCTGCAGGCCGAAGAAGAAGCGGCGGATGACTTCGACGAAGATGATGCCGGCCATGCCGGAATAGGCGATCAGGATCACGACCTGTTCCAGATGGGCGTCCAGCCACAGGAAGGGACGCGCCCAGGGCGCGGCCTTCTTGATGGCAGGTTGCTTCGTCGATTGGCTGAAGATGGTGGTATCGCCCATTACCCCCTCCACCAGCGCTGCGGCTTGACGTTGACGGCGGCGACATCACGTGGAATCTCGCGCGCGATGGTGTGGATTTCCTGATAGATGTCGAGACCGCCGGACCACTTGTTGAGGCGTTCGCGCCACTGTTCCCACGGCTCGGGATTGAATTCCGGCGAGCACATCTGTTCGGCGCGTGAGCGTTCGGCGTCAGACAGCGGTGCCACGCGTACATTGTTCTCGGCGAAGACGGTACCGGCGGCAGGGTGCTCGGTGGCACCGACGATCTCGAAGCGGCCGGCCTCGTTCATGCCCTGGGTGAAGATCTGCGCGCAGTAGGCGGACTCCATCACCTGGTCCTGCAGTTCGGAGCCTAGGCTGTCGAACTTGGGCAGGCTCATGCCGGTGTGCTCGGTGCCGGCGAAGAAGCGCAGGTCGACGGCCTGGGATACCACCGGTGCCATACCGGCGTAGGCTACGGCGCTCATCCAGGTCTCGGCGCCATCCAGCAGACCCTGGCGCAGGCCATCGAGGGTTTCTTCCCAGGCGACCGGCACTGGGTTGAGGCCCAGCTGCTCCATCGCGATACGGCCCATCTGGGTGCCGGTGACACGGTTCTTGGTGCCCTTGAGGTCATCGATGCTGGTGACCAGCGGTTTGTCCTGCCACTTGAGGCCGAGCATGATGCCGCGCAGGTCACAGTGGGTGAACAGGAACTGGAGGTTGTGGCGTTGGCGCAGAGGTTCACGCAGCAGCTGCTCACTCTTCTTGTGATAGAAGAAGTGGAACATCGAGGCGACGGTGGGGAACAGATAGGCGAAATCGAGTACGTTCAGATACGGCGCGCTGCCCGAGGAGTTCTGGGTGGAGGCCGAGTAGATGTCGACGATGCCCTGCTGGGTCTTGCCGACGCAGTCCAGCTGGTTGCAGACCTCGTTGCTGCCCATGAATTCGACGCGAATCGCGCCGTTGGTGCGCTCCTCGAGATCGCGCGCGAAGAACAGCTGACCGGATTTCTGGATGTCGAGATTGCGCTCGTTGAAGCCCGAGGCACCGAAGCGCAGCTGGAACTTGGGCGCTGTCTTGTAGCGTCGCTGCTGCTCTTGGTCGGCGGCGCGCGCCAGCGAGGACGCGGTGAGACCTGCGCCGAGGCCGGTGGCGGCCAGCAGGGTCGAGGTCAGGCCGAAGCGACCCGAGATGTCGAGGAAGTCACGGCGTGACAGCTTGCTGAGTGGCGATGGCATGGTAGTGCTCCCGGTATTGTGTTTGCTTTTGTGGTGGGATGCAGGCCTGGCGGCCGGGAAGTGATGTCGTATCACTGGCCCTGTGTTGGCGTTGTTATGGATCTTGCGGTGCGGGGCTTGCTTCCGCTGCTTGTCTGGCAAGTCGTTCGTTGCTCACTTCTTTAGCCAAGTGCTTGTTTATCCATTCTTATTTTCTGTCCTTATATGCCCGTCTTTATTTGTCAGGCGTTTTCGCAGTGCCTGTTCAGAGCGTGTCTCTTCAGAGAGTGCTGGAGCGCTTGTCAGACAAACCGCTATTTCTTCAAAGCCAATCCAAAGTCTCTTCAATTTCTCTTCAAAGTCTCCTCAAGCCCTTTTCTGGCTCTCCTCAAGCACGTCTGCAGAGCCCATGAGCCCTGCTTCTGGCCTCTCTGGTGACTGCCATTGATGGCGGTCTGTGTCGTTCTCGCTAGTTCGTCTTACATAGTTGGTCGTATAACGAGACGAAAAGTACCGTTACCGGCGTTTCAAATCTCAATGTAGGGCACTTTTTCAGCTTTGGCAAAGATATTGAGACAATACGTTTCGTATTTGACGAATTCCAATTTTGATACCATTATTATGAGACAATATGTCTCGATATGGTATATAAAATAATGAAAACAACACGTTACGCCAATGCCGACGCATCAGCCGCCTATGACTACATCGTGATCGGTGCGGGTTCAGCCGGTTGCGTGCTAGCCAATCGTCTAACCGAAGACCCTTCCATCAAGGTGCTGTTGCTGGAAGCCGGTGGCTCGGACTGGAACCCGTGGATCCATGTGCCGGTGGGCTATTTCAAGACGATGCACAACCCGGCCACCGACTGGTGCTATCTCACCGACCCTGACAAGGGCATCAACGGCCGTCGCCTTCAGTGGCCGCGCGGCAAGGTGCTGGGCGGGTCCAGCTCACTCAACGGCCTGTTGTATATCCGCGGGCAGCATGAGGACTACGATGACTGGGCGGCGGCAGGCAACAAGGGCTGGGACTTCCACTCAGTGCTGCCGTATTTCCGCAAGTCGGAATGTCAGTCGCGTGGTGCCAATCAGTGGCACGGTACCGATGGGCCGCTGCATGTCTCTGACCTGCGCCTCAAGCGCGAGATCGCCGAGCGCTTCATCAAGGCGGCGGTCGAGGTGGGAATTCCGCTCAACAAGGACGTCAATGGCGAGCGCCAGGAAGGGGTCGGCTATTTTCAGCAGACCACCTACAAGGGCCTGCGCTGCAGCACGGCCAAGGCTTTTCTGCGCCCGGCACTCACGCGCAGCAACCTGACGCTGGTCAAGCATGCGCACTGTCGCCGTGTGTTGCTGGAAGGCAAGTGCGCAGTGGGAGTGGAATACGAGGTGAAGGGCACGGTCCATACGGCGCGCGCCGAGCGCGAGGTGCTGCTGTCCAGCGGTGCCATCGGCAGTCCGCAGATTCTGCAGTGCTCCGGTATCGGCGACCCTGAGCACCTGGCCAGTGTCGGGGTGGAATGTCTGCACGCCTTGCCGGGCGTCGGGGAAAACCTCCAGGACCACCTGCAGGTACGACTGGTGTTCAAGACCCAATGCCGCACCCTCAATGACGAGGTGCGTCATCCGCTCAAGAAGCTGGCGGTCGGTACCCAGTACCTCTTCACGCGCACCGGCCCGCTGACGCTGGCGGCCAGTCAGGTGTGTGCCTTCACCCAGTCACGCGAGGGTCTGACGCGTCCGGATATCCAGTTCCACATGCAGCCGCTGAGCGCTGACAAGCCCGCCGACGGCGTGCACCCGTTCTCGGCCTTCACGTCCTCGGTGTGTCAGCTGCGCCCGCATAGCCGCGGCCAGGTGCGCATCACCAGCGCCGATGCCAGCGTCTATCCCTCCATCCAGCCCAACTACCTCAGCGCCGAGGAAGACCGCCGCGTGGTGGTCGACGCCATCAAGGTGGCGCGCCGCATCGCCCAGGCGGAGCCGCTGTCCTCGGTGATCAGCGAAGAGTATGTGCCGGGCGTGCAATATCAGAGTGATGAGGAGCTGCTGGAGGCCGCGCGTCAGTTCAGCCAGACCATCTACCACCCGGCGGGCACCTGCAAGATGGGCCACGATGCGCTGGCGGTGGTGGATGACGAGCTGCGTGTCCATGGCCTGCACGGCTTGCGTGTGGTGGATGCCTCGATCATGCCGGTGATCGTGTCCGGCAATACCAATGCGCCGACCATCATGATCGCCGAGAAGGCCGCCGACATGATCAAGGCCGCCCAGGTGAACATGGCCCAGGTCAGCTAGCAGGCCTATGTGCCTGAACGACACATCGCGGCGGGGCAGCTTGCCCGTCACCGCTTGCTGGTTTGATTGAGGAATTCGCGTGGCCACTGACAACAGTTCATCACTGCACGACACACCCACTCCGCCCACCAGCCTGTGGCGGTCCCTGGAAGGGCGCGTGCGCACCATCATGCCGGGCCTTCTGATCTGCATCATCATCGCGCTGGCGACCACCTTCATCGCCGATCACTACGGTGGCCCGACGCTGCTCTATGCGCTGCTGTTCGGCATGTCACTGCACTTTCTTTCCGAGGAGGGCCCGTGCAAGGCGGGCATCGAGTTCGCCTCCAAGACTGTACTGCGCCTCGGCGTAGCCCTGCTGGGGGTGCGCATCACGCTGGAGCAGGTCGCGAGTCTCGGCCTCGGCCCGGTGATCACGGTGGTGCTCGGGGTGGTGGCGACCATCCTGTTCGGCGCGCTGCTGGCCCGCGTGATGGGGCTGGACCGCGACATGGGGCTGCTGACCGGTGGCTCGGTAGCGATCTGTGGCGCCTCGGCGGCACTGGCACTGTCGGCGGTGATGCCGCGCAACGCCACCAGTGAGCGGCACACCATCATGACCGTGGTCGGGGTGACCACACTCTCGACCGTGGCGATGATCACCTATCCGCTGATCGTGCGGCTGCTGGGGCTGGATGATGCCGAGGCCGGCATCTTCCTCGGCGGCACCATCCACGATGTGGCGCAGGTGGTGGGGGCGGGCTACATCATCTCCGAGCACACCGGGGACGTCTCGACCTTCGTCAAGCTGCTGCGGGTGGCGATGCTGGTGCCGGCGGTGATGGTCTTCATGCTGCTGTTCCGCAGTGCGCGCCAGGCCAATGGCGATGAGGGCGGCAAGGTGCCGATGTTCCCCACCTTCCTGATCGCCTTCGTGGCATTGGTGCTGATCAACAGCCTCGGCTGGGTGCCGAGCGTCGCCGTGGAAGGCTTCACCGACCTGTCGCGCTGGTGTCTGGTGGCGGCGATTGCCGCGCTGGGCGTCAAGACGTCGTTCCAGAAGCTGGCGGTGGTCGGTTGGAAGCCGGTAATCCTGATGGTGGTGGAAACGCTTTTCCTGCTGGTGCTGGTGACACTGTGCATCAAGTTCGGGCTGGCCAGCATCTGACCGACTCCCGGGTGTGCTCAAGCGCGAAAAGCCCCGCCGTGACTGGCGGGGCTTTTCGGTTGAGGGCAGACAGGTTCAGGTTCCGGCGGACATTCAGGTCAGGCGGGCTCATGCAGTCAGCCAATCACGGCGATAAGATCGCTCAATTGCTTCCTGGCTCACGAGTCGTATGATCTGCGCTTATCGGTACGCGTCTGACGGTTGACCGTCACGTGGCGCGCCGCATCCCCATTTCTCTGGAGTCCGATCATGTCTGAATCCCTCGTGCTGGCCTGTCCGCAATGTCTCGCTCTCAATCGTGTGGCCACCGCGCGTCTGGATGACAACCCCAGCTGCGGCAAGTGCAGCGCCGCCGTACTGCCCAAGGAGCCGCTGGAACTGACCAGCGACAACTTCGAGGCCCTGGTGGTGCGCAGTGAAATGCCGGTGGTCATCGACTTCTGGGCCAGCTGGTGTGGCCCGTGCAAGATGATGGGGCCGATCTTCAATGAAGTCGCGGCGCAGATGGGTACACGTGTGCGCTTTGCCAAGATCGACACCGAAGCCCAGCAGGCGCTGGCCGGTCGTTTCGGCATCCGCAGCATTCCGACGCTGCTGGTGATGAAGCAGGGCAAGGAGCTGGCGCGCGAATCCGGCGTGATGCAGGCCGGTCAGCTCAAGCAGTGGCTGGCCCCGCACGCAGTGTGACCCCGGCCCGCGCGCGAGAAGTCCGCAGTTGAGCGTTCAGGGAAACCCGATTGCCGTCTGTGAACTGACAACGCCTGACGCGACTTTGCGTCAGGCGTTGCCATATCAGTCGGCGTTGTCGTATCAGTCGGCCTTTTGGTCTCAGTCGGAATAGACCATCTTGCGTGTCATGCCGCCATCGACGACATGATTCTGGCCGGTGATGAAGCCAGCCTTTTCCGAGATCAAAAAGGCCACCAACGCGGCGATGTCATCGACATGGCCGACGCGCCCGACGGGGTGCTGGGCATGGTCTTGGTCACTCAGCGACTCGGCTTCGCCGCTTTTCTGCAGGGCGCTGACGTCTATCCAGCCCGGACTGATGGCATTGACGCGAATCTCCGGCCCCAGGCTCATCGCCATGGCATGGGTGAGGGCGACGATACCGCCCTTGCTGGCGGCGTAGGCTTCGCTGTGCGGTTCGGACTGCAGGGCGCGGCTGGAGGCCAGATTGACGATGCTGCCGCCAGTCTCGCGCAGATGACGCGCCGCATGCTTGGCGGTCAGGAAGCTGCTGGTCAAACTGGTATCGAGTACCTGATGCCAGCGCTCGAGTGACAGCTCCTCAAGCTTGCCCTGGAAGGGGTCGGCGATCGCGGCATTGTTGATCACCGCGTCCAGCCGCCCGAAGGCCTCGCAGGTAGCCGCGAGGCTGGCGGCCACGGATTTCTCGTCACGTACATCCAGCGTGAAGACGCGCAGGCGCTCGCCGATGTCCTCTGTGGGCTGCTCACCAGACGGCGCTCCCGTGCGTTCTGCAAGATCCTCCGACGGCGCTGCGGGCTCTTCTGCGAGCCCGCTCGCCTGTCGTTTCTTCATCTCCCGATATTGCTGGCCTGCCTCGGCATCGATATCCGCCACGGCCACGCGCCAGCCGTGGGCGAGCAGGTAGTCGCTGATGCCGCGGCCGATGCCTTGAGCACCGCCGGTGATATAGGCCACCTTGGCTGTCTTCATGTCATTCTCCTGATGAGGTGCCGGCAGGGCGATGTGACGAAGCGCTCCATTCACGTCTCGTCGATGGCGCGGTGTGTCCCTGCGGGCAATGATATAGGTGCGGCTGGCGCGCGAGACAAGGGCGGTGCCCGCAGACACCGCACGCGGCGACCATGCCTCAGCATGACAGGCCTCAGAGTCGTGATGGGACTGACGGGTGGCGCGGCGCCTCACGGCCTGCGTTGAAGACTGATCCTGATGGCTGATTCTATTGGTCAGGGAGTTATCGCCTCGCGTGGCAGCTGTCAGACTGTGCATGAGTCCACGTCAGGCGTCAGGTGCGTCTGGGTGACCACGAGAGATCGCCATTCGACGTGAGGGGCGAGGAACTCGACTGCCGGGCCGTGCCCGAGTCCCCTCAAACCGCAAGCGAGTGAATGAGCGAGCGGGTAGCCCCCGATGAAGTATCAGTCGCGCGAGGAATGAAGATGAACAAGGGGATGCAACACTGGCTGGCGATGGTGGCCGTGGCGGTGATGCTGATGGCCGGGGCGGGGTGCGATGGCGTCAATGGCCCACGCCCTACCAGCGTGGCGACGCTGCTGGAACACTCCGAGGCCTGGCAGGGCGAGCAGGTAGCCGTGCAGGGCAGGGTGCGCAGCGAAGACGTGCCCAACCGCTACTGGCTGGAAGGCGAAGGACAGCAGCGCCTGGAACTGCTGCCACCGGAGCGCATCGGCGCCTATATCGGGCGCGAGGTCCAGGTGAGTGGCCGCTTTGAATTCGAGGTCGGCGGCCAGCGCCGCATACGCCTGTCCAAGGTCACGCCGCTCGACAAGCCGTCGCCTGAGGAGTGAGTGAGCACTTGCTGGGGTGGTGGGCTAGAGCGGACTGAAGCGGACTGGAGCGGGCCAGCCCGGGCTGAACAAGGTGCCTCGGCAAGCCGGAAATGACGGACTGGAAACGATAGTCCGAAAACGGCAGTCTGCAAACGGCAGTCTGCAAACGACGATGCCCCGTCGCGCACATGGCGCAGGCGGGGCATCGTCGTGTCAGGCAAGCAGTCCGATCAGGCTTTCTTGACGAAGATCGACTTGAGCTTCATCGGGCCGACGCCATCGATCTTGCAGTCGATATCGTGATCGCCATCCACCAGGCGGATGTTCTTGACCTTGGTGCCGACCTTGACGACGGAGGAAGTGCCCTTGATCTTCAGGTCCTTGATGACGGTGACGGTATCGCCATCGACCAGCTCGTTGCCGTTGGCATCGCGGAATACCGGGCCGGCTTCCTCGACGGCGGCTTCCTTGGACCACTCATGGGCACATTCAGGGCAGACGTACTGCATGCCGTCGTCGTAGGTGTATTCGGAATTGCAGGCCGGGCAGTTCGGGAGGGCGCTCATCACGGTGTCCTGGAAGCTGTCTCGTGCTTCACCCGATCAGAAGGCGGGCGAAGATTCAGGCAGAGACATGGTGTTGGAAGGCGCGCATCGGGCTCAAGCGGTGCGCGAACGGCGGCAAGCCTACACCGATTCCATGACAGCGACCATCCAGTGCGGCTCTTGGTCGCAATCGGTGCGCGCCATTGCGGCCTCGCTTGGCAGCGCCTCAATCCATTCGCCCTCAGCCACTGGCCATCAGTCACTGGCCATCAGCGCCTGGCCGACGCGTGAGCCATTCGGCCGCCCAAGCGTGCGGCTGATCCAGTCGCCTGTGCGGGCCAGTGCTGCCAGGTCCACCCCCGTCTCGATGCCCATGCCCTCAAGCAGATAGAGCACATCTTCACTGGCGACATTGCCTGAGGCGCCCTTGGCGTAGGGGCAGCCGCCCAGGCCCGCCACCGAACTGTCGATCACCGCGATGCCTTCCTCCAGCACGGCGTAGAGATTGGCGAGCGCCTGGCCGTAGGTGTCATGGAAGTGCGCGGCGAGCTGCGTGATCGGCACCTCGCGATTGACCCGCTCCAGCATGTGCTTGGCCTTGAGCGGCGTGCCGACGCCGATGGTGTCGCCAAGCGAGACCTCGTAGCAGCCCATGGCCTTGAGCTCGCGAGCGACGGCGGCCACCTCGGCGGGGGCTATTTCGCCTTCATAGGGGCAGCCGAGCACGCAGGACACATAGCCGCGCACACGCACACCGGTCTTGAGGGCGTGTTCCATCACCGGCGCAAAGCGCTCTAGCGACTCGGCGATCGAGCAGTTGATGTTGCGCTGCGAGAAGGACTCGCTGGCCGAGCCGAACACGGCCACCTCGCGCACACCACACTCAAGCGCCGCCTCAAGCCCCTTCATGTTGGGCGTGAGAACGGAGTAAGTGGTCGCTGACTTGGCAGTTGTTGACTTGGCGTGGCCGTCGCGCAGCGCCAGCATGATCTCGCGGTGATCAGCCATCTGCGGCACCCACCTGGGCGAGACGAAGCTGGCGGCCTCGACATGCGCAAGGCCGCTGTCGCTCAGACGCCGGATCAACTCAAGCTTGGTGGAAGTCGAGACGGGCACGGACTCGTTCTGCAGCCCGTCGCGCGCGCCGACTTCGACGATGCGTACCTTGCGGGGAAAGTGCATGCTGACTTACTCCTTGTCCGTCGCGGCTTGTTCGGCCGTGAACTCGAGCAGCACATCGCCCTGGACCACGCTGTCACCGGCCGAGAAGTGGAACTGGGCAACCTCGCCATCAGCGGGGGCATTGAGGGTGTGCTCCATCTTCATCGCCTCCATCACCATCAAGGGCGTGCCCTGCGGGACATGGCTGCCCGGTGCGACCAGCTGCGCGACCACGGTGCCATTCATCGGCGCATTCAGGGTCGCCTGGGTCTCGTGGCGCGCGTGGTCCACGGCGTCGGCGCGCCGCCACAGCAGGCGTGATTCCCCCTGTGGAGCGCTGCCGGACTGGCTTTGCTGCGCAGACGACAACATCAGCACTTCACCGCCGCGGGTCGGCGCGTGGCTTGCCTGGAAGCGACGGCGATGGCCATCCAGCGTCACGGCGATGGCATTGCCTTCAAGGCGAGTGAGCCGACCGAGATGGCGTGTGGTCAGTCTTTCATCTCCGTAGTGAGTGGTCACTTCCAGTTGCCAGTCGCCGCGCGAATCGCTCACCGATGACGTATTTGAGGTGTGCGTGTTCACCATGGAGGCATGCGTTACGGGGCGGCGTGCGAGGATATGCGCCACCTTGTCGCTGCGCTCATCGGCATCGGCGTCAGCGGGTAGACACAGCGCCAGGCGCACCTGGTGTGGCAGGCCATTGCGCCAGCCATCACGGCGTTCCCACGGGCTGGCGCAGGGTTGGCGTGAATGTGATGTGCGGATCGAATGTGATGCGTGATTGGCTTGCTCATCCAGGCGTGAGAGCGCCAGCAAGGCGCTGGCCGCCAGGCTTGCGTGGTCCAGCGTCGCGC
Organism: Cobetia sp. LC6; assembly: GCF_030264805.1. Classification (NCBI taxonomy): domain Bacteria; kingdom Pseudomonadati; phylum Pseudomonadota; class Gammaproteobacteria; order Oceanospirillales; family Halomonadaceae; genus Cobetia; species Cobetia sp. LC6. The sequence continues at coordinate 154,127 of NZ_JASSPL010000009.1, read as the reverse complement.
TGGGGAACAGGCTGTCGTGATGGCGCTCGATGAAGCGGGTATCCAGCTCGGCGGCGCGGAAGTCAGGATGCCCCGCCAGGCGGGACAGGAAGGCGCGGTTGGTGGTGACGCCACGCACCTCCAGCGCTGCCAGCGCGCGCAGCAGTATCTCGAGCGCCTGTTCGCGAGTCGGTCCGTAGCTGATCAGCTTGGCCAGCATCGGGTCGTAATGCATCGAGACTTCATCGCCCTCGGCGACGCCGCTGTCCAGACGTACCTGCCGGGCGGTCAGTCCGCCCCCTGCCAGATCCAGCCGGAAGCGTTCCAGCACACCGGTGGCGGGCAGGAAGTCGTTGTCCGGGTCTTCGGCGTAGAGTCGCGCCTCGAAACTGTGACCGGTCAACGTCAGCTCATCCTGCTGACGCGGCAGGCGTTCACCCCGCGCGATGCGCAGTTGCCATTCGACGAGGTCTTCGCCGGTGATCATCTCGGTCACCGGGTGCTCGACCTGCAGGCGCGTGTTCATTTCCATGAAGTAGAAGGCACCGTGGCTTTCGCTGCCCGGTTGCGGGGCATCGAGCAGAAACTCGATGGTGCCGGCGCCGACATAGCCGATCTCGCGCGCTGCCCGCACGGCGGCCTCGCCCATCTCATGGCGCAGCGAGGGCGTCAGGCCCGGCGCGGGGGCCTCTTCCAGCACCTTCTGGTGGCGACGCTGGACACTGCAATCGCGCTCGAACAGATAGACACCGCTGCCGTAGTTGTCGCAGAACACCTGGACTTCGACATGGCGCGGCTGGGTCAGGTATTTCTCGATCAGCATGCGCTCATCGCCGAAGGCGGCGCGGGATTCACGACGACAGCTGGCCAGCGCCGCCGCGAATTCCTGCGCACTCTCGACCACGCGCATGCCCTTGCCGCCACCGCCGGCGCAGGCCTTGATCAGTACCGGATAGCCCATGCGGTCCGCTTCGGCCTGCAGCAGCTCATCCTGCTGGTCCTCACCGTGGTAGCCGGGCACCAGCGGCACATTGGCCGCCTGCATGCGCATCTTGGCGGCTGACTTGTCGCCCATGTCGGCGATCGCGCTCTGGGGCGGGCCGACGAAGATGATGCCGGCTTCGGCCAGCGCGCTGACGAAGGCGGCGTTCTCGGACAGGAAGCCATAGCCGGGGTGCACGGCATCGGCGCCGCTTTTACGCGCGGCAGCGATCACCTTGTCGATGTCCAGATAGCTTTCGCGGGCGCTGGCGGGCCCGAGACGCACTGCCTCGTCGGCCTCGCGCACATGCAGGGCATCGGCGTCGGCATCGGAGTAGACCGCCACTGTCTGGATACCCATCGCGCGAGCGGTGCGCATCACGCGCACGGCGATCTCACCCCGGTTGGCGACCAGCAGCTTGCGGATCTCGCCGCAACCGGCGGGGAGGGTCTGGTCTGTCTCGCGGTTGGCGTTCATGGCAAGCGTCCTGTGGCGAAGGTGGCAAGGGGAATTCAGGAAGAGAAAAGCTCTTATGAAAAAATCCGGCAGGCATGGCCGAGGTGGATGGCCGAGAGTGATGACCAGCGCCGAGAGAATCGACACGCCGTCAGCGGCTTCAGGCCTCTGGTGCTCATGAGGATTTCGACGTCTGGGGTGTCTGAGTCTCGGTCGGCACCCAGGGCGCCGGCGTGCCGGCGAAGAAGGCGGCCAGACCGGCCTGGCCCTGTTCGCTGACGCGCAGCTGGCTGATCACCTCGCAGCAGCGTTCACGGGTCGCGGCACTGTCAGGTGCCTGAGCCACCTCGCTGAGCAGCGCCTTGGTGGCGCGACTGGCGGCAGGTGAGGTGGCCAGCAGGGTCTGCACCATCTCCGCGACACGCGCCTCCAGCAGCTCATCGGGGCAGACCTCGTGGACCAGGCCGATGCGCTGCGCGGTGGCACTGTCGATCACCTCGGCACTGAGGGCATAACGGCGCATCTGGCGTGAGCCGATGGCGCGCTGCACGTACGGGCTGATGGCCGCCGGCGCCAGCCCGATGCGCACTTCGGAAAGACAGAAGCGCGCACGCTCTGCAGCAATCACGATGTCGCAGCAGGCAGCCAGACCGACGGCTCCGCCGAAGGTGGCGCCCTGGACACGACATACGCTGGGGCAGGGCAGCTCATCGAGCAGCTGCATCAGTCGCGCAAGCTCGCGTGAGTCGGCGAGGTTATCTTCCAGCGAATACTCGACCATGCGCTGCATCCACTTGAGGTCGGCGCCAGCCGAGAAGCTCTTGCCCTCGGAGGCCAGTACCACCACACGCACCTCGTCGCGGCTCGCCCTGGCGTGCAGGCTCTCCAGGTGCTGATTCAGCTCTGCGATCAGCAGATCATCGAAGGCGTTATGCACCTCGGGGCGCAGCAGAGTGAGGCGGGCGACGCCGTATTGATCTATCTCGAGTCGACTCGATTGGCGAGGCTCTGTCATCGTGCTTTCTTCCATTCTGTTAGCTTCAAGATGACTGATGGCATTCAGTGCGGGCTACAAGGATTGCCACGGTGTTTGCCTGCTTACATGCGAAGCACACCGAAGCGACTGTCCTCGATCTCGGCATTCATGGCCGCGGCCAGTGACAGCCCCAGGATGTCGCGGGTCTGCAGCGGGTCGATCACGCCGTCATCCCACAGGCGCGCACTGGCGTAGGTCGGATGGCCCTGACGCTCATACTGCTCGCGTACCGGCGCCTTGAAGGCCTCCTCTTCCTCGGCGGGCCACTCGCGCCCCTCGCGGGCATGCTGGTCGCGCTTGACCTGTGCCAGCACGTTGGCAGCCTGCTCGCCGCCCATCACCGAGATGCGTGAGTTGGGCCACATGAACAGCAGATTGGGGTCATAGGCGCGCCCGCACATGCCGTAGTTGCCCGCGCCGAAACTGCCGCCGATCAGTACCGTGAACTTGGGCACCCTGGCGCAGGCTACCGCTGCCACCAGCTTGGCGCCGTGCTTGGCGATGCCTTCGTGCTCGTAGCGCGAGCCGACCATGAAGCCGGTGATGTTCTGCAGAAAGATCAGCGGAATCCGGCGCTGGGTGCACAGCTCGATGAAGTGCGCGCCCTTGAGGGCGCTTTCCGAGAACAGCACGCCATTGTTGGCGAGAATGCCGACCGGATGGCCATGCAGATGCGCGAAGCCGGTGACCAGCGTCTCGCCGTACTCGCGCTTGAATTCGTCGAAGTCCGAGTCATCCACCAGGCGGCCGATCACTTCGCGCACGTCGTAGGGTTTCTTGAGATCGGTGCCGACGATGCCGTAGAGCTCCTGCGGGTCCAGGCGTGGCGGACGCGATTCACGCAGCGCGAGCTGGCCCTTGCGTTGCCAGTTGAGGCGCGACACGGCGCGGCGAGCCAGCTGCAGGGCATGGGCGTCATTGTCGGCCAGGTGGTCGGCCACGCCGCTGATCTTGCAGTGCACCTCGGCCCCGCCCAGCGCCTCGGCGCTGATGTCCTCACCGGTGGCGGCCTTCACCAGCGGTGGCCCCGCCAGGAAGATGGTGCCTTGCTCGCGCACGATGATGGATTCGTCCGCCATCGCCGGCACGTAGGCACCGCCTGCGGTACACGAGCCCATCACCACGGCGATCTGCGGGATGCCCTCGGCGGACAGCGTGGCCTGGTTGTAGAAGATGCGGCCGAAGTGATCGCGGTCCGGGAAGACCTCGTCCTGGTGGGGAAGATGCGCGCCGCCGGAATCGACCAGGTAGAGACAGGGCAGGCGATGCTTGCGGGCGATTTCCTGGGCGCGCAGATGCTTCTTGGCCGTCATCGGGAAGTAGGTGCCGCCCTTGACGGTGGCGTCGTTGGCGACGATGACGCACTCCACACCGCTGACGCGGCCGATGCCGGTAACCAGGCCCGCACCGGGGACGGGACTGTCGTAGACGTCGTGGGCCGCCAGCGCAGAGAGTTCGAGGAAGGGCGAGCCTTCATCGATCAGGTGGTCGATGCGTTCGCGCACGAACAGCTTGCCGCGCGACTCGTGACGCTCGCGCGCCTTGTCACCGCCACCGGCCGCGACGGTCTCCAGCAGCTGGTGCAGGCGATCGACCTCGGCCTGCATCGCCGCTTCATTGGCGCGGAACTGGTCACTGCGCGGATTGATCAGGGAGGTCAGTATGGCCATCGAGCAAGCTCCAGTGGCGTAGGAATACGAAAAGAGTAGGGGATGACGAGAGGTATCAGGCGCTCTCGTTGAACAGCTCACGCCCGATCAGCATACGGCGAATCTCGCTGGTGCCGGCGCCGATCTCGTAAAGCTTGGCGTCGCGCAGCAGGCGTCCGGTGGCGTACTCGTTGATGTAGCCATTGCCGCCGAGCAGCTGGATGGCATCCAACGCCATCTGGGTGGCCTTCTCGGCGCAGTAGAGAATCACGCCCGCGGCGTCCTTGCGTGAGGTCTGGCCACGATCACAGGCGTTGGCGACCGCATACAGATAGGCGCGACAGGCATTGAGGGTGGTGTACATGTCGGCGACCTTGCCTTGCACCAGCTGGAATTCACCGATGGCCTGGCCGAACTGACGACGCTCATGCAGGTAGGGCACCACGATGTCCATGCAGGCCTGCATGATGCCGATGGGGCCGGCGGCCAGTACGGTGCGCTCGAAATCGAGCCCGCGCATCAGCACCTTGACGCCGCGATTGACCTCACCCAGCACGTTCTCGACCGGCACCTGACAATCCTGGAAGACCAGTTCGCAGGTGTTGGAGCCGCGCATGCCGAGCTTGTCGAGCTTCTGGGCGGTGGAGAAACCGGGGAAGTCACGCTCGATGATGAAAGCGGTGATGCCCTTGGAACCGGCGTCCGGGTCGGTCTTCGCGTAGACCACCAGGGTGTGGGCATCCGGGCCGTTGGTGATCCACATCTTGTTGCCGTTGAGCACGTAGTGATCGCCTCGCAGCTCGGCCTTGAGCTGCATCGAGACCACGTCAGAGCCGGCGCCGGGTTCTGACATCGCCAGCGCGCCGACATGCTCGCCGCTCATCAGCTTCGGCAGGTAGCGTGCCTTCTGCTCGGCGGTGCCGTTGAGCTTGATCTGATTCACGCACAGGTTGGAATGCGCGCCGTAGGAGAGTGCCACCGAGGCGCTGGCACGCGAGATCTCCTCCATCGCGATGCAGTGCGCCAGGTAGCCCATGCCGCTGCCGCCGTCCTCGTCGGGCACGGTAATGCCGAGCAGGCCCATTTCGCCGAACTTCTGCCACAGGTCATCGGGGAAGGCATTGCTGGCATCGATCTCGGCGGCGCGCGGGGCGATCTCGTCGCGGGCAAAGGCGTTGACCTGCTCACGCAGCAGGGTGTGTGTCTCGTCGAGTCCGAAATCCAGCGGTGAATAGAGGCTGTGCATGATCTGGCATCCTGTAGATCGGTGAGGCGCGATGAGCAAGGCCCGCCACGGGCCGCCTTGGCGTGTGATGGGATTACTCTAGGTCAAAGTTGACGTTAACGTAAAGGTCATTATGCAGCGCTTTGACCAAGGTCGCAGGACCTGTGACAGAAGGCCTGGAGGGGGCTCGAGGGGGAGCGCCAGGTCGAGTAGCTCAGTTGAATGACGTCAGGGGAGAGAAAGTCAGTTCAGGAAACGAAATTGCTCCGGCATCGCCGGGGTGACTTGATAAGCTGAGACGCTGTAGTCACTGTTGATTGAGGAAGTCGTGAGAGCGTCAGTGGGGAGCATTCCCGTCACCTGCCTGGTGTCACCGGCACTCTTTGGTGTGCAAGTGCGCCGACTCGCCAGCGCTTTCCGCCATTTCAGACTCATGCTCACCTGCCTAGAAGGACCTACTCGATGAGTGATGACACCGCCCCGGCAGTCCGCTTCAGCGGCCTGCACAAGGGCTTTGCCGGTCAGCGCCTGTTTGAAGGCATTGATCTTGAACTGCCGCGTGATCGCATCACCGCCCTGGTCGGTGCCAGCGGCTGTGGCAAATCGACCCTGCTGCAGCTGGTCAACGGCCTGATCCGCCCGGATGAAGGCGAGGTGAAGGTATTCGGCGCCGCCGTCGATTACGCCAACCTGCCAGCCATGCGTCGCCGCATCGGCTATGCCGTTCAGCAGATCGGCCTCTTTCCCCATCTCAGCGTGCGCGACAACGTCGCCATTCTCGCTGACCGCGAAGGTTGGAGCGCCGAACGCGTAAAGGCACGCATCGCGCGCCTGTTCCAGATGATGGACCTCGACATGGCGCTGCTGGCCCGCTATCCCCACGAGATTTCCGGCGGTCAGGCTCAGCGCGTCGGGCTGTGTCGCGCCATGATGCTGGAGCCACCGTTGCTGCTGCTCGATGAGGCCTTCTCGGCCGTCGATCCGATCACGCGCATCGAGGTGCATGCCCAGTTCCAGCGCATGCAGCAGGAGGAGCCGCGCAGCGTGGTGATGGTCACCCACGACATGAACGAGGCGCTGAGCCTGGCTGATCACATGGTGGTGATGGCACCCGGCGTGGTGCTGCAGGCCGCCAGCCCCGACACCATCACCACGGCGCCAGCGGATGAGCGCGTGGCCCGACTGCTGGAGGCACGCGCATGAAGACGCTGATGACGACTCCCGTCCTGCAACGCTCGCGCCGCGGGCTGTCTGGCGCCTTGATGGTCGCCGGTCTGGCGCTTGCGAGCCTGGCCGCTCTGGCAAGCAGTCCGCTTGTGAGCGCGGAAGAGGAAGCCGCGGCATGGCCAGAGGACAAGCCGATCGTGGTCGGCTCCAAGGCTGACCGTGAAGGCCATCTGCTGGGCGAGATATTCGCACAGGTGCTGGAGGACGCCGGCTTCACGGTCGAGCGCCGTCTGGGACTGGGGCAGACCATCATCACCTATCAGGGGTTGGCGGAAGGCGAGCTGGATGTCTATCCCGAATACACCGGCACTCTGGCCCACGCCATTCTCAATCTGGATGATGTGCCCCCGCTCGAGACGCTCGATGAGCTGAGTCGCGAGCGGGGCCTGCGCGTGCTCGAGCCGCTGGGCTTCAACAACACCTACGCCGTCAGCATGCGCCGCGATCAGGCCGAGTCGCTGGGCATCAGTACCATCGGCGATATGGCCGATCACCCGGACCTGTCCGTCGCGATGTCGCATGAGTTCATCAAGCGGCCGGATGGCTGGCCGGGACTGGCGGCGGAATACGGGCTTTCCCAGGTGCCGCGTGGCATCGAGCACGGCATCGCCTATCAGGCGCTGCGCGAGAGCAAGATCGACGCCACCGATGCCTATTCCACCGAGGGCGACATCAAGCGCTTCGACTTCGTGCTGCTTGAGGACGACAAGGGCTACTTCCCTGAGTATCTGGCGGCGCCCTTCGTGAATGCCGCCTTGCCGGAGGATGCCGTCGCGGCGCTCAACCAGCTGGCGGGAAGCCTCGATGAAGACAGCATGCAGGCGCTCAATGCCCGCGTCTCTACTGATGAGCAGAGCTTCGCCCAGGTCGCCAGTCGCTTCATTCAGGAGCAGGGCATCACCACCGAGCAGCGGGAAGTCAGCGGCGCCAAATGGGACAAGCTGGGCACCAATCTGATCGAGCACCTGCAGTTGACGCTGTCCGCGCTGCTGCTGGCGTGTCTGGTCGGCCTGCCGCTGTCCTTGCTTGTCTATCGCAATCCGAAGGTCTCGCGGGTGGTGCTCTACGTCACCGGCCTGCTGCAGACCATCCCTTCCATCGCGCTGCTGGCACTGATGATTCCGCTGTTCGGCATCGGCGTGGTGCCGGCGGTGATCGCGCTGTTCGTCTACTCATTGCTGCCGATCATCCGCGCGGCGATCACCGCGCTGCTGACGGTGGACCCGCTGCTGGTCAAGGTGGCACGTGGCATGGGACTGACGCGTCGTGAGCAACTGCGTCATGTCATCCTGCCGTTGGCGACGCCCAACCTGCTCACCGGCATCAAGACAGCCGCCATCATCAACATCGGTACCGCGACGCTGGCAGCCTTCATTGGTGCCGGTGGTCTGGGCGAACCGATCGTCACCGGGCTCTCGCTCAATGACTATGATCTGGTGCTCTACGGGGCGATTCCTGCGGCATTGCTGGCCATCTGTGCCGAGCTGCTGTTCGAGCTGTTCGAGCGTCTGGTGATACCTGCCCACATGCGCGGGCTGAAGGCTCGCTGAGCCGGGAAAAAGCGGCGCGGTACATTACACGACAATCATGTCGCAACTCTTGTACAAGGCGTGCAGAAAAAAAGGAAAGGCTGCTGTGAAGGTTTAACGTTGGTCGTCGATCAGCGTAATGTGGAGGGGAAAGTATGGGCTTGCAGACAGGGCTTGCTGACAGGGTTTGCAAACAGAGCTTGCAGACAGCGCCGGGCAGTCCTGGACGGCTCGAACGTGCAGCAGCCTCTACCCCCTTTGAAGGAGAGATTCATGCGTATCAAAAATCTGTTTCCGATTGCACTGGTCGCGGCGACTCTGGCCCTGAGTGGTTGTGGTCTGTTCGATCATGGCCACGGCCATGGTGGGCATGGTGGCGGTGGCAAAGGTCACGCGATGATCGACACCCCGGCCAGCGCACCGGCAGATCATCTGTCCTGATCTAGCCTCGCCTGTCGGTTGACGAAAAAGCCGCCCCTTTCTGCCTCACGGCAAGGAAGGGGTGGCTTTCTTGTTTCGTGTCCATGTGCCTATCTGAGCTGAGCTGTATGGGGCTGGGCTGGGTGTGCGAGGACGGTGCTTTCCGTCGCGATGCTTTGAGTAGCGGTGCTCTGTGAGCGGCGAGCAGCAGGTGCCAGGCAGGCGGCATAAAAAAGGCCTCCCTATGGGAGGCCTGCAAGCACGTCACCGTATGTCTGCCGTGACGCTCGGTGCCCTTGGGACAAGGGTCGACCGATAGAGGTGCCGACAGCTGCGGTTCCCGAGTCCGGAAGCGCTACCAGCTGCCATCCATGGCATTGTGTCACCTGATCAGCCGTTCATGGCCTGGGGGAGATAGAGCACGATCTCCGGGAAGACGTGCATCAGCACGATGGAGAAGATCATCAGCAGGAAGAACGGCAGCGTCGCCTTGGTGATGGTGATGATGTCCTTGCCGGTCAGGCTCTGGATCACGAACAGGTTGAAGCCTACCGGCGGGGTGATCTGCGACATCTCGACCACGATGATCAGGTAGATACCGAACCAGATCAGGTCGAAACCGGCGGCTTCGATGACCGGCATGATGATGGAGGTCACCAGCAGGATCAGCGAGATGCCGTCGAGGAAGCAGCCCAGAACCAGCAGGAACAGTGTCAGCACCACCAGAAGCATGGTCGGGGACAGCCCCAGGGTGGCGATGCCTTCGGCCAGCTGCATCGGAATCTGGGTGAAGCTCATCGCGGAGGACAGGAAGGAGGCACCGGCGATGATGAAGGCGATCATGCACGAGGTGCGCAGCGCCGCGAACAGCGATGCCTTGAAGGTGGCGGCCGTCATGTGGCCGTTGAGGCGCGCGATGATCAGCGACAGTACCACGCCGACCGCGGCCGCTTCGGTGGGTGACGCCAGACCACCGTAGATGCTGCCGAGAATGCCGCCGATCAGGGCCAGCAGCGGAATCAGCTGGGCGCTGTTGCGCAGCTTGGCCATGAAGCCCATGTGCGGCTCGTCATGGCCGGCACGGCCCTGCGGCTCACCGACGACCTTTGACCAGATCGCCAGGTAGCCCATGAACAGGGCCAGCAGCAGCATGCCCGGCAGGACACCGGCGATGAACAGACGCGAGATGGACTGCTCGGTGACCACGCCATAGACGATCATCATGATCGACGGCGGAATCAGCAGACCGAGGGTCGAGGCGCTGGCGAGGGTACCGATGGCCAGGTTGCTGTCGTAGCCGCGGCGCTCAAGTTCCGGCAGCGTCATCTTGCCGACGGTGGCGCAGGTAGCGGCGGAGGAGCCGCACACGGCGGCGAACAGACCGCTGCCGATGATGTTGGAGTGCAGCAGACGGCCGGGCAGGCGATTGAGCCACGGCGCCAGGGCGCGGAACATGTTGTCGGCCAGTCCCGAGCGGAACAGGATCTCGCCCATCCACACGAACATCGGCAGGGCGGTCAGGTCCCAGCCGTAGCTGGCACCCCAGAAATCGGAGGCCAGTATCGGGCCGGTCTCGAAGGTGGAGAAGAAGGTCAGCACGATCCAGCCGGTGCCGATCAGCGAGAAGGCGACCCACACGCCGCTGCCGAGCAGCAAGGCGAGGGCCAGCAGAGTGACGAGGATGAGTGTCAGCATGTCATTCGGCTCCGTCTTCGGGCTCGGGCGCCACGTAGCTTGAGGGCGCGGTGAAGGCGGTGCGCAGCGTGGCGATCAGGGTCTCGAGAATCGCCAGGCACAGCAGGCCGGTACCGGCGACCAGCACGCTCTGCGGAATCCACAGCGGCAGCGCCAGCAGGCCGGAGGAGATGTCGTGGTACTCGAGGCTCTCGCCGACCAGCAGTACCAGTTCATGGGTGATCAAGACGCTCAGGCCGAGTACGATCAGCAGTGCGAGGCTTTCGATCCACACGCGCACGGCGGCCGGCAGGCGGTTGATGACCAGCGTCACGCGGATATGGGCGTGATGCGTGAAGGTGTAGGCGAGGCTCAGGAAGGTGGCGCCGACCAGCAGGAAGGCAGCCATTTCCGACACGCCGGAGATCTCGAAGCCGAGACGCTCGGCGCCGAACATCACCATGATGGCGTCGATCAGGCGCAGGAAGACTTGCAGGCTGACGAGGGTGCAGATCAGCAGCATGCAGGCCGCCGCACCCCACGCGCCGAGGCGATAGAGTCTGTCGAAGAAATAGGTCATGACGGGCGCTCACAGGGAAGGTGAGGGTGGCCACGCGATGCTGCGCACAGGCTTGTCCGTGGGTCACCTGCCGGCGGGCGGCAGGTGTCGGAGTCTCGAGTGGCGTACCGCGTGGCGGGATAGCAACGCTGCAGCTGGGGTCAGTCAGGACATCCGCAGCGCTCAGGCAATGCTCAGACGTTGCTCAGGCAGTGCACGGTCGATGCGCTTGGCCACATGTCCAGCATTCAGCGCCGAGCAGTCGGGCTTGGGAGCGGATCTCAGGCATCCAGATCTGCGCGGTAGCGCTCGAGCAGCTGCTGGCCTTCTTCACCGGCACGCGACTTCCAGTCCTGGAACAGCTTGTCACCGGCGGCCTTCAAGTCTTCCGCCAGCTTGGCGTCGGGCTCCGTGATGGTGAAGCCATTCTCGGTCAGTACCTTGGCGCTCTCGGCAGCATCAGCCTTGCTGGCTTCCCAGCCGCGGGTCTCGGCGGCCTTGGCGGCATCAAGCACGGCTTGCTGAGTGCTCTCGTCGAGGCGATCGAAGGCACGCTTGTTGACGAAGACGATGTTCTTCGGCAGCCACAGCTTGGCGTCGTTGTAGTGCCTGACGTAATCCCAGGCCGACATGGACTTGCCGGTGGAGCTGGAGGTGATCATCGCGTCGACACGACCGGTGCTGAAGGCGGTGGGGATGTCGGCTTCTTCGGTCTCGGTGGGCTTGCCGCCGACGTTCTCGACGAAGCGCTGGGTGTTGATGTTGGGCGCGCGGATACGCAGGCCCTTGAGCTGGGAGACGTCGGTCAGGTCGAAGTCGGTGTAGATGCCCTGGGCCGGCCAGGCGACCGCGTACAGCGGCATCAGGCCTTCCTTGGCGAACAGCTCGGTGATGTCCGGCTTGGAGGCCTGCCAGAGGGCGAAGGCTTCTTCGTAGCTGGAGGCGACGCCCGGCAGGGTGTCCAGCTCGTAGACCGGCGATTCGTTGGAGAGAATCGACAGGAAGATTTCACCGGCCTGGACGGTGCCACGACGCACGGAAGGCTTGATCTCGCCGTGGGAGATCAGGGAACCGCCGCTGTGCACGGTCACGGTCAGCTCGCCATCGGTGGCCTCGGTGACCTCCTCGGCGAACTGCTTGGTGTTCTTGGTGTGGAAGCTGGCATCGCCATACGGAGTGGCGAGGTTCCACTGTGCCGCGAGTGCCGAGCCACTGAAGGCCAGGGCACCCACTGTCGCCAGCCAGGCGAAGGACTTGACTGTCGGGGTCTTGCGAGTGAGGGAATCGTTGGGCTTACGCATGTCTTGTTCCTCATTATTATTGAATGTTGTCGGCAGACAATTTCATTCTTCAAGCGACGGGCCATCCCGTCCAATCGTTAATTCTGATTCGCAGTATCGATGAAATCTTTCATAGTGTCGTCGCATGAAAGCCTTTGGCGATATTGTTAGACCTTGGTCTGATGCTGGCCTGATGCGGAGCGGGGCGCGATCAACCCTGACTCAGCGCATGACAGGCGGTCTGATCAGGGAGTGGAATGCGCGTGTTGCTGCGAGTAGGTCTCGGCACATTGGCAGCCGAGGCGTGCCACGCTGGCACAGAAATCGGGGTAGTTGGCATTGCGCCAGATGGCTTCATAGACCATTGGCGGCAATGGGATCCTCAGTGGCAGGCGCACCAGTTCGCCGTGGCTGATGACATCCTCCACCGTAGCGACCGGCAGTACGCCGATGCCAAGCCCTTCGCTGCTCATGCGCAGGATGGTCATCAGGGTGCTGGTGCAGTGCACCTTGGGCTGGGTGATGCCCTGGTCCGACAGATAGCTGACCAGCTCGGTATAGGGGCGCGCCTGCTTGCTGAAGGAGATGAATGGCGTGGAAGCGAAGCGTTCGCCATCCTCGGCCAGCTGCTCGGCGAGGGCCGGTGAGGCGAACATGCCCATCTCGAAGGTGCACAGCGGGGTCTGGGTGGCGTAGGGCCCCATGGCGGCGCTGTCCATCGCGAACAGCATGTCGAGATCATTGTCGGCCAGACGCTGATGCAGAGAGGGCGAGATATCGACGGTCATTTCCAGCGTCAGCTTGGGATAGCGTTCGGCCAGCTGGCGCATGAAGGCGGGAAACCAGCTGTTGGCGATGGTCTCGATCACGCCCAGGCGCAGCGTGCCCGAGAAGGCGCCTTCTTCCTGAAACAGGCGCATGGCCTCGTCGCGGCCACTGAGCAGGCGCTCGGCGTGGGCGAAGAACTCACGCCCGCGCAGGGTGGGCTGGATGGGGCGGGTGGCGCGTTCCAGCAGGGATTCGCCGACGGTGGCTTCCAGGCGGTTGATGCGGTCCGAGATGGAGGGCTGGGTCAGGTGAAGCTTGGTCGCGCCCTTGCGGAACGAACCAAGCCGGACCACCCAGACGAAGGCCTCGAGTTCCTTGAAGTCGAACATGGCAGATGCCCCGTGATGAATCGTTGTGACCGTCCATCTTGCCGCATGCAGCGCGGGGCGTCAGCTTTCATCACGGGGTCCGGCCCGCGTCAGACCGGGCGTGGGCTCGGGCGCCTGCGCGGGTCGCTCAGGTCATTTGCGAAACAGCTGGCTCTCGCGGTCCTTGAAGGCCTTGAATTCCAGCGCATTGCCGGTGGGGTCGAGGAAGAACATCGTCGCCTGTTCGCCGGGTTCGCCCTTGAAGCGGATATGGGGCTCGATCTCGAAGGTGACGCCCTCGGCGATGAGGCGGTCCGCCAGTGCCTGCCAGGCGTCCATCTCCAGCACCACACCGAAGTGTGGCACCGGCACACCATGGCCATCGACCGGATTGCGGTGCTGAGCGACGGCGCTTGCCGGGTCGGCCAGCGCCGGATTCAGGTGACAGACGAACTGATGGCCATAGAGATCGAAATCGACCCAGCTGTCGGACGAGCGGCCCTCGGGGCAGCCCAGAAACTCGCCATAGAAGCGGCGTGCCTCGGCGATATCGCGGACCTGGATGGCGAGGTGGAACGGATCGCTGACGGCCATGGTGAAACTCCTGTTGTTGTAGGGGGATTCGGCTGAGCAAAGCGTGACTTCAGACAGGCGGTGGGCGGGAAGACAGGCCCTGCCGCCACCGCTCGGCTCGCCCAAGACAGAAGCATGACGCGCTCTGTCGGGCAAGCGATACACGGCCGGTGCTTTCATGGCACAAGATGATGAAAGATTTCACCGATATGACGAATCATAAAATACGATTGGATACCAAGGCGGCCCCTTACATAGAGTGGAGGCATAACAACACACAAGATCTGACCTGTGAGGTTTTGCTATGTCCCGCTCTGCCCCCTCCCTCCCCCTGCTCAACTGCGATATGGGCGAAAGCTTCGGCAACTGGAAGATCGGTCTGGATGAAGAGGTCATGCCCTTCGTCGACTGCGCCAACATCGCCTGTGGTTTCCACGCTTCCGACCCCACCATCATGCGCCGCACCGTGCGTCTGGCGGTCAAGCATGACGTGCGCATCGGCGCGCACCCGGCCTACCCGGATCTGCAAGGCTTCGGTCGTCGCTCGATGGCGTGTTCGCCTGCCGAAGTCGAGGACATGCTGCTCTATCAGATTGGCGCGCTGGATGGCATCTGTCGCGCCGAGGGCACTCGTGTCCAGTACGTGAAGCCGCATGGTGCGCTCTACAACGACATGGCCGCCGACCCGACGCTGCTGCGCGCCGTCATGCAGGCCGTGGTGCGCTATGACGCCAGCCTGCCGCTGATGGTGATGGCGACCGCCAACCCCGCGCCGATGCAGGCGCTGGGCGACGAGATGGGCATCACGCTGTGGTTCGAGGCTTTCGCCGACCGCGCCTACGATTCACGCGGCCACCTGGTATCGCGCCGTGAGCCGGGCGCCGTGCATCATGACAGCGAGGTGATCATCGCCCAGTCCGTGACGCTGGCACGTGGTGAAGCGCTGACCGACAGCAGCGGCGGTGACCTGGTGCTGTCCGCCGATACGCTGTGCGTGCACGGTGACAACGCCGAGTCCGTGGCCGCGGTGCGCGCCATCCGTGAAGCCTTCGATACGTTGGCGAGTGCCTGATGGCGGGGGCTGATAGCCACGGCCGTGGCACGTCACCGCAACTGCGCCTCGAGACCGTCGGCATGGACTCGCTGATCATCCGGCTGTTCGATCGCATCGAGGAATCCAACATGGCCTGGGTGCTGGCCGCCGACAGTGCGCTGCGTGAGGCCTTCGGCGCGGCGCTGGTCGATCTGGTGCCGTCCTACACCACGCTGCTGCTGCACTACGATGTGGCCGCGCTGGAAGAAGGCGAGGCGCGTGCCCGCATCCAGGCCGCGCTGGCGGATCTCGCGCCGGGCAGTGGCCAGCAGGGACAGCTGCATGAAGTGCCCGTCTGGTATGATGACAGTGTCGGGCCGGAGCTGGCGCCGATCGCCGCGCGGCTGGGCATCAGTGTCGAGGCGCTGATCGAGCGCCACGGGGCGCATGACTACTGCGTGTTCGCCCTCGGTTTCGCGCCCGGTTTCGCCTTCATGGGCGTGCTGGAAGAGGCGCTGACCACGCCGCGTCTCAAGACGCCGCGCCAGAAGATCGCCCCCGGCAGCGTCGGCATCGCCGACCGTCAGGCCGCGATCTACCCGTCTCGCTCTCCCGGTGGCTGGAACATCCTGGGCCGTACGCCCATCACCCTGTTCGGGCGCAATGAAGCCGGTGAACCGTCCAGTCGCTTCATGCCCGGTGATCGCGTGCGCTTTGTCTCCGTGAGCCGAGAGGAATTCGTTCGCCTGGGCGGCGATGTCACCCCGCTGGAGGAACGCGCATGAGCGACGTGAAGACGAAGACGACGCTGCGCGTCGAGCGCAGCGGTGCCCTGGCACTGGTGCAGGACGCTGGCCGTCTGGGCGTGCGTCATCTGGGTGTGACCCAGGGTGGCGCGGCGGACTGGGTGTCGCTGGGCTGGGCCAACTGGCTGCTGGGCAACGCCCATGATGCGCCGGGACTCGAGATCACCATGGGCGGCGGCTTGCTGCTCAAGGTCGAACAGGCCGGCACCCTGGCGCTGTGCGGCGCGGACCTGGCCGCGACCCTCGACGGCGAGGTGCTCGCGCCGGGTCAGGCCTTCGAGGTAGCCTGCGGACAGCAGCTAAAGTTCGAGCGTCCCGTCGCCGGGCTGCGCGCCTATCTGGCCTTCCCCGGTGGCCTGGATGTCGCCCCGGTGCTGGGCAGCGCCGCCAGCACGGTGCGCGACGGCCTCGGCGGGCTGGATGGCGAAGGGCGAGCCCTGGCCAGCGGTGATGTGCTGACGGCTGCCAGCAATGAGCTGTCGCTGCGCGAGCTGCCGGCGTCGGCACAGGCATGGCAGCAGTCGCTGCCCCCCGAGGAAGGCGAGGCGCTCGAATTGCCGCTGGTCGTGGGGGCGCAGATCGCCGAGTTCAGTGGCGACAGCCTCTATCGCGCCTTCAACAGCGAATGGGCAGTGGATGGGCGAGCCGATCGCATGGGCGTGCGCCTGACCGGCCCGCGTCTCGAGCGTGAAGGAGCGGGCATGGTGTCCGAGGGTATCCCGCTGGGCGCCGTGCAGGTGCCGGCCGATGGCCAGCCCATCATATTGCTCAATGATCGCCAGACCATCGGCGGCTACCCGCGCCTTGGCGCGCTGACGCCACTGGCCTGCGCACGGCTCGGACAATGTGTGCCGGGTACCCGGGTGCGACTGGCGGCCGCGACGCCGGGCCAGGCGCGTCGCGATCACCTCGAGGTGCTGGCCGGCTGGCAGTCTTGATGCGCCTCAGCGTATCTTTCAGCTCGACGCCTGCAGGCCAAAACGTACAGACCTGAGCCACTGGATCTAAGCGCGCAGACAAAAAAAGGGCCTCCAAGTGGAGGCCCTTTCGGTTTTCCCGTGAGGGAATCTTTGATGCTGTTGGGAGTGATTGATCAGATCACGCCCTTGATGAACAGATTCCCGGAGAAACGTTGCGCGAGCATCGGGAAACGTTGCACTGACTCGTGGGTATCGATGAAACACGAAGCAATGCGGTCATCATGTCGGGCACATTACCCTCACATGCTGACGGGTAACGAACGGCTTTTCCCCCGAACGGGACTGTACTGGCAAGAATAACGGTTGAGGCAGGCGGATGCCAGTCATTTGCGAGCGCTGTTTCCTAATTTTTTCTCGTCACATCCCTGCGGTGAGTTCTGCTGATTCATCGCGCCCTTCACTGCCTGGCAGAACGCTTGCGCAGGCGCCACAGGTGAACCTCCAGCCAGCCGGCTTCCAGGGCCAGCATCAGGTTGCGTTGCATCAGGGAAAAGGCCGGGCCGAAGACCAGTTCCGGCGTCAGGCCGCGGGCGGCCAGCATGGCCGGCGAGGGCGCAGGCGCGTCCTCGCGGTAGGCGATGGGCTGCTCGCCGGTACTCTCGCGCATGCGGCGCGCCTGCCAGCTCAGCACCTGATCGGTCAGCTCGACATGGGCATCGACCTCGAAGCCGCTGCTGGCCATTGCCTCATGCAGCTCCTCGCAACTGGCCAGTTGGTCGCCGCGCGGTGACAGTGCCCACGGCAGTGGCAGGGCAGGACGCTCGCCAAACGCCTGCGCCTGCACGCTGAGCACCGGCTCGTGCAGCAGGAGGTAGCCATCCTGCTCGAGACAGTCATGCCATTGCGTGAGCGTGCTGGCCTTGTCGCTCAGATGCACCAGCAGGTGCTGGCTGAAGAGGCGATCAAAGCGGCGACCCGACAGTGCCGGATGCAACTCGGGGTAGCAGGCGTCGCCCTCCAGCACGCGAATCGACTCGCGCAGTCCGGTGGCCCGGTTGAGGGCGATTGCCAGCTCGCAGAGGCTGCTCGAGAGATCCAGCGTGGTGATGTGATGGTCAGCGCCGGTGTCACGCGACTGGCTGGCAACATGTCGCGCCAGCCCGCCGAGGCCTGCGCCGAGTTCGAGCATCGAAAGCCCCCGCGACTGGGGTTCCAGCCGGGCGAGGGCCAGCAGCTCGCGGGTGCCCGTCACGCCACCCAGGTGCAGTTGGTCCAGCCCGGCCAGTGCCATGACCGGTAGTTCGCCGCTCGGGTGGGCATCGATCAGCGTCTCGAGCGCCTCGTCGAGGGCCGCATGATGATGACTCGCCGCATAGTGGGCGACCTGCTGACGAGCGCTGCTCAGGTGGCGTGTGGCGGGAGTGTCATCCTCCCCCTCACGTGACGTACTCACCTGGCCAGCCCCAGCTCTTGTGTCGCGGCCTCGCGCATCTTGAACTTCTGGATCTTGCCGGTCACGGTCATCGGGAATTCCTCCACGAACTTGATGTAGCGCGGCACCTTGAAGTGAGCGATACGTCCCTGGCAGAACGCCTTGAGCGTCGGTTCATCGAGTTGCTCGCCTTCCTTGAGCTTGACCCATGCCATCACTTCCTCGCCATACCGCTCATCGGGCACGCCGATCACCTGCACATCCGACACCGCAGGGTGGGTGTAGAGGAAGTCCTCGATCTCGCGCGGATAGATGTTCTCGCCCCCGCGGATGATCATGTCCTTAATACGTCCCACGATCGTCACGTAGCCGTCTTCATCCAGCGTCGCGAGGTCGCCGGTATGCATCCAGCGGCCGGCATCGATGGCCTTGGCGGTGGCCTCCGGGTTGTTCCAGTAGCCCAGCATCACGCTGTAACCTCGCGTGCACAGCTCGCCCTTCTCGCCGACTGGCACCACGCGCCCGCTGTCAGGGTCGATGATCTTGATCTCCAGATGCGGATGCAGGGTGCCGACGGTGGAGACACGCTTGTCCAGTGGCGCCTCACGCTTGGTCTGCAAGCTGACCGGGCTGGTCTCTGTCATGCCGTAGGCGATGGTGACCTCGCGCATGTGCATGCGCTCGATGACCTGTCGCATCACCTCGATGGGGCAGATGGAGCCGGCCATGGTGCCGGTGCGCAGGCTGGTGAGGTCGAATTCGGCGAAGCGCGGGTGTTCGAGTTCGGCGATGAACATCGTCGGCACGCCGAACATCGCGGTGGCGCCTTCCTCGCTGACCGCCTGCAGGGTGGCCAGCGGATCGAAGCCCGCTTCCGGATAGACGATGGCGGCGCCGTGGGTCAGGCAGCCCAGATTGCCCATCACCATGCCGAAGCAGTGATAGAGCGGCACCGGCATCACCAGCGTGTCGTGCTCGCTGAGATTCATGCGCTCGGCGACGAAGAAGCCGTTGTTGAGGATGTTGTGATGCGAGAGGGTCGCGCCCTTGGGGGCGCCGGTGGTGCCGGAGGTGTACTGGATGTTGATCGGGTCATCGAAGGTCAGACTGGCCTGCAGCTCCTTGAGTGTCTCGACGCAGACGCTATCGGCTCCGCTGAGCACATCCTGCCAGTTGAGCATGCCGGGCAGGGCATCCTCGGCCTCGAAGCAGATCAGGCGCCTGAGGTCCGGCAGCGCGCCATTGTGGATGCCATCACGACCGCGGGCCTCTTTGGCCTCAGGGAACAGCTCCTCGAGGATCGTCACATAGTCGGACGCCTTGAAGCGAGACTGGAAGATCAGCGTCGCCGCGCCGGATTGCTTGAGGGCGTAGGCCAGTTCATGGCCACGATAGCTCGGGTTGAGATTGACCAGCACCACGCCGATCTTGGCGGTGGCGTACTGGATCAGTGTCCATTCGGCGCGATTGGGCGCCCAGATACCGACGCGGTCGCCGCGCTCGATGCCCATCGCCAGCAGGCCGCGCGCCACGCGCTCGACCTCTGCGTGCAGTTCGGCCCAGGTGTAGCGCAGTCCCTGATGGCGACTGATCAGGGCATCGCGCTCGGGCCAGCGCGCGCAGATGCGATCAAGGCAATCACCGATGGTTTCTCCCATCAGTGGCGTGTCGGAGGTGGCGCTGAGATAGCTGACTGACCGGCTTGCGCGTGTCATTTCGCTGGCAGGCTGGCGTGTGGCGATGGCGTCCTGTGACATGATGCTTTCCTGTGTCCTTGATTGTTATTGGTGAGGCAAGGCTTGTCAGGGGGAGCCGCCTCAGGGAGGCGGTGACGCTGTGTTGTCGTTCTTATCGTTCTTATCGTTTTTGTCGTCTGGTCGTGCTGTCGTGTCGTGAGTCGCTTGGTCAGCGGGCGACGCGCTGCTCTCCGGCAGCCTGCTGTCGCCCGCACTCGCGAGGCGCTGGTCTCTCCCGGGGTGAATGTTCTCCTGATGGGCAGTTTTCCATGGACAGTCTAGTAGCTGTCACTTGTATGGCTGTTATTTATATAACTGTCAGTTATATAGCTGTTGCTGGCGCGAGTGGGGCTTGGCGTTATGGACTCCAATCAGCTCTCGCTGTCGCCAGCCAGGCGGGCGAGGGCTTCGCGGGCACGTGTCTCGACGTCATCCAGCTCGCGTTGCATGGCGGTGAGATCGCGCAGCTGACGCTCAAGGCCCTCGCGCTTTTCGCTCAGAATGCCAAGCAGGCGCGTGAGCTGTTTCTCGCCACCGCCGTCGGCGGCGTCGTAGAGGTCGACCACTTCACGAATCTCGGCCAGCGAGAAGCCCAGTCGCTTGCCGCGCAAGGTCAGCTTGAGACGCACGCGGTCCTTGTCGCGATAGACGCGTGTCTGACCGCGTCGCTCCGGGTGCAGCAGTCCTTCCTGCTCGTAGAAGCGGATGGTGCGCGTGGTCACGTCGAAATGCCGTGCCAGCTCGCCGATGCTCCAGGTGCGCTGGGTCGGACGGATGGCATCGCTGGTGCTGGTGGTGCTCAGCAGGGACTCCGTACCGGCGTCGTGCCTCGTGCCATCAGGCGTTGCTCGGGATCTGGGGTCAGGACTCGGGGTCATCATCGTATCTGTCATGGGCGCTGCCGCTCCGGATGCTGTGCGCGCCAGGGAGAGGGGAGTGCTCCCTGGCGCAGTGGGTGCCAGCGGCGTCTGGCCGTGAATTTTCTACAGACTAGCATTGTTTACGTTAACGTAAAGGGGAATAGTATTTGCAGCCAACCAAGCAGATGCTAGGTTGAGTCAGATCACAGTCTCGGCTTGCCGGGTTCTGCAGGACGGCCCGGTTCTGCGAAACGGGTCTGCCTGATGACTTCGACTCTGTTGACACACTGTCTTCCTCCCAATAACAACAGCCACAGGAATGCCACGCCATGTCATCGACATCTCTCACGCCCTCTACCGGTTCACTGGATCTGCTGTCACGCCTGCGCGCCGTCGTCGCCGGTGACGGCGCGCCGCTGGTGCTGCCACAGCTGATCAATGGTCAGTTTGTCGAAAGTCGCGCCGATCAGCACCTGAGCGTCACCAACCCGGCCACCAACGGCGAGATCGCCCGCGTGCCCCTGTCACCGCTGAGTGAGCTGGATGAGGCGCTGGACCACGCCGAACAGGCCTTCCAGCGCTGGCGCAACACGCCGGTGCCGACCCGCGCCCGTCTGATGCTCAGCTATCAGCATCTGCTCAAGCAGCATCATGACGAGCTGGCCGAGATCATTTCCCACGAGCTAGGCAAGACCTTCGAGGACGCCAAGGGTGATGTGTGGCGCGGCATCGAGGTGGTCGAGCATGCCGCCAACATCCCCAGCCTGCTGATGGGCGAGACGGTGGAGAATGTCGCCACCGGCATCGACAGCTATTCCGTGACCCAATCGCTTGGGGTTTGCCTGGGGATCACGCCGTTCAACTTCCCCGCCATGATACCGCTGTGGATGTTCCCGCTGTCCATCGCCTGTGGCAATGCCTTCGTGCTCAAGCCCTCCGAGCAGGTGCCGCTGACCACGCTACGGCTGGCGGAGCTGTTCATGGAGGCGGGGGCTCCCGAGGGCATATTGACCGTGGTGCAGGGCGGGCGCGATCAGGTCAATCATCTGCTCGCCCACGAGATTCCGCGCACCGTCAGCTTCGTCGGCTCGGTGCCTGTGGGGCAGCACATCTATCGCACCGCTACCGACAACCTCAAGCGCGCCCAGTGCTTCGCCGGAGCCAAGAATCACATGGTGATCATGCCGGACGCTCCGGCGGACCAGGTAGTGAATGCGCTGGTCGGTGCCAGTGTCGGCGCGGCGGGTCAGCGCTGCATGGCGATTTCGGTGGCGGTCTTCGTCGGTGATTCGAAGGCCTTGATCGAGCGGGTGCGCGATGCGCTGGCCGAGGTGCGCCCGGGCGCCTGGGATGACAAGGGCGCCAGCTACGGGCCGCTGATCTCGCCGCAGGCGCTGGAGCGCGTGACCGGCTGGATCCAGCAGGGCGAGCAGGAAGGTGCCGAGCTGCTGCTGGATGGCCGCGGTGTCTCGGTGGCGGGCTACCCCGACGGCAACTGGCTGGGGCCGTGTCTGTTCTCCAGGGTGACGCCGGAGATGGTGCTCTATCGCGAGGAAATCTTCGGACCGGTGCTGTGCTGCATGGAGGCGGCGGACCTGTCCGAGGCCATCGAGCTGATCAACAACAACCCCTACGGCAACGGCACCTCCATCTTCACGCGCTCCGGCGGCGCGGCGCGGCGCTTCCAGAACGAGATCGCGGTCGGTCAGGTCGGCATCAACGTGCCGATTCCAGTGCCGCTGCCGTTCTTCTCCTTCACCGGCTGGCGCGGCAGCTTCTTCGGCGACCTGCATGCCTATGGCAAGCAGGCGGTGCGCTTCTATACCGAGACCAAGACGGTGACGGCGCGCTGGTTTGATGACGCGCCGGCGGAGGGCAATCAGCCCAACTTCTCTATTCAAATGCGCTGAGCCGCTTTGACAGGCCCGGGCGGTAGACCCGGGCCTACAGAACAAGGACAACAGGAGGCAGCTGCATGAACTTTTCGCTGACCGATGACCAGCGTGCCCTCCAGGAGGGGGCGCGTGCCTTCGCGGATGCCGAGCTTGCCCCGCATGCCGCCGAGTGGGACGCCACGGCCCACTTCCCCATCGAGACACTTCGCAAGGCGGGCGAGGCCGGCTTCATGGGGCTTTACGTCCCCGAGGAGCACGGCGGCCTTGGCCTGCCGCGCCTCGACAGCTCCATCATTCTCGAGCAGCTGGCGACTGGCTGCATCTCGACCACCGCCTACATCACCATCCACAACATGGTGGGATGGATGATCGCCAGTTTCGCCACACAGAGCTGCCGCGAGCAGTGGGTGCCGGCGATGGTGGCGGGCGACAAGCTCGGCTCCTACTGCCTGACCGAGCCGGGCAGCGGCAGTGATGCCGCCAGCCTGCGTACCCGCGCCGAGCGTGAGGGCGATGACTACTATCTGAGTGGCTCCAAGATGTTCATCTCCGGTGCCGGCGCCACGGACGTGCTGGTGGTGATGGCGCGCACCGGCGAGCCGGACAGCGGCGCGGCGGGTATCTCGGCCTTCGTGGTGCCGGCTGACGCCGAAGGCATCAGCTACGGCAAGAAAGAAGACAAGATGGGCTGGAACAGCCAGCCGACCCGGCTGGTGAGCTTCGATCGTGTGCGGGTCCCGGCGGCCAATCGTCTGGGCGAGGAGGGCGAGGGCTTCCGCTTCGCGATGAAGGCGCTGGATGGTGGTCGCATCAACATCGCCACCTGCTCACTGGGGGCGGCCCAGAAGGCGCTGGAGCTGTCGCGGGATTATCTCGGCGAGCGCAAGCAGTTCGGGCGCGAGCTGGCCCAGTTCCAGGCTCTGCAGTTCAAGCTGGCCGACATGGTCACCGAACTGACCGCGGCGCGCACCCTGGTGCGGCTGGCGGCCTTCAAGCTCGATGAGGGCGACGCCGAGGCCAGCGCTCACTGTGCGATGGCCAAACGCTTCGCCACCGACATGGGTTTCGAGGTCTGCAATCAGGCACTCCAGCTGCATGGCGGCTACGGTTATATCCGCGAGTACCCGTTGGAGCGGCTGGTGCGTGACACCCGTGTGCACCAGATTCTGGAAGGCACCAACGAGATCATGCGTCTGATCATCGCGCGCCGTCTTCTGACCCCGGGCATGATCGAGTCGCTGGCGTAACGCCACCTCCACTTCATTTGTCATTGGTTACCATCTTTCAGGGAGTTACATGATGTCATCCAGTCAAGGGCCATGCCTCGTTCTCGAGAAGGATCGTCATATCGCCCGGGTCACCATCAACAACCCGCCGGCCAACACCTGGACGGAAGCTTCCTTGATCGAGCTGGAGCAGCTGCTCGACGAGCTGGAGGGCGATGGCAGCATAAGTGCCGTGGTGATCACCGGTGAGGGGGACAAGTTCTTCTCTGCCGGTGCCGATCTCAAGACCTTCGCCGATGGTGACAAGGGCGTCGCCGCCACCATGGCGCGCCGCTTCGGGCTGGCCTTCGAGCGGCTCGCCAACTTCCCGGGCGTGACGATCGCCGCCGTCAATGGCTACGCGATGGGCGGCGGGCTCGAGTGCGCGCTGGCCTGTGACATGCGTATCGTCGAGCGTCAGGCCCGGCTGGCGCTGCCGGAGGCCAAGGTGGGGCTGTTGCCGTGCGCGGGCGGCACCCAGCACCTGCCGTGGCTGGTTGGCGAAGGTTGGGCCAAGCGCATGATCCTGTGTGGTGAACAGGTGGACGCCGAGACCGCCGGTCGCATCGGGCTGGCCGAAGAGGTGGTCGAGACCGGCGAGAGCCTCGAGCGCGCGCTGGCGATCGCCGAGAGCGTCGCCAACCAGAGTCCGAGCGCAGTGGCACGTTGCAAGGCGTTGATCATGTCGTCGCGCCATCGCGGCATGAGCGATGGCCTGCGCATGGAGCGCGAGCTGTTCGTCGAGCTGTTCGATGACCCCAACCAGAAGGAAGGCGTGAGTGCCTTCCTCGAGAAGCGCGCCCCGCAATGGGTCTCGCGTCAGGAAGAGGCGAAGGAAGGAGGGCGCTCATGAGCCAGATAGAAGGTGTCACCGCCAGGGCCGCGACCGAGGTCGAGGCGCCTGTGGTGTTCGAGACGCGTCGCGCCCGCGACGGCAAGCAGCTGGGCATCGTGCGTCTGAACGCGCCGCGCTCGCTGAATGCGCTGTCGCTGGCCATGATCGAGCGCATCGAGGCGCAGCTGGATGTCTGGGAGCTGGACAGCAGCATCGCCATGGTGTGGCTGGAAGGTGCCGGCGAGCGTGCGCTGTGTGCCGGTGGCGATATCGTGGCGCTCTATCAGGCGATGACCACGGCGCCTGCCAGTGAAGGCGAAGACCCCCTCGAGGCGCTGGATGATTTCTTCGCCACCCGGTATTTCACTGCCGAATATCGGCTCGATCACCGGCTGCATACCTTCCCCAAGCCGCTGCTGGTGTGGGGGGGCGGCATCGTGATGGGTGGCGGCATGGGGCTGTTCGCCGGCGGCTGTGAGCGCGTGGTCACCGAGAGTTCGCGACTGGCGATGCCGGAAGTCAGCATCGGCCTGTACCCGGATGTCGGTGCCAGCTGGCTGCTCAACCGCCTGCCGCGTGGCATCGGAGAATATCTCGGCGTGACCGGCGCACAGCTGAATGCCCGCGATGCGCTGGATCTGGGGCTTGCGACACGCCTGATTCCCGATGAGCAACGCGAGGCGCTCAAGCAGGCGCTGTGCGAGGGGGAATTCGGTCGTCACCCGTCGCGTCATCTGAGCCAGGTGCTGAGCGAGTTCGAGCGCCGCGAACTGGCACCGCCGGGGCACGTGCTGCCGCTCTTCGATCACATTCAGCAGCTGGTCGCCGGGCGCGAAGTGCTGCAGGCCTGCCAGCGGATCCTCGATGACCCCCAGGCGCGCAGTGACTGCAACGCGTGGCTGAACGCCAACCGCGAGCGTCTGCTGGCCGGCTGCCCCAGCTCACCGCATCTGGTATTTCGCATGCTGGGGCGCCATCGCCACTCCTCGCTGGCGGAAGCCTTCCGCGACGAGCTGACCCTGTCGGTGCGCTGCTGCATGGGCACCGAGCTTGCCGAAGGGGTGCGCGCCCTGCTGATCGACAAGGACAAGCAGCCGCAGTGGGCCTATGCCTCGATCGCCCAGGTCTCCGAGGAATACATCGATGGCTTCTTCGCACCGCTATGGGAAGAGGATGAGCATCCGCTGATGGACCTCTGAGCGCGCTTTTCAGCAAAGGCGGCAGGCGCAGACTTGCTGCTGTACGCCAATGACAACAAGAATCTGTTCACAAGGAAGCATTGCCATGACATCCATCGGTTTCATCGGACTCGGCAACATGGGCGGGCCCATGGCGCACAATCTGGTCAAGGCTGGCCATGCGGTAAGGGTCTTCGATCTGGTCGAGTCGGCCATGAGCGAACTGGTCGA
Source organism: Cobetia sp. LC6 (assembly GCF_030264805.1). NCBI lineage: Bacteria > Pseudomonadati > Pseudomonadota > Gammaproteobacteria > Oceanospirillales > Halomonadaceae > Cobetia > Cobetia sp. LC6. The sequence goes on along the minus strand of NZ_JASSPL010000009.1, from coordinate 128,211 downwards.
GGCGGGCGCCACCCGCGCGGCATCTCCCGGCGAGGTCGCTGAGGGGGCCGAGGTATTGATCAGCATGCTGCCGGCCGGCCAGCACGTGCGAAAGCTCTATCTGGGTGACAAGGAAGACGGGGCGGGGGGGCTTCTGGCCACGCTCGACGCCTCGGTACTGGTGATCGACGCCTCGACCATCGCGCCGGATGATGCCCGTCTGGTCGCGCGCCACGCCGCCGAGCGTGGCATCACCTTCATGGATGCCCCGGTGTCCGGCGGGGTCGGTGGTGCGCGTGCCGGCACGCTGAGCTTCATCGTCGGCGGCGAGGCCGACGGCTATGCGCGTGCCATGCCGCTGCTGGAAGTGATGGGCAAGAATCTGTTCCATGCAGGCCCGGCCGGCAGCGGTCAGGTCGCCAAGATCTGCAACAACATGCTGCTGGGTATCCTGATGAGCGGAACCGCCGAGGCGCTGGCGCTGGGGGTCAAGAACGGGCTGGACCCGGCCGTGCTCTCGGAGGTGATGAAGCAGTCATCCGGCGGCAACTGGGCGCTCAACGTCTACAATCCCTGGCCCGGGGTGATGGAGGCGGCGCCGGCCTCCAATGACTATCAGGGTGGTTTCCTGGTCGACCTGATGGCCAAGGATCTTGGCCTTGCCTGGGAGATGGCGCTGGGCTCGAAATCGGCGGTGCCAATGGGCTCCCAGGCGCGTAATCTGTTCGTCCAGCATGCCGCCCAGGGCGCAGGGCGCCTCGATTTCTCGAGCATCCAGCGCTTCTATCGCTGTGGCGAGGCGGAGGCGTGAACTGTCACGTCGCCAGTCGCTGACAGGCATCCCAGGACAACATCATCTGCAAGGAGCACCCCATGATTCGACCGGTCAGTGAGCTGGTGGCAGCCGCCGAGACGGAGATCGAGACCCTGTCGCCCCGTGAGCTGCGCGAGGCGCTGGAAAAGGCCCGCGCTGGCGGCACGCCTCTGGCGCTGGTGGACATCCGCGATGTGCGTGAGCTGGAGCGGGAAGGGCGCATCCCCGGCGCCATCCACGCGCCGCGCGGCATGCTGGAATTCTGGGTCGACCCGGCCTCGCCCTATCACCGTGCCGACTTCGCGCGCGAAGGGCGCTATGTGCTGTTCTGTGCCGGCGGGCTACGCTCGGCACTGGCCACCAAGTCGCTCAAGGACATGGGCTTCGGGCCGGTGGCCCATCTGGGTGGCGGCTTCGCGGCCTGGCGTGAGGCGGGGGGAGAGGTCGTCTCGCCCTTCATGCAGGGCAACTGATGCCGCGCGGGGAGGCTCGGCGCGATCCAGCGTTGCCCCTCACCTGACACGCTGATGCTTTACACTGTTCGACCCCGCTGGCGCCTCGCCGGTCGGGGTCGTTTTCTGTCCGGAGCCTGTATGCCTGACCCTGCTACCCCTGTCACCCCCAAACATGCCTCGTCTCGGCGTGGTACGCGTGATCTGCTGCGTGACCCGATTGCCTCGACGCTGGCCCGCATGACGGGGCCGGTGATCGGCGGCATCGTCACCATGATGCTGTTCAACCTGGTGGACGCCTGGTTCATCGCCCAGCTGGGCACCGCGGAGCTGGCGGCGGTGACCATGACCTTCCCGGTCACCTTCGGCGTGATCAGCATCGCCATCGGGCTGTCCATCGGCACCACCGCAGTGGTGGGGCGTCGGTTGGGACGAGGCGAGCTCGAGACCGTCAAGGCGCGCACCACGGATTCCAGTCTGCTGGGGCTGCTGCTGGGGCTGGTGATGCTGGTGTCGGGGCTTGCCAGCATCGAGCCGCTGTTCGGGCTGCTGGGAGCCGATGACACCCTGATGCCGCATATCCGCGACTACATGCAGGTGTGGTATTTCGGCGCGCCCTTCGTGTTGCTGCCGCGTGTGCTGGGCAGCGTGCTGCGCGCCGAGGGCAATACGCTGGTGCCTTCGCTGGTGATGGCGGCGGCGGGTGTACTCAATGCGCTGCTCGACCCGCTGCTGATCTTCGGTATCGGTGGCTGGCAGGGCATGGGCGTGGCGGGTGCGGCGCTGGCCACGGTGCTGTCGTGGCTTGCGATGACGCTGGGCTTGCTGGCATTGCCACTACTGCGCGCGCGGCTCGATTTTCGTCACCTGAGCGTGATGCGGCTGGTGACGTCATGGCGCGAGATCGGGGCGATCGGTCTGCCTGCCGCGTTGACCAGCGTGATGACGCCGATTGCCACCGCGTTGGTCACACGTATCGTCAGTCAGCATGGCCACGCAGCGGTGGCGGCTTACGGTATCGGCTCACGCATCGAGTCGCTGGCCCTGATTCTGGTGCTGGCGCTGTCCATGACGCTGTCGCCCTTCATCAGCCAGAACGATGGTGCCGGGCAGCAGAAGCGCGTGTGGCGCGCCATCCATGGCGTGCTGGCCTTCATTCTCGTCTGGCAGCTGGTCGTCTGGTTGGGACTCGGGCTGGGCGGCGAGTGGATCGCGGCGCGTTTCGCCGAGAGTCAGGAGGTCGCGGGGCTGGTCAGTACCTATCTGTGGCTGATTCCCGCCGCACTCGGGGCCCAGGGTGTGATCATTCTCGCCAATTCCAGCCTCAATGCGCTGCACAAGCCACGCCGCGCGATGATGCTCTCGCTGGTGCGTCTGTTCGCCTTGCTGGTGCCGCTGGCCTGGCTGGGCGGCGCTCTGTATGGCGTGATCGGCATCTTTGCCGGGGTAGCGACAAGTTACCTGTTGATGGGTGGCATCAGTTATCTGGCGCTGCGTTCGGTCCTCAGGCAGCGGGCCTGAGCCTGGTATCGAGAAGCCGCTGTCGTGACGAAAAAGCCGCCGTACCCTCTCGGGTCACGGCGGCTTTTTCATGCCTGGCTTTCAGCGCCTCAGGCGGCTGTTTTCCAGTGCCTCAGGCGGTTGTTTTCCAGTGCCTTAAGCGTCTTCATACTTGCACAGATAGGCGGACTCGACCGTGGTGCGCACCTCGAAGCTCTGGTTGGCTTCGACGATGAAGCTTTCGCCGGCGGCGAGCTGATACCACTCTTCCGCGCCCGGCAGCAGTACCTGTATGTCGCCGCTGATCAGGGTCATGTATTCGCGTTGACTGGTGGAAAACACGAATTCGCCGATGGCCATCACGCCGACCGTGGCAGGAAGGTCTGCGCTCTGGAAGGCGATGGAGGCCACCTGGCCGTCGAAGTAGTGGTTGGTGTTGAACATGGGAGGACTTCCTGGGTGAGTAGCGCTGTTGTTGTGGTCGATGTCTGTCGTCGTGGCCGACGTGTGTCGTGTTGTTCGATTAGTGATGACCTGGCGTCGAGGTCAGCGCGGTGAGAAGCGGCGCGCCAGGCCGGTCTCGGCGATCATGCGCGTGGAGATCTCTTCGATCGAGAAGCGCGTGGTATCGATGTAGGGCACCTTGGAGCGGCGGAAGAGTGCCTCGGTCTGCTCGACTTCCTGCAGACACTGGTCGATCGAGCAGTAGCGGCTGTTGGGGCGACGCTCGGTACGGATGGCGGCCAGACGGCGCGGGTCGATGGTCAGCCCGAACAGCTTGTGACGATATTGCGCCAGTGAGGCGGGCATCTTGAGGGTGCCGGACTCGTCCAGGTCATCCTCGGTCAGTGGATAGTTGGCCGCGCGGATACCGAACTGCAGCGCCAGATACAGCGAGGTTGGCGTCTTGCCGCAGCGTGAGACGCCGATGAGGATGACGTCGGCCTTGTCGTATTGATGCGTGCGCGCGCCATCATCGTTGTCGAGGGCGAAATGCACCGAATCGATGCGATTCATGTAGACATCGTCCTGCCCGATGGAGTGGGTCTTGCCGACGCTGTAGGACGAGTGGGTGTCCAGTTCCTCTTCCAGCGGCTTGAGGAAGGTCGAGAAGATGTCGACCTTGAAACCGGAGGACTCGGAGATGATGTCGCGGATGTTCTGGTCGACGATGGTGTCGATGATGATTGGGCGCTCGCCGTCGTTGGCATGTGCGCTCTCGATGGCCTTGACCAGTGCCGTCGCCTTTTCGGCCGAATCGATGTAGGGCTTGGTCACCATGCGGATGTCGGTATTCTCGAACTGGGCGAGCAGACTGCGTCCCAGTGTCTCGGCGGTGATGCCGGTGCCATCGGAAATGAAGAAGGCGGTTCGGGTCATGACGGGCACTCGTGAAGAACGAATCGAAGACACCAGCCTGCTCAGGCTGTTGCCCCGTGAAGACCCCAAGTGTCGGCGTTCACTGTCGCGCTTGCAATAACCGGCACAGGGCCAGTGGCGCGATATGAGAAATCCCGTGTTCCCGTTCTCCACCAAAGCGCCTCACGACTACATTCCTGTAGCGGCCATCTCTGGCTTGTCGACATGTTCGCCGACGATGGGGGCAGAACGTCTGGAACAGGCTCAGGGTTGTAGCCCTCCTCCACTGACTAGCCGGTTAGACCAATGGCTAATGCTAGAGAGAGCTTGTTAGGGTGGCGTCATTGCTGAACGGAAGGCGGTTCATCGTCCTCCATCGGTCACTCGTTTCCATCCATTGGTACCAGGGGGTTCCCTTGTCACAGCAAGCCACATCCGAATACGTCGTCGATTTCGATCAGCTCGGCATGAACGATGTTGATCGCGTTGGCGGCAAGAACGCCTCGCTCGGTGAGATGATCTCCAATCTGGCCGATGCCGGTGTCACCGTGCCCGGCGGCTTTGCGACCACCTCCTATGCCTATCGCGAGTTTCTGGCTCACGAAGGCCTCGACAAGCGTATCAATGCCGCCCTCGATGCCCTCGATGTCGATGACGTGGTCGAGCTGGCGCGCGTCGGTGCCGAGATTCGTCAGTGGATCATCGATACGCCGCTGCCGCCGGCCTTCGAGACCGAGATGGAGCGTGCCTATGCCGAGCTTCAGGCCAGGCACCCGAACCTGAAGGTCGCCGTGCGTTCTTCCGCCACCGCGGAAGATCTGCCCGACGCCTCCTTCGCCGGTCAGCAGGAAACCTTCCTCAACATCGAAGGCTTCGACAACATCAAGCGTGCGGTTCATGAGGTGTTCGCGTCACTGTTCAACGACCGCGCCATCTCTTACCGCGTGCACAAGGGCTTCGATCACTCACTGGTCGCGCTGTCTGCCGGCGTACAGAAGATGGTGCGCTCCGAGACGGCCGCTTCCGGCGTGATGTTCACCCTGGACACCGAATCCGGCTACCGCGACGCCGTCTTCGTCACCGGCTCCTGGGGCCTGGGCGAGACCGTGGTGCAGGGCGCGGTCAATCCTGACGAGTTCTACGTCCACAAGAGCACGTTGGCCGCCGGCCGCCCGGCGGTACTGCGCCGCAACCTGGGCTCCAAGCTGATCAAGATGGTCTACACCGACGACACCAGTGCGGGCCGTTCCGTCGAGACCGTCGACGTGCCGGTGCCGGACCGCCACCGTTTCTGCATCAGCGATGCCGATGTCGAGGCACTGGCGCGCCAGGCCATGATCATCGAGAAGCACTACCAGCGTCCGATGGACATCGAATGGGCGCGTGATGGTGACGACGGCAAGCTCTACATCGTTCAGGCGCGCCCGGAAACGGTCGTCAGCCAGGAAGAGGGCGGCAACCTCGAGCGCTTCCAGCTGCGCGAGAAGGGCCGCACTCTGGTCACCGGACGTGCCATCGGCCAGCGTATCGGCCAGGGTGCGGTGCGCGTGATCGACAACCCGGAGCAGATGGACAAGGTGCAGGTCGGCGACGTGCTGGTCACCGACATGACCGATCCGGACTGGGAGCCGGTCATGAAGCGCGCCTCCGCCATCGTCACCAACCGTGGTGGACGTACCTGCCACGCGGCGATCATCGCGCGTGAGCTGGGTATCCCGGCCGTGGTCGGCTGTGGCGACGCGACCTCGGTGCTCGCCGAAGGCCGCGAAGTGACGGTCTCCTGCGCCGAAGGCGATACCGGCCACGTCTATGACGGTATCCTCAACTTCGATCGCACCGTCACCAGCGTCAACGAGATGCCGGAGATTCCGTTCAAGATCATGATGAACGTCGGCAACCCGGACCGCGCCTTCAGCTTCTCGCGTCTGCCGAATGCCGGCGTGGGCCTGGCGCGTCTCGAGTTCATCATCAACCGCATGATCGGCGTGCACCCCAAGGCGCTGCTCGACTACGCCACCCTGCCCATCGATCTGCAGCAGACCATCGATGCGCGCACTGCAGGCTACGCAAGTCCGGTCGACTTCTACGTCGACAAGCTGGTCGAGGGCATCTCCACCCTGGCGGCCGCCTTCCACCCCCAGAAGGTCATCGTGCGCATGTCGGACTTCAAGTCCAACGAGTACGAGAATCTGATCGGCGGCAAGATGTACGAGCCGGGCGAAGAGAACCCGATGCTGGGCTTCCGTGGCGCCTCGCGCTACGTGTCCGACACCTTCCGTGACTGCTTCGATCTGGAGTGCCGTGCTCTCAAGCGCGTGCGTGACGAGATGGGGCTGACCAACGTCGAGATCATGGTGCCCTTCGTGCGTACCACCGGCGAGGCGGAGCAGGTCATCAAGCTGCTGGGCGAGAATGGTCTGGTACGTGGTAAGAACGGCCTGCGCGTCATCATGATGTGCGAGCTGCCGACCAACGCGCTGCTGGCGGATCAGTTCCTCGAGCACTTCGATGGCTTCTCCATCGGTTCCAACGACCTGACCCAGCTGACCCTGGGGCTGGATCGCGACTCCGGCATCGTCGCTCACCTCTTCGATGAGCGTAACCCGGCGGTCAAGCAGCTGATGTCGATGGCGATCCGTGCCTGCAAGGCGCAGGGCAAGTATGTCGGCATCTGTGGTCAGGGGCCGTCGGATCATCCGGAGCTGGCCAAATGGCTGATGGAAGAGGGCATCGACAGCGTCTCTCTCAACCCGGATTCCGTGCTGGAAACCTGGTTCATGCTGGCGGACAAGGAGCTGGTATGACCCAGACTCTCCACGACGGTGACCTGACACGCTGAGGCGCAGACGGTCGTTGTCACCCAGGGCGCCCATCGCACTCGACGTGCGGTGGGCGCTTTTCGTTTCGTGCCTGAAACCTGAAAGATTGGTCAGCTCAAACATTAGACCAATGGGGGAGAGTGCGGCCCAAAGACGTCAGTTAGTAACAAATAGCAACAAAACGATCTCGATTGCGCGACTAAAGGATTATCCTTCTGCCTTATGTAAAAAAGGCAGTCATTTATAATCCCAGCCACCCTGCTGACCACAATATTCATGGTGCTTATGAATCCAAGGTAACCATGAGTCCAAGGTGACCATGAGTCCATGGTGACCATGACGGCAGGCCTCACCGGTAGCCAGCAGCGCGGTGGCACGCAACAACCGACCTTTCAGACACAATCCAAGGTAGTCGTAACGTGAAACAGTCTTTATGGAAAAACATCGGCGTCCAGGTCGTCATCGCCATGATCCTGGGTGCCGGTGTCGGGGCTTACATGGGCGAAGACGCCTCGATGTTCGCGCCACTGGGTGAGCTGTTCATTCACCTGATCAAGATGCTGGTCGTGCCGCTGATCGCGGTCTCCATCGTGTCGGGAGCCGCCAATCTGGGTGACAGCCCTTCCGCCGGCAAGATCGGTATCTCCACCTTCGCCTTCTTCATGCTGACCTCTGCCGTGGCCGTGATGCTGGCGCTGGTGATGGGGCATGTCTTCCAGCCGGGCAGCGGAGTGGACCTGGAAAGCGCCAAGGGCATGTTCTCCAATGCCTACGCTGACAAGGGCAGCGTGCCAGGCGTGATGGACACCATTCTTGGCATGGTGCCGACCAATATCTTCGGTGCACTCACCGATGCCAATATCCTGCAGATTCTGGTGTTCTGCCTGTTCCTCGGCATTGGCCTGTCCAAGACCGGTGAGCGTGGCAAGCCGCTGATCGAAGGCCTGAACACCGTCATCGAAGCCTTCGTGTGGATGATCAACGTGGTGATGCTGATCGCGCCGATCGGCGTCTTCGGCCTGATGGCGGACGCCGTCGGCACCTTCGGCTTCGATGTACTGACGCTGGTGATGAAGCTGTTCCTCGTCTATATGGGCGCCATCCTCATCTACGGCTTCGTGTTCTACCCGCTGGTGGTCAAGTTCGGCTCTGACGTGCCGCTGGGTCGTTTCATGTCCGCGATGAAGAAGCCACAGGCCGTCGCGCTGTCCACGGCGTCCTCCATGGCGACCCTGCCGGTCACCATGGAAGTCTGCGAGAAGGAACTGGGCCTCAAGAATGCCACCTCTGCCTTCGTGCTGCCGCTGGGCGCGACCATCAACATGAGCGGCAATGCCATCTATTACGGGCTGGTGGCGATGTTCTTCGGCCAGGTCTTCAATGTCGATCTCGGATTCTCCGCCTACGCCGCCATCGTGTTCACCGCGACTCTGGGTGCTATCGGCCAGGCCGGTGTACCGGGGCCGTCGTTCTTGGTGGTCGCCGTGCTGCTGGCCGCCGGTATCCCCATCGAAGGCCTGCCGCTGCTGTTCGCGCTGGATCGTATCTTCGACATGACGCGTACCGCGCTCAACATCACTGGTGACGCTGCCTGCGCCGCCGTGGTGGATCGCTTCGCGCGTGCCGATGATGCGGCTGCGGCCTCTCAGGCCAGTGCTCAAGCTGGTTCACAGGCCGCTGAGCCCGCCAGCACTCGCTGAGTCCGCGACTCTGGACGCGAAACGCCCCCGCAACCAGCCTGGTTGCGGGGGCGTTTTCATTGCGGCGCGCACAGCGGCGCGAGACGGCGACTCAGGGAGTCGGCTGGGTACGGATCAGCGCTTCCTTGGCGGTGATGACACCGTTGTTGTCGGCGTAGAGGTAGTCGCCCGGCACGATGGTGACGCCGGCGAAGGTGACCGGGATATCGCGCTGGCCTTCGCCGCGCTTGATGCTGGGGCGCGGGTAGCAGCCCAGGGCCTGCACGCCGAGGTTGGTGGCGTGGATCTCATCCACATCGCGGATGCAGCCATACATGATCACGCCGGCCCAGCCACTCTTGGCAGCCTGTTCGGCGAGCATGTCGCCCAACATCGCACAGCGCATCGAGCCGCCGGCATCGACGACCAGGACGCGGCCTGCGCCGGGCTCCGCGACGGCTTCCTTGACCAGCGAGTTGTCCTCGAAGCACTTGATGGTCACGACTTCGCCGCCGAAGGACTCGACGCCGCCGTAATTGATGAACAGTGGCTCGAGCACCTGCACGTCGGGGAACTCATCGCAGAGGTCGGGGGTGGAGATGGGATGCGTCATGTCAGATTCCTTGTGCTGGGCGGCCGAGGCGGGCCGCTTGAGGGACGGAGCGCTATGATTGCTGCAATGCCACAACCCCGAGAATGCCCGATACGCCAGGGCTTTGCATCTCTACCAAGGCCTGGCGGCAAAGTGACACCAGCGCCTCGACAGGCTAGCTGGTAGGCAAGCGGCCTGGCGGCTGGATGAAATGGTAATCAACTGAGCTGGTGATCAGCCGAACTGGTCGCAAAAGGGCAGCGGCAGGCGGATGTTGCCGGCTTGCGACGTCACAAGTAGTCAAAACGCCACTCTTGAAACACTGTTCTATATCTACCACGATGCCTCTTCAACCCATGACAGGCGCGGTCTCGCCATCAGTGTCTGGCAGGCAGCTGCCTGTGCCGCCCATTGGATCAAGGAGCAATACATGAGCAAGTCACGTCTTCTGGCCGCCCCGTTGGCTACCGTTTCCTTCGCCGCTCTCGCTCTGGCGCTCAGTGGTCATGCTCAGGCGGCTGGCAATGCCAGCGAAGGGCTCTACATCGGTGCCGGTACCGGCTTCTCCAGCCTTGAGAACGATGATTCCGATGAAGCCGGTGACTTCATCGAGTCCGGCAGCGATGACTTCGATGTGGATGATGACGACAACGTCTACAAGGCCTTCGTGGGATATCAGTACAATCCGTACTTCGCCACTGAGGCCTTCTATACCGACCTGGGCACCGTCCAGCTCAAGGGCAATGACTTCAGCAATACCGAGCTCGAGTCCAAGGCCTACGGTGTGAACGTGGTGGGTATCCTGCCCATCGGTCAGTACTTCTCGCTGTTCGCCAAGGCGGGGATGGCCAAGTGGGAAACCGATGTCGATGGCAATCTGGGCAATTCCAGCGTCGACCTGAAGGACAACGACGGCTTTGATCCGGTCTATGGCGCCGGCGCACAGGTCAATCTGGACCCGTTCCTGATCCGTGCCGAGTACGAGCGGTATGACTTCGACAGTGATTATCAGGTGGATGCCTTCACCGCCTCGGTCGGCTACAAGTTCTGAGGTAGGGCCCTTGCATCCGCTAAGCTTGTCGCAGGCATGAAAAAAACGGGCCGTCCCTTGAGGGGCGGCCCGTTTCGTTGTCTGGCATGACGCCAGTTGCATGATGCCAATGCTGCTGTCAGAGGGGAGCCATGCAGGGGGGGGCAGCATGACTCCCCGCCTGATCAGGCTTCCTGGGTGACCGGAATCACGTTGGAAGCGGCGTTCTGGAACTCTTCGATCTCATGGAAGTTCAGGTAGCGATAGATCTCGCCCGCCATGGCATCGAATTCGCCCATGTAGCCCTGATATTCCTCGACAGTCGGCAGACGACCGACCACGGCCGCGATGGCCGCAAGCTCGGCAGAGGCCAGGAAGACGTTGGCGCCGTCGCCCAGACGGTTCGGGAAGTTACGCGTGGAGGTGGACACCACGGTGGACTTGGCGGCCACACGTGCCTGGTTACCCATGCACAGTGAGCAGCCCGGCATTTCCATGCGCGCGCCGGCACGGCCGTAGATGCCGTAGTAGCCTTCTTCGGTCAGCTGGTGCTGGTCCATCTTGGTCGGCGGAGCCAGCCACAGCTTGGTCTTCAGGCTACCGGCCGGCTGCTTCTCGAGCAGCTTGCCTGCGGCACGGAAGTGACCGATGTTGGTCATGCACGAGCCGATGAAGACTTCGTCGATCTTCTGACCGGCGACGTCGGACAGCAGGCGGGCATCGTCGGGATCGTTCGGCGCACACAGCACCGGCTGATCGATCTCGGAGAGGTCGATCTCGATGATCTCGGCGTATTCCGCGTCCTTGTCGGCACGCATCTGGCTCGGATTGGCCAGCCACTCTTCCATGCCCGCGATACGACGCTCGATGGTACGGGCATCGCCGTAACCGTTGGCGATCATCCACTTGAGCAGGGTGATGTTGGACTTCAGGTACTCGGTCACGCTCTCGTCGGACAGCGTGATGGTACAACCGGCGGCGGAACGCTCGGCAGAGGCGTCGGACAGCTCGAAGGCCTGTTCGGCCGTCAGATCTTCCAGACCTTCGATTTCCAGAATGCGGCCAGAGAAGGCGTTCTTCTTGTTGGCCTTGTCGACGGTCAGCAGGCCCTGCTTGATGGCGTACAGCGGGATGGCGTGGACCAGGTCACGCAGTGTGATGCCCGGACGACGTTCGCCCTTGAAGCGCACCAGGATGGATTCCGGCATGTCCAGCGGCATCACGCCAGTGGCGGCGGCGAAGGCCACCAGGCCAGAACCCGCCGGGAAGGAGATACCCATCGGGAAGCGGGTGTGGGAATCACCACCGGTGCCGACGGTGTCCGGCAGCAGCATGCGGTTCAGCCACGAGTGGATGATGCCGTCGCCCGGACGCAGGGAGACGCCGCCGCGGTTCATGATGAAGTCGGGCAGTGTGTGGTGAGTCTCGACGTCGACCGGCTTCGGGTAGGCAGCGGTGTGGCAGAAGGACTGCATCACCAGGTCGGCCTGGAAACCGAGACATGCCAGATCCTTCAGCTCGTCGCGGGTCATCGGGCCAGTGGTGTCCTGGGAGCCGACGGTGGTCATCTTCGGCTCGCAGTACATGCCCGGACGCACGCCTTCCAGGTTGCAGGCCTTGCCGACCATCTTCTGTGCGAGGGTGAAGCCCTTGCCGGTGTCCTTCGGCTGCTCAGGCAGGCGGAAGACGTCAGACGGCTCCAGGCCCAGCTCGGTACGCGCCTTGTCGGTCAGACCGCGACCGATGATCAGCGGGATACGGCCGCCAGCACGCACTTCATCCAGCAGGACCTGAGTCTTGAGGGAGAAGGTGGAGATGACTTCATCGGTGTCGTGACGGCAGACCTTGCCTTCGTACGGGTAGATGTCGATGACATCGCCCATGGCCATCTTCTCGACGTCCATCTCGATGGGCAGGGCGCCTGCATCTTCCATGGTGTTGAAGAAGATCGGGGCAATCTTGCTGCCGATGCAGAAACCGCCGGCGCGCTTGTTGGGCACGAACGGGATGTCGTCGCCGAAGAACCACAGCACGGAGTTGGTGGCGGACTTGCGTGAGGAACCGGTGCCGACCACGTCACCGACGTAGGCGACCGGGAAGCCCTTGGCCTTCACTTCCTCGATCTGGGCCAGCGGGCCGACAACGCCATCTTCCTGCGGGTTGATGCCTTCACGCGGGTTCTTGAGCATCGCGTTGGCGTGCAGCGGGATGTCCGGGCGTGACCAGGCGTCAGGCGCCGGAGACAGGTCATCGGTGTTGGTCTCGCCCGGCACCTTGAAGACGGCCAGCGAGATCTTCTCGGCCAGCGCCGGCTTGGACAGGAACCATTCGGCGTCGGCCCAGGACTGCAGCACGGCTTGGGCGACGGCGTTGCCGGCCTTGGCGCGGTCAGCGACGTCGTGGAAGGCGTCGAACATCAGCAGGGTGTGCTTGAGCTGTTCGCCGGCTTCCTTGGCCAGGCTTTCGTCGTCCAGCAGCTCGACCAGCGTGGCGATGTTGTAGCCGCCCTGCATGGTGCCGAGCAGTTTGACGGCATGTGTCTTGTCGATCAGCGGAGAAGCGGCTTCGCCACGTACGATGGCGGTCAGGAAGCCAGCCTTGACGTAAGCGGCTTCATCAACGCCCGGGGGAATGCGATTGGTGAACAGATCGAGGATGAACTCTTCTTCACCGGCCTGCGGATTCTTGAGCAGTTCGACCAGTTCTGCGGTCTGCTCGGCAGTCAGCGGCTTTGCCGGGATGCCCTGCTGGGCGCGTTCTTCAACCTGTTGACGGTAGGCTTCAAGCACGTGGGAGACCCTCATCTGTAATCGTGTCGAAATGCGCGGGCCAGTCGTCTTGAAGACGCAGGGCGGGGCACCTCGAGGCTTCTTGCGGGTAATTCAAGCGTCTTATTGCGAGCGAATCAGGCGCTACGGGGCGAATGCGAGTCTACTCAACTTTGTCGACAATGTTAAGGAGCGCTCAGTGACGGGGGCTGAGACTTTGGTCGCCCATTACGACGTAACATTCTGATATTGCTTCTGATTGTCAGGAAATCACGTTGAGTAAACACGATAAGGCTACCCTGATGACCCCCAGCGAGTGCTCACCATTCGAGATAAAGAGTCACCCGCGCAGGACATGGAGAGTCAGCCGGCCGGTAAAGGGCAGCCGACATGATGCAGGAAGCGAGGCAATAAGAGGGAGAGAATCAGGGAAGAGGCTTCAGAGGGAGCGCCGGGGCAATGGCAGGGCGCGATGAATGACGTGAGGAGTGGCGCAGCGCGGCGCTGACGAGATGCCCTTTTGGCACCGATGGCGCGATGCTGTCGGCTCTCGGGTACGCACGGTATGATGGGGCTACCCCGAATCACACTTTCCGCCTCCCCCGAGGGCAACATGAGCCGTATTCTTTCTCCTTGCGTAGGTGTCTGCTCCACTACGGTCGGCGATAGCGTCTGTCGCGGCTGCCAGCGTCATGATCATGAGATCCTTGCCTGGTTCGGTTATGACAGTGACCAGCGTGCCCAACGCATGCTGGAACTGGACGAGCTGCGCAGCCAGGTCGCTGCCCGTTGGCTGCGTGTCGCCGATGACACCAGACTGGCCGAGCAGCTGACACGCCATCGTATCCGTTTTCGTGCCGATCAATCGGCGCTGTCACGCGCCGTTGAGCTGCTGCGCGTCGGGCGCACCCGCATCAAGGACCTGTCGGCGTATGGCATCGCGCCACTGGCCCATGTGCGAGAACTTGAGCCCGAACAGCTTTTTGCCCGAATAAACGATGAAATCATGGTGGAAGCGGCAAAGCGTGCCGATAATGATATGAACTCCGTCGTTGAGGTGTCTCCTGTCAGTCAGCAGCAGACGCAAGCGAACGAGGCAAAAGACTGACGTGATGATGAATTCAATGACCGACGTGACCGAGCGCAATGTTATTGCGCCTGAGCAGAGCAAGCAGCATGATGATGTTCATGCTGGGCAGCATGGCGAGAGTGAGGCTGGGGCGCGCGTGATCGCAGCGTCGCATGGGCCAAGCGATGAAGATACCGATGCCTTGCTGCCGGTGTCGCTGCTGGCCTTTCTGCCCTGCAGGACGCCCCTGAGCTGGGTTGAGGCGGCGCTTGAGAACCCGGAGCTGTTGCTGATCGACCATGCGCAGTGCGAGAAGAAAGCCGCCTCTACCGCCATGAGCCTGATGTACCGTTACGTGAACCGGCCACTGCTGTTGACCAAGATGTCACAGCTGGCGCGCGAGGAGCTGCTGCACTTCGAGCAGGTGGTCGGGCTGATGGAGAAGCGGGGCATCGTCTATCGGCATATCAAGGCCTCGCGCTATGCCGAAGGCCTGCGTCAGCAGGTCAGGGGCGAAGACCCGCAACGCCTGGTGGACATCCTGCTGATCGGCGCCCTGATAGAGGCAAGGTCGTGTGAGCGCTTCGCGCGCCTGATCCCGTATCTGGAACCAGAGCTTGCAAAGTTCTATCGCACTTTGGTTAAGTCAGAAGGACGTCACTATGAGGATTACCTCATGTTGGCAGAGCAATATACCAATGAACCACTGGGGCCCCGTCTCGCGGTGCTGCGTGAAGTGGAACGAGAGCTGATCGAAACCCCCGACGCTGTCTTCCGCTTCCACAGTGGTCAGCCGAGCGCATGACGGGCAGCGCGCGCCTCGGCCATGATGGGGCGGGACGCGATGGGGCAAGGCACGAGAGGCCAAGGCAAGGATAAAGGACAGGGGATCACCGGCGCCGTGGCAGGGCTGGCGTTTCGTTCGCGACTTTGAAATGGATGACACATGACGCAGGAAACATCTGGTCAAGCTCAACTGGCACTGCTGGGACATTTCCAGCTGACGTTGGGTGATGACACGCTGACTCAGTTCAGCTACGACAAGGTCAAGGCGCTACTTCTGCATCTGCTGCTGCATGATCAGGCCGTCTCCCGTGCCGGGTTGGCGGAGTTGCTCTGGCCGGATCAGGGGCTGTCCTCCGGACGGACCAACCTTCGCCACGCCTTGCACTGTCTGCGTCAGAGTCTTGGCGAGGAGGCCGACAACCTGTTGACGGTGTCGCGCCAGACCATCGCGCTCTCGCTGCCGGAGCACTGGGAGCTTGATCTCGACGAGCTCAACGGCCTGCTGCTGGCGCCGCCCTCCGTCGCAACCCTGGGGGAGATTCTCACCCTGTATCGTGGCGACCTGGTCGAGGAGCTTTCCTTGACCCAGTGCCCTGACTTCCAGCGTTGGATGATCAAGGTGCGTGGCGAGTGGCGTCAGCGCGTCATCCAGTTCGCCGAGCGGGTGCTGGCCACGGACGAGCCGCTGCCCGATGACGTACTGCGCACGCTGGTCAGCCGTTTCTCCGGTTACGGCCCCTTCCATGAGCGTCTCGTGCGTCAGCTGGCCGAAGGCGGCCAGTCGGCCGCGGCCCATGAGCAGTTCAATGCCTTCCTGCAGCAGCTGGCGCTCTCCGGTCAGCAGCCGGACCCCGGCTTCCTGCAGCTGGCGCGCTACTGGTCCGATGGCAAGAGCGAGACCATGAGCGCCATGACGCCGCAGGGCGCCATCTCACGGACCCTGTCGCTGGACAGTGCGCCGCTGCGTGAAGAGGAAATCGATCACCGTCAGCTGTCGGTCATGGCCATTCGCCTGAGCGTCAAGGACAGCCATCGTGACCGCGTCTGGGCGCGTGCCTGCCTGACGCTGCAGATCGAGCTGTTGCGCTGGCTGGAGCAGCAGTGCCACCACCTGGGCGGCTTCTGGCTGCCGGGTGCCACGGGGGGCGTGGGTCTGGCATGTTTCGGTACCCACGGCCCGGCGCATCAGCTCGCCGAGCTGGTCGCGCTCTATGAGCACTGCAGCAAGGCGATCCCCGATGAGATCGCCAAGCTGTGGGACGGCGAAGGCAAACCGCCGGTCTTCTCGCTGTCGGCGGGCCTGCACTCCGGCCAGGTGATCTACCTGCCGGAGCGTCAGCTGGCCGATCCGCTGGGTCAGGTCACGCAATATTCCCTCGAGTTGATGACCGCCGCCGAAGGCAGCGAGCTGGTGATTTCCCAGGAAGCCAGTCAGCACATGCCGCCGGCACTGGACCTGCAGCCCCGCTTGACCTCGCGCCTGTTGGCCGCTGACGGTCGCGTGCGTCTGCGTGCGCTGGTGCTGGGCAGCAGCGTCGCCACCCGCGAATCCTCGCTGCCGACCTTGATCGGGCGTGAGGGCGAGCTGCGTCGTCTGCGCGATGCGCTGGCCCGCGCCAGCATCGGCCTGCGTCAGAGCGTGCTGGTCAGTGGCAACACCGGCATGGGCAAGTCGGCCCTGATGGTCAATTTCCGTCAGCTGGAGCAGAGCCAGGATGTCGGGCTGTGCTGGATGCCGACCACGCGCCTCTCGCAGCTGGAACCCTACAGTGTCGTATCGGCGCTGATTCGTTGGCGTCTGGACGGCAATATCGATCGCGAAAGCGTCGAGCAGCTGTTCGAGTCCTCCGAGGCGCTGCAGGGCATCAGCGAGGAAGTGCGTCGCTCCTTCCATGCGGTGCTCGGCACGGCGGAAGATACTGCGGAAGACGAAGTGCTGATCCAGTCCAGCGAGACGGTCGAGCGCGTCGTGCGCGTGCTGCATCTGGTGATCGAGAAGTCAGCCAGCCTGCGCCCGCTGGTGATGATGATCGATGACCTGCAGTGGCTCGACGAGCCGTCGCTCAAGGTGCTGGCTGGCCTGCAGGCACGTCTGCCGATCAATATCGGCTTCATGCTGGCCGCGAGCCACAACGGTCGCGACAGCTTGGCAGTCAAGCTCAACTGGGATCAGCATATCGCACTGGGTCGTCTCGACCCGATGCAGGTCTCGCGCCTGCTGTCGCACCTGTCACGTCGTTATCGCCTGCACCTGAGTCCGCGCATGCGCAGCCAGCTCATCGAGCGCTGCGATGGCGTGCCGCTCTATCTGCAGGAAATCTGCCGTCGTCTCGACATGGACCGCCGCGAAGGCCGTCCGGTGCAGCTCGACGAGTTGCCCAAGGGCCTGATCGGCCTGCTCTCCAGCCGTATCGATCAACTGGAAGAAGGGCGTGATGTCGCCCACGCCGCCGCGGTATTGGGGCGTGTCTTCAAGCTGAGCTTCGTGCGCCAGAGCTGTGAGTTCGAGGAGGGCCGCCTGAAGCGTGCCATCGAGAACATGCAGCGTCTGGAGATCATCGAAGCCTGCAGTAGCGACAGTGAATTCGACTACCAGTTTACCCATCAGCTGATCCAGGAAGCGGCCTATCTGTCCTGCCCGCGGGACGTGCGGCGCCGGATTCACCATCAGGTGGTCGCGCTGATCGAGGACAAGTATCCCGCCTGGATCAGTCGTCACCCCGGCTACTTCGCCGTTCACCTGCGCAAGTCGCAGAACTTCAGCCGTGCCGCGCGTTACTTTGAGCTCTCGGCGCGTGAGGCGCTCAAGATCAGCGCCAACCGCACCGCGCTCAAGATGGCGGACAACGGCCTGGCCTGCCTCAAGCATGTCGATGGTCAGGAAGAACGCGAGGTCAGCCTGCTGACGGTACGTGGCCAATCCGGCTTCGCGCTGGAAGGCCATGGCTCACGCATCGCCCACGAGAGCTTCGTGCAGGCGCGCAACCTGCTCAGCAGTCCTGCGCTGGTAGAGGATGACGAGCCGGACCTCGAACAGGCCTTCATCGTCAAGTGGGGCCTGTGGGTCGGCTGCAGCGAGCGTCATGCCCACGCCGATGCCTTCGCGCTGGCCTCAGGCCTCAGCGAGCTGGCGGAAGAGCTTTCCGATGATCGCTATCGCCGTCTGGCCGATTATGCACGTGCCCACTGCGAGTTCTGGGCCGGTCGCGTGCGTGTGGCGGGCGAGCACCTGGATGAGATCGATCCGGTCAACCATCCGATGGTCCTCGAATGGCTGCCGTTCAGCGATCACCCGCAGGTGGCGGCGTCCTGTCTGCAGAGCTGGACATCGTGCCTGCGCTGCGACTATGTGAAGGCCGAGCAGCAGGCCGAAGCGGCGATTCGCATGGCCGAGCAGATCGGTCAGCCCGGTTCGCTGGCGATGGCGCTGATGTTCTCCACCTCCCTGTATCGTCAGCTGGGCCACACCCATCTGGCGACCCAGCGTGCCGAGCGGGCCCTGGAAGTGACGCGTTCAGCGGACCTTCACCTTTGGCACATGGCCGCGCATGGTGTGCTGGGCTGGGCGCGGGCGATGAATGGCGACCGTGATGGCCTGTCCATGCTGCAGTCGAGCATGAACGAGTTCGCCGAGCTGACCGGGCGCGAGCGTCATCAGCGTCCCAATCTGTGGTACATGGACGCCGTGATGGCGCTGGGCGAGTACGCTGCCGCTGAGGAATACATGGAGAAGGTGCTGCTGGTCGCCCAGGAGCGCAATTCCTTCTACCTGTCAGAAGTCAGCTATCTGGTCGCGAGCCTGCGCAGTGCTCAGGGACTGCCGTTGGAGAAGGTGCGCTCCCTGATCGAGCAGGGGCTGTCCTACTCCATCGAGCAGGAAAACACCCACCATGAAGCCATGGGGCTTGCCACCTGGCTGCGTCTGGTCGATGCCCATGATGCCGAGCGGTGTCAGCGTCTGAAGGTGTTGCTGGAAGAGCTGCCGAGCGCCGATGCCCCCTCGGTACTGGGGTGGCATCAGCTGGTGGAGGTTGCCGAGGGGCGTGCGCGCCGCAAGGCGTCGTCGCCGGCCTGAGCGAAGCGTCTGGCGCCGTGAGAGCGTGAGAAAAAGCCCCGTTGCCGTGATCGGCAGCGGGGCTTTTTGGTGTGTGCGGAGCGCTCAGTGGTGTTGTCACATGCGTTGGGTGCTCAGCGGCGATCAGTCGTGAGTGATCGCATCGACCAGCGGCAGCGCAAATTCGCGCAGCTCCGGCCCCTGGCCACGAGCGATGATGTCGAAGGCCTGGGTCGGACGCCAGTCGCCGAGCACGATCCGGCGCGCCGGCTCGCCATCGATCTCGAGTTCATGCACCGCCGGACGATGCGTATGGCCATGGATCAGCGTGCGCACGTCGTGCTCACGCATCTCGCGCACCACTTCCTCGGGCGTGACGTCCATGATCGCCTCGTCCTTCTCGCTGTTGGTCTCGCCGGACTGCATGCGCAGTGACTGGGCCAGCGCCAGGCGCTGCTCAAGCGGCATGGCCAGAATCTGTGCCTGCCACTGAGGGTCGCGGGTCATGGCGCGGAACTTCATGTAGGCTTCGTCGCGGGTGCACATGCTGTCGCCATGCATCAGCAGCACACGCTCGCCGTCCAGCTCGATCACGCTCGGGTCGGGCAGCAGTGTCACGCCGGCCTCGGCCGCGAAGGTCTCGCCGACCAGGAAGTCGCGATTGCCGTGCATGAAGAAGGTCGCGGTGCCGCGCTCGGCGATGCGCTTGAGCGCAGCGCTCATGCTGTCGGTGAAGTCGTTGCGATAGTCATCGCCGACCCAGACCTCGAAGATGTCACCCAGCAGGAACAGACGCTCGACGGCAGGCTGGCAGGATGCCAGGCGTGCCAGATAGTCGAGAAAGCCCTGGGCGATCTCGGGTGTGTCGGGTTGCAGGTGCAGGTCGGAGATGAAGAGGGTGGTGGCAGTCGTGTTCATGGTCGGGGTCCGCGAAGGTGGGCGGTCAGCAGGGCATCGCAAGGGCGCACTGCCGTTGGGGTTCATAACGCAAACCGCCCAGCCTGACACTCGCGATCACGAGGCAAGGCCGGGCGGCAGGCACGCCTTGCGGCGTGATCAGGCGAAATCGCTTATTCGGTGATTTCGGCGCTGGTGATGATCACGTCTTCTGCCGGCACGTCGGCGTGGCCGTCGCGACGGGTAGTCTTGACCGCTTCGATCTTCTCGACCACGTCCATGCCTTCGACGACCTTGCCGAACACGCAGTAACCCCAGCCCTGGCTGGTCTTGCTGGTGAAGTTCAGGAAGTCGTTGTCATTGACGTTGATGAAGAACTGGGCGCTGGCTGAGTGCGGGTCCATGGTGCGAGCCATGGCCACGGTGCCGCGGTCGTTCTTGAGGCCGTTGTCGGCTTCGTTCTCGATCACGCCATTGGTCGGCTTCTGGTTGAAGTCGGTGTCAAAGCCACCGCCCTGAACCATGAAACCCGGAATGACGCGGTGGAAAAGGACATTGGTGTAGTGGCCTTCACGCACGTACTGCTCGAAGTTGGCCGCGGTCTTCGGGGCCTTCTCGTGGTTGAGTTCGAGGGTGATATCGCCGTAGTTGGTGTGAAGAACGATCATTCGGGCTTCCCGGTCATCTGTCTTGCTCAAGTGTCAGGCAGGCGCGGCTTCATGGCATCGCCTGCGGGCGTCGCGCTATAATAGCGGCTTTGCATCCAGACACGAAAGCCTGAGCGGGCGGCAGGCGCGTGGATGCAGCCCCGATCATCCGTCTTGTTGTCCTTGCGCACGTTCGTTCAACCACATGACGACCCGCAATACGACGCCCAGGAACCACACAGAGGTGCAGCGAAACTTCATGAGTACCGAGACCCAGAGCGCCCCGAACTTCGTGCTTAACCAGATCCGCGAAGAACTCGAGGCCGGCCGTGCCGATAAGGTTGTCACGCGTTTCCCGCCGGAGCCCAACGGCTTCCTGCATATCGGGCACGCCAAGTCGATCTGTCTGAACTTCGGTCTGGCGCAGCAGCTCGGTGGCGATTGTCACCTGCGCTTCGATGACACCAACCCGGCCAAGGAAGAGCAGGCCTATATCGACGCCATCAAGGAAGACGTCGAATGGTTGGGCTTCGAGTGGGCCGGCAAGGTGCGCTTCGCTTCCGATTACTTCGACCAGCTCTATGCCTGGGCCCAGCACCTGGTGCGTGAAGGCAAGGCCTATGTCGATGACCTGTCGCCGGACGAGATTCGTGAGTATCGTGGCACGCTGAAGGAGCCGGGTCGCCCGAGCCCTTACCGTGAGCGTAGCCCCGAGGAAAACCTCGACCTGCTCGAGCGCATGAAGAAGGGTGAATTCGGCGAGAGCGAGAAGGTGCTGCGTGCCCGTATCGACATGGCGGCGCCCAACATCAATCTGCGCGACCCGATCCTCTACCGCATCCGTCATGCCAGCCATCACCAGACCGGCGACAAGTGGAAGATCTATCCGTCCTATGATTTCACCCACGGTCAGTCCGATGCACTGGAAGGCGTGACGCATTCCATCTGTACGCTGGAATTCGAGGACCATCGTCCGCTGTATGAGTGGTTCCTGGCTAACCTGCCGGTGCCGAGCACGCCGCGTCAGATCGAGTTCGCGCGTCTGAATCTGGATTACACCGTCACTTCCAAGCGCAAGCTGAAGTTGCTGGTGGACGAAGGCGTCGTCGATGGCTGGGATGATCCGCGCATGCCGACCATCTCGGGCATGCGTCGTCGTGGCTACACGGCCGCTTCCATCCGCAAGTTCTGCGACATGATCGGCGTGAGCCGTGCGGATGGTGGCATGGTCGAGATCGGCATGCTGCACCACGCCATTCGCTCGGACCTGGAAGACAACGCGCTGCGTGCCATGTGCGTGCTCAATCCGCTCAAGGTGGTGCTGACCAACCTGCCGAAAGGCCATGAGGAAGTCTTCGAGGTGCCCGGCCATCCAGCACGTGACGACATGGGCACGCGCCAGATTCCGCTGACCCGTGAGCTGTGGATCGACGCCGATGACTTCATGGAAGATGCGCCGAAGAAGTTCTTCCGTCTCGCGCCCGAGAAGGAAGTGCGTCTGCGCAACGGTTACGTCATCCGCTGTGATGAAGTGATCAAGGATGAAGCCGGCGAGATCGTCGAGCTGCGTTGCAGTGTCGACCTCGATACCCTCGGCAAGAACCCGGAAGGCCGCAAGGTCAAGGGTGTCATCCACTGGGTCAGCGCCGAGCACGCGGTGCCGGTCGAGGTGCGTCAGTACGAGAACCTGTTCCTGGAAGCCGAGCCGGACCGTGACAAGGATGTCGACTTCCTTGAGCATCTCAATCCGAACTCGCTGAGCATCGTCAAGGGCTTCGGTGAGCCGAGCCTGCGCAATGCCGCGCCGGAAACGCGTTACCAGTTCGAGCGTATCGGCTACTTCGTCGCCGACCGCCATGACTGCGTCGATGGCGCGCTGGTCTTCAACCGTACCGTCAGCCTGAAGGACGGTTGGGCCAAGGCCCAGAAGAAGGGTTGATGGCAGCCAGGCCTCCTGCGGGAGGTCTGCTGGCATGACTTTTGACCCGCTTCACGGCCCGCAGGCGGATCCTGTACCTTCGATGACGAAGTTGCATGATCGGCCTGCGGGTCGCTCCATTTCGCAAGGCTGACAGAGCGCTGTCAGCAAAGTAGCCAAGGGCGATGACTGAATGATTTCACTCGAAGATGCCGCGAGCACACTGTCCATCTACAGTACCCTGAGCCGGACCAAGGCACCCTTCGTGCCATTGGAAGGCAACAAGGTGCGCATGTACGTCTGTGGCGTGACGGTCTATGACCTCTGTCACATCGGCCATGCGCGTGTGATGGTGGCCTTCGACATCATCACGCGTTACCTGCGTGCGCGTGGCTATGACGTCACCTATGTGCGCAACATTACCGATATCGACGACAAGATCCTCAAGCGAGCCGATGAGAATGGCGAAGCCTTCGAGGCGCTGACCGAGCGCATGATCCAGGCGATGCACGAAGACGAGGGGCGTCTGGGTATCCTGCGGCCTGATCGCGAGCCACGGGCGACCGCGCACATCGGCGATATCATCGCGATGACCGAGACGCTGATCGACAAGGGCTTTGCCTACGCGGCCAGCAACGGGGACGTCTACTATCGTGTGCGTCGTTTCGAGGGCTATGGCAAGCTCAACAACCGTCAGCTCGATGATATGCAGTCCGGCGCGCGCGTGGAAGTGGAAGAGGCCAAGGAAGACCCGCTTGACTTCGTGCTGTGGAAGGCCGCCAAGCCGGGCGAGGCCAGCTGGCCATCCCCCTGGGGCGCGGGCCGTCCGGGCTGGCATATCGAGTGCTCCGCGATGTCGACCTGCTGCCTGGGCAACACCTTCGATATCCACGGCGGCGGTCCGGACCTGACCTTCCCGCATCACGAGAACGAGATCGCCCAGTCCGAAGCCGCCACTGGTCAGCAGTATGCCAACGTGTGGATGCACGCCGGTGCAGTGCGTGTCGGGCAGGACAAGATGTCCAAGTCGCTGGGCAATTTCTTCACGATTCGTGATGTGCTGGAGCAGCACAACCCGGAAGTGGTGCGTTACCTGCTGGTGGCCAGTCATTACCGCAGCGCGATCAGCTACGAGGCCAACTCGCTGGATGAGGCGCGTCGTTCGCTGGAGCGTTTCTACAATGCGCTGGAGAACGTCACGCCCGAACAGGGTGAGGTGTCAGGTGACTGGCGGGCACGCTTCGTGGCTGCCATGGATGACGACTTCAATACGGCCGGTGCGCTGTCGGTGCTGTTCGAGCTGGCCCGCGAGCTCAACCGTGCCAAGAAGGAGGCGCCGCATCAGGCGCCGGCGCTGGCCTTCGAGCTGACGTCGCTGGGCGGCCTGCTGGGGCTGTTCGGGCAGGACCCGGCGGTCTTCCTCAAGGGTGACACAGCCGCATTGGCGTTGTCGGAAGACGAGATCCAGGCGCAGATCGAGGCGCGTGCTGCTGCCAAGAAGGCCAAGGACTTCGCGGGTGCTGACCGTATTCGTGACGAGCTGGCCGCTCAGGGCATCATCCTCAAGGATTCCCGCGAGGGGACGACCTGGGTGCTGGAAGGCTGACACGGTTGGCATGACACATTGTCACCGCGAAAAAAACCGCCGTCCCGAGAGGGGCGGCGGTTTTTTCATGGCCGGTCGGGCGGGGTCGCTCTCAGGCAGCGGCTGATCAGCTGGCGAGGCGCTTGACCATGGCCTCGACCATGCGCGAGGACTGACGTGCGGCGACGTGCAGGAATTCCTCGAAGGACTGGCTGTTGTTGTCCTTGCCGGCGATGTCAGACAGCGCGCGGATGACCACGAACGGCATCTCATAGACGAAGCAGGTCTGGGCGATGGCGGCGGCTTCCATCTCGGCGGCCAGCATGTCCGGGAAGCGTGAGCGAGTCAGCGCGACCAGTTCCGGGTCTGCCATGAAGATGTCTCCGGTGCAGATCAGGCCTTCACGTGCCTTGATCTCGCCCTGGGCTTCGACGCACTCGCGCGCGATCTTCACCAGTGCCGGGTCTGACGGGTAGGCGGCCGGCATCTGCGGCACCTGGCCGTATTCGTAGCCGAACACCACGGCATCGACGTCGTGGTGACGCACTTCGCTGGAGATGACCACATCGCCGATCTCCAGATCAGAGGCGAAGCCCCCGGCGGAACCGGTGTTGATGATGGCGTCCGGCTGGTAGCGCTCGATCAACTGGCAGGCGCCCACGGCGGCATTGACCTTGCCGATCCCGGACTGCAGCAGCACGACCTTGAGGCCATGCAGCTGACCGACGTGGAAGGTGGAGCCGGCATGACGAGTCGTGGTGCTGTCTTCCAGCAGTTCGGCGAGGATGGCGACTTCCTCGGCCATGGCGCCGATGATGCCAAGTGTCTTGAGGGACATGGTGAAATCCTGAAGCAGGGCCTGCGGGGCATCCTGTCACGCGATGCCCCGTGGCCAGGGGAGGTGTCAGCGAGAGGGCTTGTACTTACTTGCCGGCCAGCTGGGCATCGTGCAGCTCGGCGGCGAACAGGGTGTTCTCCAGCAGAGAGGCAACGGTCATCGGGCCGACGCCGCCCGGTACTGGCGTGATCCAGCCTGCACGTTCCGCTGCCGGGGCGAACTCCACGTCACCGACCAGTGAGCCGTTGTCGAGGCGGTTGATACCCACATCGATGACGATGGCGCCTTCCTTGATCCATTCACCCTTGACCAGGCCCGGCTTGCCGACGCCGACCACGACGAGGTCGGCCTGGCGGACCTTGCTTTCCAGGTCCTTGGTGAAGCGGTGACAGACGGTGGTGGTGCAGCCGGCCAGCATCAGCTCCAGTGACATCGGGCGACCGACGATGTTGGAAGCTCCCACGATGGTGGCGTCCATGCCGCGCACCTGCAGACCGCTCTCGGACAGCAGCGTCATGATGCCCTTGGGCGTGCAGGGGCGCATCACCGGCAGGCGCTGCGCCAGACGGCCGAGGTTGTAGGGGTGGAAGCCGTCCACGTCCTTGTCGGTGCGGATGCGCTCGAGAATCGGGCGTGAATCGAGATGCGCCGGCAGCGGCAGCTGTACCAGGATGCCGTCGATGCTGGTGTCGTCATTCAGCTGGTCGACCAGGGCTTCCAGCTCCTGCTGAGTGGTGTCAGCGGACAGCCGGTGCTGGGTGGAGAGGATGCCAGCCTTCTCGCAGGCGCGGTGCTTGTTGCGGACATAGACCTCGGACGCCGCGTCTTCGCCGACCAGCACGACGGCAAGCCCCGGAATACGTTCACCGGCATCACGACGCGCATCGACCTGACGGCCTACCTGTTGGCGTACGCGTTCGGCAATGGCCTTGCCATCTATCAGTTGTGCTGACATCAGCGATCATTCCTTCTCGTGGGCGATAAATGCAGGAGGGACAACGATGGCCAATTTTCGCATGCCTCGCCCTCCAGTCAACGCCGAATGACGACCTTGGTCGAAAGCTGTCATGGGCGTCAGGTCTTCCGCAGTCGCCCATAGGCCAGGTGACGGCGTCAGGAGGCAGGCGAGAGTGGGGGCATGCCATGCGATTGTCGCCTTGACGCTCCATCTTCAGGGGTGCAAGAAAAGGCCAAGATAAAGGTAGAGGCATAGGTAGAAGCAAGGAAAGGAGAAGGGTGGGGTGGAAGGGGAGGTTGTAGGGCGGAGAAGTAGAAGGCGTGAGGACGATAGTCAGTCCACCGGCGGTACTCAGCCGTTGCAAGTCATCACTGCGTCAGTGGCAGAAGCGATGACAGGTAGGGCGTCCTGTATCAGCAAGCAGAGAAGTTGGGGGAGTTTCATGGATGAAAGCTCGCGACATGACATTGGCATGACAGCGCGAGGGGCAAACGATTCTTTTGGAAAGAATTCACGTAAGGGCTTGACCGCAGACGAAAGTTCGGTAGAATACGCCTCGCATCGACGGGGTTCGACGGTCGGTTGAAGACGGTTTCGGGATATAGCGCAGTCTGGTAGCGCGCCTGCTTTGGGAGCAGGATGTCGGGGGTTCGAATCCCTCTATCCCGACCACTTGAATGCAACGTATCGCAAGGCTTCGGTCTTCTGAAACAGTATTCAGGGCTTTGTCCGGAGGTTGACTCGCAGTATCAGTTTCTGCGCCTATAGCTCAACCGGATAGAGCAACGGCCTTCTAAGCCGTAGGTTGCAGGTTCGAGTCCTGCTGGGCGTGCCATCGAGATGACGTTTGTCATCGAAGTGGATGTCGGAATGCTCTTCATTGAGCCTGATGACTGCGACCAGACGATGTGAAGATGTTCATGCAGTGGTGGGTGTAGCTCAGTGGTAGAGCCCCGGATTGTGACTCCGGTGGTCGTGGGTTCGAACCCCATCATCCACCCCATTGCATGTCAGCTTGAGCAGTATCAACGAGATGGAGACGGCAGGCTTTCTGCCTAATCTTCAGAAGTGGTGGGTGTAGCTCAGTGGTAGAGCCCCGGATTGTGACTCCGGTGGTCGTGGGTTCGAACCCCATCATCCACCCCACGTCTCGATGAATATCAGGATGCTGCCTGGCCCACTTGGGCGGGCGGCATGCCGCAAAAGGGGGAGAAGGCCAATGGCTTTCTCCTCCTTTTTTTTGGTTTTTTCGCACTGCTCCATGCATGACGATTCCGAGTCGCCGGGCGCTCCAGGCGCCTGTCTGGCGGGTAGGTGGAGCAGAAAATGGCCGGGGTCCTTGAATAACTTGGACCAAGGCACCATATGAAGGGGTCATATCCGCGCTTGCCAGCGCGTGGCGGGGTTTCTACAATCTTCGCCTTTATGATTCGAACGCCACCAGTGGGTAGAGGAACTTTCATGCAAGCTTCTGTCGCAACGACTTCTCCGATCGAGCGCACGGTCACCATCACGGTGCCGGCTTCTGAAGTCGACCAGGCCGTCAACGCCCGTCTTCTGGAAACCGCCAAGACCGTTCGTCTGAACGGCTTCCGCAAGGGCCACGTGCCGATGGCAGTGGTGAAACAGCGTTACGGCAAGGACGTGCGCAACGAGATCGTTGGCGAGATTATGCGCCAGCATTACGTGACCGCCGTCACCGAAAACGAACTGAACCCGGCTGGCTGGCCGAAGATCGATGCGACCGTCGATGAAGCCGGCAAGGATCTGGAGTTCGTCGCGACTCTGGAAATCTACCCGGAAATCGAACTGAAGCCGATCGAAGGCGCTGAAATCGAGCGTCCGCAGGCCGAAGTGACCGACACCGACGTCGAAGAGATGATTGAGACCCTGCGCAAGCAGAGCGCTTCCTGGACCGACGTCGAGCGCGCTGCCGCTGACGGCGACCAGGTCAAGATCGATTTTGAAGGCTTCCTCGGTGAAGAGGCCTTCGAAGGCGGCAAGGCAGAAGGTCACGAGCTGGTGCTGGGCTCCAACAGCTTCATCCCGGGCTTTGAAGAGCAGCTGGTCGGCGCTGCTGCCGGCGACGACAAGGAAATCAAGGTTTCCTTCCCGGCTGACTACCAGGCCGAGCACCTCGCCGGTCAGGAAGCGACCTTCAAGGTCAAGGTCCACGCCGTCAAGGCTCAGGAACTGCCGGTAGTGAACGAAGAGTTCATCGCCCAGTTCGGCCTCGAAGCTGCCGATGTCGAAAGCTTCAAGGTGGAAGTGAAGAAGAACATGCAGCGTGAGCTGAAGAACGCGATCGAGAATCGCGTCAAGCAGCAGGTGCTGGCCGAACTGACCAAGGCCAACGACATCCTCGTGCCGCAGGCCCTGGCCGACCAGGAAATCGACGGTCTGAAGCGTCAGGCTGCACAGCAGTTCGGTCTGGGCGAAGACTTCGACGTCTCCCAGCTGCCGGGCGAGCTGTTCCAGGACCAGGCGGTACAGCGCGTCAAGACTGGCCTGCTGCTCAGCGAAGTCGTCAGCAGCAACGAGATGGACGTCAGCGACGAAGAGCTGAATGCTCGCGTTGAAGAAATGGCTCAGCAGTACCAGGACCCGGCTCAGGTCACCGAGTACTATGGTTCCAACGAACAGGCTCGCAACCAGCTCAAGTCCGTGCTGCTTGAAGAGAAGGCCGTTGACAAGCTGCTGGCACAGGCTCAGGTTAAGGACGTTGCCATGTCCTACCAGGAAGCCCTGCAGGCTGCACAGCAGCAGGAAGAAGCAGAAGAAGAGGCTACTGAAGCCGAAGGCGAGCAAGCCTGAAGCTTGGTTGACCCCTAGTGCTTGCTAGACCAGGACCCGGCTACGGCCGGGTCTCTGGTCGGTGGGCGGGGTAAAGTGGCATGCTCAATGGATATCAATGTCATCGGATGAAGGAAGCCCCCATGAACGACTTCGACATCAAGAATGCTGGCGGTCTGGTTCCGATGGTTGTCGAGCAGAATGCTCGCGGCGAACGGGCCTATGACATCTATTCCCGCCTGCTGAAGGAACGGGTGATCTTCCTTGTGGGTCCGGTTGAGGATTACATGGCCAATCTGGTCGTGGCTCAGCTGTTGTTCCTCGAGTCTGAAAACCCGGACAAGGACATCCATCTGTACATCAACTCGCCGGGTGGCTCCGTGACTGCAGGGATGGCGATCTACGACACCATGCAGTTCATCAAGCCCGACGTGTCCACCGTGTGCATCGGCCAGGCAGCCAGCATGGGTGCCTTGCTGCTGGCAGGCGGTGCCGCCGGCAAGCGCTACGCGCTGCCGAACTCCCGCGTCATGATCCACCAGCCGCTGGGCGGCTATCAGGGTCAGGCCACGGATATCGAGATTCACACCAAGGAAATCCTGACCATCCGTGAGAAGCTCAATCGCATTCTCGCGCATCACACTGGCCAGGACTTCGACACCATTGCCAATGATACCGACCGTGATAACTTCATGGCGGCCAATCAGGCAGTGGAGTACGGCCTGATCGATGCCGTGCTGGAACGCCGTCCCGACGTGGAATGATCCCGCGTAAACGGCTGACCTGACGTCGGCAAACATGCATTTCCGGCGGCTCCCCGGGGAGTCGCCGCCATTGAGAGGTACGCGAATGGCTGACGGCAAAGGCAAGGACGAGAACGGCAAACTGCTGTACTGCTCCTTCTGTGGCAAGAACCAGAATGAAGTGCGCAAGCTGATCGCGGGACCTTCCGTCTACATCTGCGACGAATGTGTCGATCTGTGCAATGACATCATTCGCGAAGAGGTCCTCGAAGCCGACGCCGAAGGTGATGATGATCGCCTGCCGGCGCCGCGTGAGATTCGTTCCACTCTCGACGATTACGTGATCGGCCAGGACCGCGCCAAGCGTGTGCTGTCCGTGGCGGTGTACAACCACTACAAGCGTCTGCGCGCCGGTCAGAAGGCCGCGGATGAAGTGGAGCTGGGCAAGTCCAACATTCTGCTCATCGGCCCGACCGGTAGCGGCAAGACGTTGCTGGCCGAGACGCTGGCGCGCCTGTTGAACGTCCCGTTCACCATCGCGGATGCGACCACCTTGACCGAAGCGGGTTATGTCGGTGAGGACGTAGAGAACATCATCCAGAAGCTGCTGCAGAAATGCGATTACGATGTCGAGAAGGCCGAGCGCGGCATTGTCTACATCGATGAGATCGACAAGATCTCGCGCAAGTCCGACAACCCCTCCATCACGCGTGATGTCTCGGGTGAAGGCGTGCAGCAGGCGCTGCTCAAGCTGATCGAGGGCACCACTGCCTCGGTGCCGCCGCAGGGCGGTCGCAAGCACCCTCAGCAGGAATTCCTGCAGGTGAATACCGGCAACATCCTGTTCATCGTCGGCGGTGCTTTCGCTGGCCTGGACAAGGTGATCCGCGAACGCGCCGAGAAGGGTGGCATCGGCTTCAATGCCGAGGTCAAGAGCAAGCAGGACGAGAAGACCGTGGGCCGCGTGCTGGCAGACGTCGAGCCGGGTGATCTGGTCAAGTTCGGTCTCATCCCCGAGTTCGTTGGCCGCCTGCCGGTCATCGCGACACTGACCGAGCTGGACGAAGATGCCCTGGTGCAGATTCTGACCGAGCCGAAGAACTCGCTGGTCAAGCAGTACTCGCGCCTGTTCGAGATGGAAGATGTCGAGCTGGACCTGCGTGAGGATGCGCTGCGTGCCGTGGCTCGCAAGGCCATCGAGCGTCGTACCGGCGCACGTGGTCTGCGCTCGATCCTCGAGTCCGTGCTGCTCGACACCATGTATGACATCCCGTCCGAGGAGAGTGTCAGCAAGGTGGTGGTGGATGAGTCGGTGATTGCCGGCGACAGCAAGCCGCTGCTGATCTACTCCAAGAACGAAGAGAGTCAGGGCAAGGTGGCCGGCAAGGACGGCTGAAACGTCCGGGCCTGAGTCGCACCAACGGGGGGCCGCAAGGCCCCCCGTTGCGTTTGCGCTCGCAAGCCATTCTTACTGTGATGCATTCGCGGGTCACGCACGGCTTCATTCAGCGTTGAGTTACCGCCAGGCGTGTCGGGATCATTGCAAAATCATGGCCTTGCCCCCATGGTCTCAGTATCAAAGTGCCGTGTGAGGCGGCCCACCCACAGAATACCGAGGAACGTCTGCCATGGAGCAGAACGAAGATCAGACCCTGACACTTCCGCTGCTGCCGCTGCGGGATGTGGTGGTCTATCCCCAGATGGTGATTCCGCTGTTCGTCGGCCGGGAAAAGTCGATCCAGGCCCTCGAAGTGGCCATGGAAGGCGACAAGAAGATCCTGCTTGCGGCGCAGCGTGAAGCCAGCCAGGACGACCCGACGGCGGAAGACCTGTTCGCCATCGGCACCGTTGCCGACATCATGCAGCTGCTCAAACTCCCCGATGGCACTGTCAAGGTGCTGATCGAGGGCAGCTCGCGCGCCGATATCCAGGCGATTCGCCTGCACGACGACGGCCACAGCATCGCCGACGTCGCGCTGCGTGACAGCCAGCCGCTGTCCGAGCGAGAGCAGGAAACCCTGGTGCGCGTGCTGCTCAACCAGTTCGAGCAGTATGTGAAGCTTTCCAAGAAGGTGCCCAACGAAGTGCTGGGCAGCCTGCAGGGCATTGAAGACCCGAGCCGTCTGGTGGATACCATCAGCGCGCATCTGTCGCTGGGCATCAATGACAAGCAGGCGCTGCTCGAGATGGACAAGGTGCGTGACCGCATCGAGCACCTGATGACGCTGATCGAAGCGGAGATCGACCTGTTGCAGGTCGAGAAGCGTATTCGTACCCGCGTCAAGGAGCAGATGGAGAAGTCGCAGCGCGAGTACTACCTCAACGAGCAGATGAAGGCCATCCAGAAGGAAATGGGTGAGCTGGATGACGTGCCCAACGAGGTCGAGCAGTACGAGCGTCGCATCAAGGACGCCGGCATGCCGAAGGAGGCAGAGGAGAAGGCGACCCAAGAGCTCAACAAGCTCAAGATGATGGGACCGACTTCCGCCGAGGCGACCGTGGTGCGCACCTACCTGGACTGGCTGTGCGACGTGCCGTGGAAGAAGCGCACGCGTGTGCGTCATGACATCGACCACGCCGCCAAGGTGCTGGACGAGGACCACTACGGTCTGGATGAGGTCAAGGAACGCATCCTCGAGTATCTCGCCGTGCAGAAGCGCGTCAAGAAGCTCAAGGGGCCGGTGCTGTGTCTGGTCGGCCCGCCGGGTGTCGGCAAGACTTCGCTGGGCAAGTCCATCGCACGTGCCACCAACCGCCACTATACCCGTATGGCGCTGGGCGGCGTGCGCGATGAGTCCGAGATCCGTGGTCACCGCCGCACCTATATCGGGGCACTGCCGGGCAAGATCATCCAGCGCATGGCCAAGACGGGCGTGAAGAATCCGCTGGTGCTGCTCGACGAGATCGACAAGCTGGGCATGGACCACCGCGGTGATCCTGCCTCGGCGTTGCTTGAGGTGCTGGATCCGGAGCAGAATGACAAGTTCGCCGATCACTATCTCGAGCTTGATTACGATCTGTCCGAGACCCTGTTCATCTGTACGTCCAACTCGATGAACATTCCCGGCCCGCTGCGCGATCGCATGGAAATCATCCGTCTGCCGGGTTACACCGAAGACGAGAAGCTGGCCATCGCGATGCGCTACCTGGCGCCCAAGCAGCTTAAGGCCAATGGCCTGAAGCCGGGCGAGCTGACCTTCAGCGAAGCCTCCGTGCTCGAGCTGATCCGTTACTACACGCGTGAAGCCGGTGTGCGTGAGCTTGAGCGCCAGCTCGCCAAGGTCTGCCGCAAGATCGTGCGCGAGCGTGTGGTCGCCGAGGCAAAGGAGGGCGCACTGTCTTCCATGCACCTTGAGGTCGAGCAGGTCGAGCACTACGCTGGTGTCCGCAAGTACAGCTTCGGCCTCGCCGATGCCGAGGACCAGATCGGCCGTGTCACTGGCCTGGCCTGGACCTCCGTCGGCGGTGAGCTGCTCACCATCGAGTCTGTCGTCACGCCGGGCAAGGGGCGTGTTAGCAAGACCGGGTCACTGGGCGACGTCATGAAGGAGTCGGTGAGTGCGGCCCACACCGTGGTGCGTGCGCGTGCCGAGGCCTTCGGTATCGAGGCTGAGCGCTTCGAGAAGGAAGACCTGCACATCCACGTGCCGGAAGGCGCCACGCCCAAGGACGGCCCCAGTGCGGGCGCTGCCATGGTCACCGCGATGGTATCCGCTTACTGTGGACGCCCCGTGCGCTGTGACGTGGCAATGACCGGTGAGGTCAACCTGCGTGGCGAAGTCATGCCGATCGGTGGCCTCAAGGAGAAATTGCTGGCGGCGCGACGCGGTGGTATAAAGCTTGTGCTGATTCCCGAGGAAAATCGCCGTGACCTCAAGGAGGTTCCGGACACCATCAAGGATGCACTCGATATTCGGCCGGTGCGCTGGATCGACGAAGTGCTTGAGGTGGCTCTAGCAGAAAAGTCTACTGCTGAGAAGGACGATTCTCGTTCAGACGATGCCGGTGGTCGTCAGACAATGATCAGTACACATTGACGGGATTTTTTTGGCCATGCCGCTGTCGAAACGGCGGCGTGGTGCGGTTTTGCGCGTGAGGTTGCTTGACAGTCGTTTGAGGGCGTTGCTATAAACTCCGCTTCGTCGCGATCGCGTTTAGCACCCGTAATTTTCGCGCTGATTTCTGGTAATTTTTGCAAATTCAAGGGGTGAAGAGTGAATAAATCCGAGCTGATCGAAGCCATTGCTGCATCTGCCGATATTCCGAAAGCAGCAGCTAGCCGTGCACTCGATGCGATGGTCGACACCGTCACTGATAGCCTGAAGAAGGGTGAGACCGTGGCATTGGTCGGGTTCGGCACCTTTATTGTCAAGGAGCGTGCTGCACGTACTGGCCGTAACCCGCAGACTGGCGCTCCGATCGAGATCAGTGCTGCCAAGGTGCCGAGCTTCAAGGCTGGCAAGGCACTGAAAGACGCCGTCAACTGAGGTCTGCCTGCTTCGCAGGCACCCGGTGGCGCGGTACCGGTTCGGGAGTGGTCTGATGACTGCCGAACCGGCACCAGAACATCGAAGCGCATCGCCTAGCGATGCGCTTTTTTTGTGGCTGAAACCGGCCATGTCGGAAGGGCGCAAGCGTTTGATGACCCTGGCGAGTCAGTCAGTCGTGCAAAGTCACCTGCATCTGTCTGCGGCATGCGTATAATCATCAGTCACTGAGTCGCGGCCCTTGTGGCCATTCCAATCCCTGTAGTTCGAGGCCTGCATGCTGCAACGAATTCGAGACCGGTCGCATGGCTGGGTGGCCAAGACGATCGTTGGTTTCATTGTCGTCACCTTTGCCTTCTTTGGTGTTGAGTCGATCATTGGCGCCTTCACTGCCAGCAGTGACGACGTGGCCACGGTCAATGGCGACACCATCAGCCGTCAGGCGGTGGAAACCGAAGTCCAGCGTGCCATCCGTTCTGGCCAGGTAGCGCCGGAACAGGAGCGCGAAGCGCGCAATCAGATCATCAACCAGATGATCGATTCCCGCCTGCTGGATCAATACGCCGAGGAAGGCGGCCTGCACATGTCCGATGCGCAGCTCGATCAACTGATCGTGAGCATTCCGGACTTCCAGGATGACAAGGGGCGCTTCGACGCCGACCTGTTCCGCAATCGTCTGGCCAGCGCCGGCTACTCTCCCACCTCCTTCCGCCAGCAGCTGAGCAGCGACACCCTGCGCCAGCAGTTGACCGACGGCTTTGCCGCCAGTGCCTTCGTGCTGCCGGGCGAAGAAGAGAAGCTCAGCCAGCTGCAGCGCCAGACGCGCACCTTCCGCTATGCCACGCTGAGCAGCGCGGACCTCGATGCGCCGGTGACGGTCAGCGAAGACGAGCTCAAGGCCTGGTATGACAGCCACCAGGACAACTACCGTCGTCCGGCACAGGTCAAGTTGGCCTACGTGTTGCTGGACCAGAACGAGCTGGCCAGCGGTGGCGATATCAGCGAAGACACGCTGAAGGCTGAATATGAGGCCAAGCGTGCCGACGCGCCGCGGGAGATCGCGCACATCATGGTCGAGAAGGGTGACGATGATGCGGCAGCACGTGCCAAGCTCGAGGGCGCACGTGACGCACTCGCCAACGGCGAAGACTTCGCCAAGGTGGCGGCCGAGGTCTCCGAAGACAGCTCCACGGCCGAGGACGGCGGTGAGCTTGGCGTGATCACCCGCGGTATCTTCGGCGAAGACTTCGATGATGCGGCCTTCGCGCTGGATGAAGGCCAGGTGTCGGATATCGTCGATACCGGCGACACCCTGCACCTGATCAAGGTGACCGGTCTGGACATCGCGCCCTTCGAGGACATGCGCGACGAGCTGCTGACGCAAGCCCGTCGGGCCGCTTCCCGTGATACCTTCAACGAGAAGGCGCAGCAGCTGAAGGATGAGAGTTTCGCGGCGGATGATCTGGCCAGCGTCGCCGAGGATCTGGACCTGCCGCTTGAGAAGACCGACTGGGTCGCGCAGGAAAACGATGATGAACTGCTGTCCGAGCCGGGTGTGATGGCGGCAGCCTTCGGTGACGAAGTGCTGAAAGAGGGCTACAACAGTGATGTCATCGAACTGGATGACAGCCGTCGTCTGGTGCTGCGCGTTCTCGAGCAGCGTGAGGCCACAACGCTGGCATTGGATGAGGTCAAGCAGCAGGTTCAGCGCGAAGCCAAGGCCGACAAGACTGCCAAGGCACTCGAGGCACTGGCCGAGAAGCGTCTGGAGACGCTGCGCCAGGGTGGATCACTCGAGGGGATCGACTGGCAGCAGGCTGATGACGTCAGCCGTCAGGCCAGCACCCAGCTGCCGCAGAGTCTGGTCAAGCAGGCCTTCACGCTGGCGCACCCGCAGGATGGCCAGCCGGTCTACGGCAAGGCGTCGCTGAGTGGTGGCATCGCGCTGATCGCTCTGACCGAGATCGGCGAGGCTGAGCCGGGCGAGATGGATCGGTTCCTCTCGCGTCTGGCGACGCGTCTGCGTGCTCAGGCCGCTGTCACGGGCCTGCAGGAATCTCTGCGCGAGCGTGCCGAGATCGAGCGCAACTGATCGAGCGCAAATGAGCCAGGCAACTGGCGTGGGCAGCGTTGCCTGCCAATGAGACCGTCACCCCTTGGGGGTGGCGGTCTTTTTTGGTTCAAGCCATTGGGTTCAAGCCTCGCAGACTCAAGTATCGAAGCTCAGGCCGCGAGGCTACGTGCGGGGGTGGCGTCAGGTCACGAGCTTGGTGTCAGATCACGAGTCATGTATCAAGTCACGAGCCCAGCCGCTGACGCAGCTGCCGGGAGAGTTCGCGGTGACGGGCCTGAATGCCCGTGGAGAGCGTTTGGCGTAGCCAGCGGTGGCCAGCGTCATGGTGCAGGCGTTCATGCCACACCAGCCAGTAGGAGAAGCGGTTGAGAGGGATGGGCAACGGACGCAGGGCTAGCGGCAGCTGATCGAGCATGCTGATGGCCAGACAGCCCGGCACGCACAGCAACAGATCGCTGTGGCAGCTGACACTGAAGGCGGCCAGAAAATGGGGCTGGCGCATGACGACCTGACGACTCAGCCCCAGTTCCGCCAGCTTGAGGTCCACCGCGCCTCGCTCATCACCGCCCATGCTGATCAGTTGGTGACTGGCGGCGAGGAAGCCCTCCAGGCTCAAGGTCTCCTTCGCTGCCAGCGGATGGTCCTGGCGCATCACGCAGACGAACTGGTCATCCCCGATTTCGCGACCATGCACGCCAGCCGGCACCCTGGCGGTGGGCACGCACATCGCAAGCTCCGGCCCGCCTTCTTCCAGCTGCTGTTCGACATTGCCGCCATAGGCCTGGATATCCAGACGGATGCCGGGTGCCTGCTCGTGCAGCGGGGCGATCTGGGGTGCCACGAAGGCGTGCATGCCGTAATCGGTGGTGGCCAGCTGAAAGCGCCGTTGGCTATCTCCAGGCGAGAACTCGGGTGGCGCCAGCAGGGCACCCAGCTCCTGCAGCAGACGGGCGAGGGGCTGCCTGAGGGCCTCTGCGCGTGCGGTGGGACGCAGACCGCGTTGCGCCCGCACGAACAGGGGGTCATCGAAGGCCTCGCGTAGACGGCCCAGGGTGCGAGACACCGCAGGCTGGCTCAGGTTGAGGCGCTCAGCGGCCCGCGACACGCTGCGGGTTTCCAGCAGCGCATGCAGCGCAACCAGCGTATTGAGATCATGGCGGGCAAGTTCAGCCAGGTGCATGGCAAGCGGTTCCCGGTAGCGAGGCGACCCAGTCACTGGGATGAAAGTGTGCAGTTTCAACCGCACATGATATCAGTCTCATGCATACCGGGATTCAGTTTCTGTCATTGGTGTGATATCGGGAGCGCGCGTAATCTGGGGGCACTTCGTCGCCGAGCAACGCTTGCGGCGGCCAGTCGTCACAGGGTTGAGGCCTCGGGCCAGCGGCCTGATGACGATTCTGATCACAAGTCGTTTGACCAGATCATTCGCAAGGAGCATCGCATGCAGACACGCTATTACACGATCACCGACTATCCGAAAGGCACCCCGGAACGCGACCTGTTCCAGTTGCGTGAGGAAGAGCTGAGCGAGCTCGGCGAAGGCGAGGTGCGCATTCGCAACAGCTGGCTGTCCGTCGATCCCTACATGCGTGGCCGCATGAGCGGCGTGAAGACCTATATCGACCCCTTCGAGCTCAATGAGCCGCTGCAGGGCGCAGCCGTCGGTGAAGTGATCGAGTCACGTGACTCTCGCTTCAAGCGCGGCGACAAGGTACGTCACATGGGCGGCTGGCGCGACATCGCACAGCTGTCGGGTGGCCAGGTCGAGGCGCTGCCGAGCATCGAGGTGCCGGAGCAGGCCTACCTGGGCGTACTGGGCATGCCGGGCATGACCGCCTGGACCGGCCTCAACATCATCGCCGAGATGAAAGAGGGCGATAACGTGCTGGTCAGCGCGGCCTCCGGTGCGGTCGGCTCGCTCGCCGTCCAGCTGGCCAAGGCCAAGGGCGGCACTGTCGTCGGCATCGCCGGCAGCCAGGAAAAGCTCGATTGGCTGGAAGCGCGGGGCGTCAAGGCGGTCAGCTACAAGGGCAAGGATGCCGAGCAGCTGACGAAGGCGCTCAAGGAAGCCTGCCCGGACGGCTTCGATGTCTACTACGAGAATGTCGGCGGTGATTGCCTGGTGGCGGCGCTGAACAACCTGAATGTCGGCGCACGCATCGCCGTCTGCGGCATGATCTCCAGCTACAACGATACCGAGGCGGCGCCTGGCCCCTCGAACATCTCGATGATCCTGATCCGTCGTGCGCGCATGCAAGGCTTCATCGTCTTTGATCACTGGCAGAACTACAGCCGCTTCCTCGAAGAGGTAGGGCCGCAGGTCGCCAAGGGCGATATCGACTATGAAGAGACGGTGGAAGAAGGGCTCGAGCAGACGCCGGACGCCTTCCTCCAGCTGTTCTCGGGTGGCAACAAGGGCAAGATGCTGGTGCGTCTTTGATCTGAGAACTGACACAGCATTACTGAAGACCCGAATACCTGACGTCGCGCGTATGCGCGCTGCTCAGGCACTTACGAAAGGCTCGCTGCGGCGGGCCTTTTGCGTGGGTGGCCCGGCGTAGGTCATCACGCATTCCTGTTCATCACACGTTACTGGTCACCAGGCATTACTGGTCCTCAAATATCACCGGTCGTGAGGATTGGTGACTCTCACGAACCAAAGACGTGCGGCCTGCGCTCTACTTTGGTCTTGGTCACTGCTCTAGAATGCAGGCCATCGTTCGTGGGCAGGTGGCGTCATCGTCGCGTTTATCTGTCATTTGCCCACATGTCACTCTGTGTCAGGTGGCGCCTGACCACGGCTCTGTCATCTCATGTTGCCGTGTCGCCCCTGACTCCGCGAGGAGAGCATCATGCAGGACTTTACCTATCAGAACCCGACCCGCGTGCACTTCGGTGCCGGCCAGATCGCCAAGGTGCGTGACGAGATTCCGGCGGATGCCCGCGTGCTGGTCACCTACGGTGGCGGGTCGATCAAGCGCAACGGCGTGATGGATCAGATCGAAGCCGCGCTGGAAGGCCGTCAGTGGTGGAGCTTCGGCGGCATCGAGCCTAACCCGAGCTATCACACCCTGCTCGAAGCCCTGGAAGTCATCAAGCGCGAGAAGATCGATTATCTGCTGGCGGTAGGAGGTGGCAGCGTCGCCGATGGCAGCAAGTTCCTCG
Organism: Cobetia sp. LC6; assembly: GCF_030264805.1. Classification (NCBI taxonomy): domain Bacteria; kingdom Pseudomonadati; phylum Pseudomonadota; class Gammaproteobacteria; order Oceanospirillales; family Halomonadaceae; genus Cobetia; species Cobetia sp. LC6. Next base: position 89,202 of record NZ_JASSPL010000009.1, on the reverse strand, counting down.
CGCTCGCCGCCTGTCACGCCGGTGATCCGTGGGAGATTCTCGCCGAGGGCAAGCACCCCGAGACGGCGCTGCCGCTGGGCGTGGTGCTGACACTGCCGGCCACGGGCTCCGAGTCCAATGGCAACGCCGTGGTCACCAACTACGAGACCCACGACAAGCTGCCGATGTTCAGTGAGCTGGCCTACCCGCGCTTCGCGGTGCTGGACCCGGCCACCACCCTGACCCTGCCGGAGCGTCAGAGCGTGAATGGCGTCGTCGATGCCTTCATCCACGTCAGCGAGCAGTACCTGACCTATCCGGTCAATGCGCCGGTGCAGGACCGCTTCTCCGAGGGGCTGCTGATGATGCTGATCGAGGAAGGCCCCAAGGTGCTGAGCCAGCCGGATGATCTGGCCGTGCGCGCCAACATCATGTGGGCCGCCAACCTGGGCCTCAACGGCCTGATCGGGCGTGGCGTGCCGCAGGACTGGGCCACTCACATGATCGGTCACGAGATCACCGCACTGCACGGTGTCGATCATGGTCGCACCCTGACCATCGTGATGCCGGCGCTGTGGGAGGAACTGTTCGAGGCCAAGCGTGCCAAGCTGGCGCAATACGGTCGCCGCGTCTGGGCGCTGGAGGGCGATGAAGAGAGCGTCGCGCGCGCCGCCATCGACAAGACCCGTGAGTTCTTCACTCGTCTGGGCGCGCCGGTGTCGTTGAGCGAAGCCGGTATCAGTGCCGACAGCATCGATCAGCTGGTCGACAATCTGACCCGTCACGGATTCACCGCCATCGGTGAGCACGGCGATATCACGCCGGACGTGGCGCGTCGTATCCTGACCCGCGCTGCCTGATCGCACGATAGTTAGGCTCGAGTGTCAGCCTCAAACCCCTCGTCACCTCTGGTGGCGAGGGGTTTTGCGTATCTCCCTCCTTGTCTCCCCCCTTGTTGCAGCTTGCCGTCCGCCAGATCGCGTCACGCCAGAAAGCCGGATTCGCTTGACGAGACTTCGTCGCCGGCCGGTTTTTGTTACTCTATAACCTTTTGCACGCCCTTCATCTTGCGGAGATTTCAGCATGTCTGTGGCTTCACGCGGCGCCAGAAGTGGCGACGCCCCGACGGAACCAGCTCCGATTCCGGTGCATCTGATCACCGGCTTTCTGGGAACGGGCAAGAGCAGTTTCATCCAGGCATTGGTCGCGGCCAAGCCGGCGGATGAGCACTGGGCGATCCTGGTCAATGAGTTCGGGCAGGTGGGGATCGATCAGGCACTGTTTGCCGGGCGCGAGGATGTCAGCGTCAAGGGACTGCCCGGCGGGTGTCTGTGCTGTCAGCTGGCCTTCGTGCTGCAGGCGGGGCTGGTCAGCCTGATCCATCAGACGCGTCCTGATCGTCTGATCATCGAACCTTCGGGGCTGGGGCACCCGGCGGGGCTAATCGATGTGCTGCGCAGTGAAGGGTTGGCCTCGGCGCTTGCGCTTGAGGAAGCCATCACCCTGCTGGACCCGCGCGCACTGGACGACCCCCGCACGCGCGAACACGGCACCTTCCAGGACCAGTTGACGCTGGCGGGCGGCGTGGTGCTCAGCAAGCGTGATCTGGCGAGTGAGCAGCAGCTGGCGGCCGCGCATGAGTTTCTGGCGGGGATGTGGCCGCGCAAGCGCTGGGTCGGTGAAATGGGCAGAGCCGACGGCGAAAGCCAGCCGCCGCAGGCCCGCATGGCCGGTCAGGAGGTCGCACTGATCGATTGGCTGCTGTCAGCAGAACGCGCGCCTCAGCGCCAGGGCGGCGGGCATGCCAGCGATGCGCACCAGCCCGAGATCAGCATGCCGGCCGCCCATCGCGCTGCACGGGATAGGGCGCGTTTGGCGCAGGCCAGTGAAGAACCGTCCGCCTCAGGCATGATGCCACTGCCCGGCGCGCCGGTGATCGAACAGGCCGAGGGGCTTGAGCATGCCAGTCTGGGCTGGCGAATCGCCGCAAGCGAGGTGTTCGATCTCGATCAGCTGACCCAGTGGCTGGATGGCCTGCCGCGCGAGTGGCGTATCAAGGGCGTCTTTCACACCCAGGATGGTTGGCGCAGCTATAACCGCGCCAATGGGCGTGCCGAGCTTGCGCCGTCCAGTTGGCGCGAGGATTCGCGGCTTGAGCTGATTGCACCGCTGGACGGGCAGGAGCAGGAGGGGATGGTGGCTGCGTTGCCGCTTGAGGATTCCCGTCAGCTGAATGCGGCCTTGCTGGCCTGTCGCAGCGACGGTGCCGCCAGGCCCTTCAACTTCTTCGGCGAGTGAGCTGAGGCGGGCCCCTCAGGGCGCGCCTTTCACGTCAGGCGCTCCCATTCGCCGATCAGGTGCAGAGCTTCTTCGCGGGAATCGCCACACAGCTCGTGATCGAAATCGAAGTCACCGCACACCGCCGGGCGATGCGGCGTGCCGAACAGCTTGCACAGGTTGTCGTCATCCAGCTGCACGCAACGCACCCCCGCCGGCTTGCCATCGGGCATGCCGGGAATCGGGCTCGAGATCGAAGGGGCGATGCAGCAGCCGCCACAACCGGCACGACAGCCGGGAGCGGCAGCATCCGCAGAAGGGGAGAGGGTCTGCGTCATGAGGTAGCGGACGCGTCTTCGTGCTCGGGGAGGACGAGAGGCTCGCGCGCCGTCTGCGGGGTATGCCGCGCGATGGCGCCCTTGTTGATGCCCTCGTAGGCCTCGACGCGAATGCTGTCACCGCTGTCGAGGGCGATCTGACGCGCCAGCCAGTCGGCGATCCACTCGATGGTGGTCGGTGTCGGCAACAGCCAGACCTGCTTGCGCGGCAGGCGGATGCGGAACCTGCCCTGAGGCGCCTCATAGCTGAATACCAGCTCACGTCCCGGGCTATCGATCAGATCGCCTTCCTCGGCCAGATAGCGGTCGTTGAGCTTCTCGGCCCACTCGGCTTCCAGTGCCGTGTCCCGCACGCCATTGCGTTCGATGATCAGCGGAGAGCGATGCCCATGCGCGATACGCTGGCAGTTGCCGCTGTGATGGCGCAGGCCATGACTGTAGGTGTAGGCGGCACCCTCGATGGTCTCGTCGCGCAGACGTACGCGCAGCGCCTCGACGCGCGGCGGCAGGCGGCGAGTCAGCAGCTTCTCGAAGTGGCTGGCCAGCACCTCGGTGGTGACTTCGGCTACCGGCAGCAGGCAGAAGGCCTGACGCGGGCCGCGCACTTCCATGGCATAGGGCTGGGTGAAGCGCAGGCACAGTCCCTCTGGACAGTCCGTGACGCTCACGCCTTCGGCCTGGCTGGGCACGATCAGGGTGTGGTCGGCATCCTGGTCGATCATGCGCTTGGCCCACGGCTTGACGTCGCCGAAGTCGAACAGCATGCCGTCATGGCCGACGGCACCGTCCAGCTCCAGATCCAGATGCTGGCTGATGCCGTACAGGCCGCGGGTATTGCTCCACACCGATGCATCCACCGCGGTGAGGGCCCTGACGAACAGGGTCTTGGGAGTCATTGCGGTCATCAATCGATACCACTGATCTTGTGGGTCTGCAGCGAGAGCTGCCACTGGGGATTGCGCATGCAGTAGCTGACGCACTGGCTCATCGGCGTGTCACACGCCAGCACCTCGCGGTAATGCTCGCGGGCCGCGGCAGGCGCGGGCAGGGCGTCGAGGGCGGCGGTATCCAGTGGCTGCAGATAGAAGTGCGCGAAGTCCAGGCTGACGAAGCGCTCCGGCAGGGCCTCCGGCTGCGGGTAGACGAGCTTGAGCTCATCGCCGCCGGTGAGGACCAGCTCGCTGGCGCCCTTGGGACTGACACATAGCCAGTCGATGCCGGCAGGCGGCTCGACGGTGCCGTTGGTCTCCACCGCGATCTCGAAGCCGCGGGCGTGCATCGCGTCCACCAGCTCACTGTCGAGCTGCAACAGCGGCTCACCGCCGGTGAAGACCACATAGGGCGTGGCGATGCCGGTGTGCTCCGGCCACAGGCTGGCCAGGAAGTCCGCCAGCGCGTTTGCGGTGCGGAACTTGCCGCCATTCTGGCCGTTGGTGCCGACGAAATCGGTGTCGCAGAAGCGGCAGACCGAGGTGTCGCGGTCCTGCTCGCGGCCACTCCACAGATTGCAGCCGGCAAAGCGGCAGAACACGCTGGCGCGCCCTGCGCGAGCACCTTCGCCCTGCAGGGTGTAGAACGCTTCCTTTACCGTATACATCAGCGAGTGCCTGCGCCCTTGGCCGAGTCGGTCGTTTCGTAACCGAGCGGATCGCTCAGCCCATGGGCGGCGAAGGCCTCGAGACGCTCACGGCAGCTGCCGCATTCCCCGCAGGCCAGTTCACGGCCTTCGTAGCAGGTCCAGGTCTGGGCGTAATCGAGCTGCATGGCGATGCCCGCGGCCAGAATCTCGTCCTTGCTCGCGTGCAGGAAGGGTGCGCGAATCTCCACCGGCGAGAAGTTGGCGATCGCGGCGACGGCGTTCATCTTGTCGACGAACTCCGGACGGCAATCCGGGTAGAGCACGTGATCGCCACCGTGGGCACCATAGAAGCAGACCTCGGCCTCGATGTTGACGGCCTTGGCGATGGCCAGTGACAGCAGGATCATGTTGCGGTTGGGCACCACGGTCGAGGTCATGGAGGCCTCGTCGTAGTCGGCCCTGGGCATCGCCTGGTCACTGTTGGTCAGCGCGGAGTTGTCGATCAGGCCATGGATGGCGCGAATGTCGACGACTTCGTGGGCGACGCCCAGCGACTCGCAGACCTGGCGTGCGACGTCGAGCTCACGCGAGTGACGTTGGCCATAATGGAAGGAGAGGGCATGTACCTCGAAGCCTTCCTTCAGCGCCTGGTGCAGGACAGTGTAGGAGTCCATGCCACCGGAGTAGATGACGACGGCGCGGGGGCGCTCTGCAGAGGAGGCAGAAGCGGGTACAGCGGAATTCTGGACGTTGAGAGTCATGACGGAGAATTTCTTTGACCGATGGATTCGGCGCCCGGGATCCGGTCCGGGCGAAACGGGCGCCTATCCTACTCTTCCACACGCCTTGATGCCACTCGTGCACTGGCGCGGGCCGCGGATACGTCGCCTGTCGTCAGGTTTTGCAGCGGCCATGGCAACCAAGCGTTGAGTCGGCGAGAAAATAGCCTTGGTACCCGCACCACAGGCTGGCATAGACTCGGAGTATTAGCGAAGCGTAGAGAGTGTCGACTGCGTGCTGCATGCTGGTACATGTAGTGCCTTCCCTGACGGCACGGACTTCGGGATGACTGATCGAGGAGCCGGTTGAATGGCTATCGAATGCCGTCTGGAGCAGCTTCTAAGTGACATGCGTAGCGGGGAGGCGTCTGGCGTTCGATGGTGCGTTCAAAAGGGCGATCAGAAAAGACAAGGTGCAGCACTCTGGCGCCTGTCCATGGCCATGGGAAGAGTCGCATGGACGCTCGGACATTGCCGCACTAGCCATGCTGGCCGGGCCTTGCTGCAGCCAGCGGCGACAAAGAAAGCAGGTGTAAGCAGATAAGCGCGAGAACAGCCGGTAGCGTGAATGACGTGTCATGTCCCGGTGGTGTTGCCCGCGTTGCGCAGCCTACGGCCAGCACCACTGGCGACAGGCGGCCATTGCGGGGCATCAAGCCATTTTCCTTATGACTGCAGGTGGAGTGAGCGTGCCTCTCGATATCTTGATCAAATTGCTGTCGTCCATCGAAGAGCCGTTGTGGATTCATGACCGCTTCGGCCAACTCGCCTGGACGTCGCCGCGCGCTCGCCAGGAAGACAGGGTGCCGGAGCTGCCATCTCCGCTGCCCAAGCAGCCGGAGCCTTGTGGCATCAGCGGCCAGCCCGGCTTCTGGTTGATGGGCATTACCGGAGAGCTGGGAGAATGGCTGCTGGTGCAGAAGGCCAATCTGCCGTGGCGCATGGCGATCTTCGATGCCGAGTGTCTGGTGGCCAACACCTGTGGCTGGAAGGAGCTGTTCGGTACAGAGCGGCCGCGTCTCGAACCGGTCAGCGAGCGGCGAGTCCGCCTTAAGGCGCCGTTCTCGGGGCTGGCGGAGGCTCGGGCGGCCGGGGTGGATGACAAGGTCTTGATCGCCCTGCGCCGGCTGCAGCCCATCAACCTGCTGTCGCGCGATCGTTTCAATGCCCAGATCGATGAACTGCTGCTGGAAGAAAGCGTCGACGGTAGCATCGATGGCGGCATCATCTACCTGTCGCTGACCCACCTGGAAATCATCAACTCGGCGCACGGAGCCGAACGCATCGATCCGTTGCTGGAGCGGGTGGCAGAAGCCATGTCCCTGCAGTATCGCGACGCTCTGGTCTGCCGCCCCCTAGGCAACGCCTTCGCGCTGTTCTTCATCGGGGATGAGGCCAGCCTGATCGCGCGTGCCAACGAGCTGTGCGAACGGCTGGTGATGCTGATGCGACTGGATGGCAAGGCCCTGCCGGTCACGGCGCGGGTCGGCATCAGTCTGGCACCGCAGCACGCGCGGCGCGCCCATCGCCTCATGCATCTGGCCGAACTCGCCATGTTGCATGGGGAATACGATGACATCGATGTCTGCGGCCCCCTGCATGTATTCTCGCCCGGCGCGCACATGCAGCACCTCAACGACTATCGCCTGACCAGTGACCTGCGCGAGCATCTCGAAGAGCTGGATCTCGCCTTCCAGCCCCAGTTCGACCTCGCCAGTGGCGAGGCCGTCGGTGTCGAGGTACTGGTGCGCTGGGACCATCCCGAGCTTGGCACCATCGGCCCGGGGCGCTTCATCCCGCTGGCGGAGCAGTACGGCTTGATCGGCACCGTCGGCGCGCGGGTGATGGACACGGCCCTCTCGGCGACGCGTGACCTGGTGACGCCGAACGGCAAGCCGCTGTCGGTGGCGATCAATGTCTCGGCTCAGGAGTTTCGTGACCCCGGCTTCCCCGAGCGCGTCTCGGAGGCCCTGGCACGTCATGACTTCGCGCCGGAACGCCTGGAGCTTGAAATCACCGAATCTTCACGCGTACCGGATCTCGATCGCGTCGTGGAGCGTCTCACCGGCCTGATCGAACGCGGTGTGCGCCTGGCGATCGATGACTTCGGCACCGGCTTCGCGTCACTGCTCTACGTGCGCGACCTGCGTGCTTGCCGCCTCAAGGTCGATCAGCGCTTCGTCGGTAGTCTTGATCATGATGCCCGCGACCGCGCCATCGTCTCTCATGCGATCTCGCTGGCCGACAGCCTGGGCATGGAAGTATTGGCGGAAGGCGTCGAGACCGCAGAGCAGGAGCGCCTGCTGGTCGAGATGGGCTGTCATCTGGTACAGGGCTTCCGTTATGCACGGCCCAAGCGCCTGCCGGAGCTGGTCGAGTGGCTCAAGCGCAAGCCGTCAATCCATCCCTGCCCCTGAGTGCCTTGTCCTGAGGGGATAAGAGAAGGGAGCCTTGAATGAAAACGCCCGCCACGCAGTGATTCTGCATGGCGGGCGTTTTCATGCTGGACGTTCGGGTCTGGCAGTGGCCGTGGGAGGGGACGGCTTGCATTCAGACTCGGGAGTCGTGGCGATGTCTCATTCGCTGCAACCGCTACCGTAGCCGTACATGTTCTCGAAGCCCGGAATGCGCTGCTCCCAGACGGGGGGGGTGCCGACGACCTCCTGCAGGCAATCGCTGAAGCGACGTGTCTTCTGCGGCAGGTACTGGCGGTGCGGGTAGACCAGGTGGATCGAAGGCAAGGGCTTCATCGGCACGTTGGTCAACAGCGGCACCAGTTCTCCATCCAGGATCTCGTCCTTGATGTTGATCGCGGACACCATGCCATAGCAGGCACCCGACTTGATGGCACCGATCAGCACGTCGGCATCATTGACCTTGAGGCGCGAATCGAGCGCCACCTTTTCCTCGACACCGCTCTCGGTGCAGACGCGCAGGCGATCGAGAATGAAGCCATCGCGGGAATACACCGCTGCCGGGAGGCCAGACAGGTCGGCGGGGGTCTGGGGCATGCCATGACGCTCGATGAAGGCCGGCGAGGCACAGATCAGGTGACGGTGTGCCGCCAGCGGACGCGCGATCAGGTTGGAGTCTTCCAGCTCCGACATGCGAATGGCCAGGTCATAACCGCCGCCTATCAGGTCGGTGAGGTGATCTTCCAGGCGCACTTCCACCTGGGTATCCGGGTAGCGCTCCATGTACAGACGCACGGCCTGGGCGACGTAGGTGCGGCCGAAGTGGCTCGGGCTGGTGATCTTCAGGATACCGCGCGGGCCATCCTGATAGGCGCCGGCCACATCATCGGTATCTTCCAGCACTTCACGCAGACGCAGTGCGTGCTGATGGATCTCGCGCCCCGCATCCGTCAGGGCCAGCGAGCGAGTCGAGCGATTGAACAGGCGAATCTGCAGTTCTTCTTCCAGACGGCTGATCTGCTTGGAGACCACCGAGCGGTTGACCTGACGATGGTCAGCCGCCTTGGAAAAACTCTGTGCTTCTACCACATCGAGAAACAGCAACAAACGGGATGCTTTATCCACGGTCTGACCTCTCGTGATGCCATGGGGAGGGGAACACTCTGCCAGCCATCCATGAGGCAGTCAGTGCATATAAAGCGACGGTCCATCTTCGGTAGCAGTCGATAACCGGTGACATTGCATGGATCATCTTCACGAATCCAGGTGACGGAAATCTCTGACAGGACGAGTTTATCACGGTCACTGTTTCCTCTAATACCACGCATCAACGCGTTTCTCGCTCTTCCTGTTGCCGACAATGCATCAAAGACATGTCCCACTGAGCCTATCTGGGGTCCGGTGAAATCCCTAGAATCATCCTTCCAGCGTCACGCAAGTGTTCCGACGCCTTTACTTTCATCCAACCAGTCATGCTCGACATGCTGGGAGTGAGTTCATGTCTTCTTCTATGTCCAACGACGCCTCTGCACCGACCCCGCCAACGTCGGGAACTCCGACGACGCGTGAGCTGATGTCACGCCTGTGGCGCAGCACCTTGCCGATGACACTCGGTATCATGGGACTGCTGGGCTTCAACCTGGTCGATGCCGCCTTCGTCTCGCATCTGGGCACCGCACCACTGGCCGCGCAATCCTTCACCTTCCCGCTGACCTTTCTGATCATCGGGGTGCAGGTCGGCATGGGCATCGCGATCGCCGCGATCGTCTCGCGAACCCTGGGTGCCGAGGATGAGGCGCGTGCACGGCGCCTGGGCGGTGTGGTGCTGCTGGGGTCCGGTGTGTTGATGGCACTGCTGATGCTGCTCTTGTGGGTTATCAGGGGGCCGGCCTTCGAGTTGCTGGGTGCCAATGCCGCCGAGATGAAGCTGATCGAGGTCTACTGGGGCCCATCACTGATCGCCAGCTGGCTGGGGGCCATGGCCTATGTGCTCTACAGTTTGTTCCGCGCCCACGGCGATACGCGTCTGCCGGGTGAGATGATGCTGCTGACCAGTGTCTTCAATCTGGTGCTGGACCCGCTGCTGATCTTCGGCGTGGGACCGCTGCCCGGCTTCGGTCTGGCGGGGGCTGCCTGGGCGACCGTACTCTCCTTCGGGGCCGGGCTTGCCATCACGGCGTTCAAGCTCTCGCGCCGCGACTGGATGGAATATCGCGGCCTGTGGGCCGAATGGCAGGCCTCGCGCCGTCAGCTGGCGGGAATCGCGATACCCGCGATTCTGTGCCAGATGATGCCGGCGCTCTCCGCGATGCTGGTCACCGCCATCGTCGCGGGGCTTGGCCAGACAGAGGTGGCCGCCTGGGGGATCGCCTCACGCCTGGAAACCTTCTCGCTGATCGTGGTGCTGGCCCTGACCATGTCGCTGCCGCCGTGGCTGGGGCGCTGTTATGGTGCCGGTCGTTGGCAGGAAATTCGCCGCCTGATGAACCTGGCCGCTCGCGTGGTGATGCTCTGGCAGCTGGTGCTGGGCATCATCGCGGCAGTGCTGGCGACTCCGCTGGCCTATGTGCTGGTGGGCAGTGATGAGGTCTCGGCGGCGCTGGCGGTCCTGCTGCCGTGGATGTTGCCCAGCTACTCCTTCCTCGGCATCTGCATGCTGGTCGTGTCGGCTGCCAACGCGCTGGGGTGGCCGCTGCGTGCCACGGCGCTGTCCTTCGTACGTCTCTTCGTCTGCTTCTTGCCGGCGGTATGGTTGGGGGCACATCTGGATGGTCTGCGCGGGGTCGCCATCGGCTCGGCGATCGGCAACCTGCTGGCGGGTGTGGTGGCATGGCGTGTCTATCGTCAGGCACTGGGCGACCGCGGCAAGTCAGTGCGTCGCCATGCCTATGTCGCGACGACCTGATCGCCCGGGCCCTCGTGACGTCCTGCCCGAGCGCCCCTTCAAGATGTCAGGCGCTTTTCATGAGATTCTCGCCAGAAGGTCCTGCTGGAGACCCTGCCAGTAGACCTTGTCAGAAGCCCCGTCAGCAGTCCCGTTGAGCAGACCGAAAGCGGCCATTCCAAAAATGGCCGCTTTTTTGTTTTTTATCACTGCCATGGCACAAAATTTACCTGCTTATTTTCTGATTTAGAGGCTCATAACAGAATATTAACCGTGGTTTGCGCCTCTATACTGGATGCATTCAGGCCAAGCCACTACGCGTCGTCCAGTCGACCGGTGTTGGCCTTCATCGTCTTTATTCGCTGCCGAGTGCGCGGATACGCCTGTCATTTGCCGTGGGGCGCGGCTTGCAGTCATGGGGTAGGCCAACATGAAGATTCTTGTACTCGGTAGCGGCGTCGTCGGTGTCACCAGTGCCTATTATCTGGCGCGTCAGGGGCATGAGGTCACGGTCGTCGACCGTCAGGCCAGCCCGGCGATGGAAACCAGCTACGGCAACGCCGGTCAGGTTTCCTTCGGCTTCTCCTCGCCGTGGGCAGCGCCGGGCATTCCGCAGAAAGCCGTCAAGTGGATGTTCCAGGAGCATGCGCCGCTCAAGATCCAGCCGCGCATGGACCCGCAGATGGCCAAGTTCATGGTCAAGATGTTCGCCAATTGCAACGCCGACCGTTATGCCGTCAACAAGGAGCGCATGGTGCGTGTCTCCGAGTACAGCCGCGCCTGCATCAACGCCCTGCGCGAAGAGACCGGGCTGCGCTACGAAGACCGCCAGAAGGGGCTGTTGCAGCTGTTTCGTACCCAGGCCCAGGTCGATGCCGTGCAGAGCGACATGAAGGTGCTGGCGGGCTGTGGCGTGCGCCATCAGCTGCTGGACGCCGACGCCTGCGCCACGGTGGAGCCTGCACTGACCCGCGTGCCGGGCAAGTTCATCGCCGGCCTGCACCTGCCGGATGACCAGACCGGCGATTGTCACCTGTTCACCAACCGGCTGGCGGATTACTGCCGCGACACCCTGGGCGTCAATTTCGTCTTCAATACCACCATTCAGCGCATCCAGCGCAGCGGCAGCCGCATCGAGAAGGTCATCACCGACCGTGGCGAGATGACCGCAGATAGCTACGTGATGTGTCTGGGCAGCTACTCGCCGTTCCTGGCGCGTGATCTGGATCTGGATCTGCCGATCTATCCGGTCAAGGGCTACAGCCTGACCGTGCCGATCATCAATGCCGATGCTGCGCCGCAGTCCACCGTGATGGACGAGACCTTCAAGGTCGCGCTGACACGCTTCGATGACCGTATTCGCGTGGGTGGCACCGCCGAGCTGGCTTCGTTCGATCTGTCGCTGCTCGAGAAGCGCCGTGCGACCATCAACATGGTGGTGCGTGACGTGTTCCCGGAAGCCGGTGACTATGCGCGGGCGGAATTCTGGGCCGGCCTGCGTCCGATGACGCCGGATTCCACGCCGATCATCGGTGGCACCAAGTACGCCAATCTGTGGTTGAACACTGGCCACGGCACCCTGGGCTGGACCATGAGCTGCGGCAGTGCGAGTCTGTTGGCGGACCTGGTGGATGGTCGCAAGCCCACCATCGATCCCAACGGTCTCAGTCTTGGTCGTTACGCTGCCTGATGCTCGGCGCAGTGTCTGTATCTGTGACAGTGTCTGTATCTGTGACAGTGTCAGTGGCTGCGCCAGGGGCTGTCGGGCAGTGCATACTACCGTGTCGTCGTCTTTTTTGAGTGTCTTTCCGTCAACTGATTGAACAAGGAATTGCGCATGACCAAGCAGATTATCTCTACCGAGTCCGCACCGGCTGCCATCGGCCCGTATTCCCAGGCGGTGCGCACGGGTAATCTGGTGTTCCTGTCCGGCCAGATCCCGTTGGACCCGGCGACCATGGAAGTGGTGGAAGGCGGTTTTGAAGCCCAGGCAGAGCAGGTGTTCCGCAATCTCAAGGCGGTGTGTGAAGCTTCCGGTGGCAGCCTGGATCAGCTGGTCAAGGTCAATCTGTTCCTGACCGATCTCAGCAACTTCGCCGTGGTCAATACGCTGATGGAGCAGTACTTCAGCCAGCCGTATCCGGCGCGTGCGGCCGTCGGCGTCAAGGAGCTGCCCAAGGGCGTGTTGTTTGAAGCAGAGGGTGTACTGGCACTCTCCTGATCACTCGTCGATTGTCGGTCTGAACGAGCGGCCACTCTGAACCAGTGGCCGGTCTCAACGAACGATTGGCGCGAATCGATGCCTTGTCTCTCACTCCCCCCGCTGATTTCTCAGCGGGGGGAGTGTCGTTTCAGGGGTCGTGACGCCATGTAGGCAAGTGAAGCGTGACATTTGGCGCCAGCATGATTAGCGTAAGGCTAAATGAGCCAGCGCCCTGTGCTGACTCTCGGAGCATCGCGGACGAACCCTTCAAGGAGCAACACCATGGCGCAGTCAGACACAGGCACCCGTGAACCCGGCATACGGCTGCGTCAGCTGGAAATGCTGTGGGCGGTGATCGAGTGTGGCTCGATGAAAGGCGGTGCGGCTCAACTGGGGATCAGTGTGCCGGTGGTCTCGCGGGGTTTGGCGCAGCTCGAGCAGACGCTGGGCTATTCGTTGTTTCTGCGTGAGGGCGGCAAGCTGGTGCCGACCCCGGAAGCCGAGCGCCTGACGCCATCACTCGCCCGGATGTTCAGCGCTCAATCCGAGCTCAGGCGACTGGCCTTCGGGCCGGGCAGCGGCAAGCGTCCGCGTCTCGTGCTGGCGGTGACGCCCGGTCTGGAGGCATTCAGTGCCGGTTGGCTGACGCGTATCGCGGCCAGTGAAGCCTTGAGTGAGTGGCTGCCAAGCCTGGAAGTGCTGGAGGTATCACAGCATGACCTCGCCATCCACGAGGGCCGGGTCGCGATGGCGGTGAGCCTGGAAGCACCGCCGGAGCCCCAGGGTGGCAAGCGTGCCAAGACCGCAGCGGCACGCGCCCGCGAGCTGAAGGCCAGCCTGCGTCAGCGAGCGCGCGAGGAGACGACTCTCATCGAGGGCAATGATGACGAGGCAGAGCCTACCGCCAAGGCGGCCATGCCAGAACTGGGGGATACACCGGAGCTGCCGTTTGACGTCGAGGATGATGCGCACAATGCCGAGGGGGCCGCTCCCCGGAGCGTGGCAAGCGAAGAGGCCAGTGACGAGGCGCAAGCCGAGGCTCCGCCCGTGCTGAGGCTGCCCTTGATACTGTTGTGGCCCTCGCGCTGGCCGCTGCTGGACAAGCCGCTGACCCTTGCTCGCCTCAATGAACGCCCGTTTGTCGATCTGCCGGAAACCAGCAGTCAGGGGCGCTTGATTCGTGGGCTGCTCAAGCGTGAGCGTGTGACCCCGGCGAGTCTGCTGGAAGTCGCCACGCCGGCAAGCGCTGGGCGCCTGGCGCGCGCGGGCAGTGCCGCCACCATCATTGATGCGCTGTCGGCGCATCAAGTTCTTGAAGATGCCGGTGGAGACCTGATCGGTGTGCCGCTCTCGATGCGCAGCGAGCGCTATCTGGAGCTCACATGGCAGTGCCCGATGGCCGGGAAAGGAGAGGCACTGAACGCGGTGCAGACCCTGTTGATCAGTCTGCTCGAAGAGGAGGTGGCGGCGAGCCTGGCCGGGTTTGCGCAGGAGGGCGAGGAGTGATGATCAGAATGCTGGCGGCCGATAACGCCTGACGATGCCTTGTACAGGCAATGAAAAAACCCGCCAATCGGCGGGTTTTTTCATATCTTTCACGAAGCGTTGGCCTGGGCTCAGCTCTTGACGACGGTCGCGATGGCCTTGGCCACATAGGGCAGGTTCTCGGTGGAGAAACCGGCCACGTTGGCACGCCCGGAGCGCACCATGTAGATGCCGAACTCGTCACGCAGGCGATCGACCTGTTCCGGCGAAAGGCCGGTGTAGGAGAACATGCCACGCTGCTCGGCGATGAAGGCGAACTGCTCATCCAGACCATACGGCTTGAGCGCCTCGACGAAGTCACGACGCAGGCCGTTGATGCGCTCACGCATTTCGGTCAGCTCGCTTTGCCACTCGCCGCGCAGGGTGTCGTCCTCGAGGATATCGATGACCACCGCGCCGCCATGGGCCGGCGGATTGGAGTAGTTCTCGCGCGCGGTGATCGCGGCCTGGGAGCGCACGTCGAGCATGCTCTCCTCGTCCTTGGCGATCAGGATCAGGCAGCCGGTGCGCTCGCAATAGATGCCGAAGTTCTTGGAGCATGAGCTGGTGATGATGGCTTCATCGACATTCTCGGCCAGCAGGCGCACGCCGTAGGCGTCTTCTTCCAGGCCGTCACCGAAGCCCTGGTAGGCGAAGTCGATCAGCGGCAGCAGCTTGCGTGCCTGGACGACTTCCAGCACCTGGTCCCACTGCTCGCGGCTCAGGTCGAAACCGGTCGGGTTGTGGCAGCAGGCGTGCAGCAGCACCACGTCACCTTCCGGGATGGTCTTGAGCGTCGCCAGCATGCCATCGAAGTCGAGGCGGTTGTTCTCGTCGACGTAGGGGTAGTTGTGGCGCGTGACGCCAGCGGCGTCGAAGATGCCCAGGTGGTTCGGCCAGGTCGGGGTCGACAGCCAGATATCACGGCCCTTGAGGTTGCTGGCGATGAAGTCCGCGGCCAGACGCAGGGCACCGGTACCACCGGGCGCCTGGGTGGCGCTGGCGCGATTGGCGGCCAGCACCGGCGACTCGGCGCCCAGCACCATCGGCAGCACGACCTTGCCGAAGCGCGGGTCACCGTGAGAGCCGATGTAGGTCTTGGTGACTTCATTCTCGACCAGGCGGCTCTCGGCCTGCTTGACCGCACGCATGACCGGCGTATTGCCGTTGGCATCGCGATAGACGCCCACGCCGAGGTCGACCTTCTGCGGGTTGGTGTCCTTGTTGAAGGCTTCGATCAGGCCGAGGATGGCATCCCCGGGTACACGCGCAATCTGCTCGAACATCTTATTTCGCTACCTCGTCGGTTCTGGCGGCCATGATGAAATCGTTCTTGTGCAGACCCTTCATCTCGTGGGACCACCAGGTCACGGTGACCTTGCCCCACTCGGTGAGAAGTGCCGGGTGGTGCCCGACTTCCTCGGCAATCTCGCCTACGCGATTGGTGAATGCCAGTGCCTGCTTGAAGTTGCGGAACGTGAAGCACCGTTCCAGTTGCATGATGCCATCGCGATTGAGCAACTGCCACTCGGGAATGGCGGTCTTGAGCGTCTCGATGTCGCTATCGCTGACCTTGGGGGCATCGAAGCTGCAGGCTTCACAGGACTGTCTGGCGAGTTCGGTCATGGCGCTATCTCCGGCTTGAGGAAAGGGTGGGGTTGATGGAAAGGCGTACCCCATGGGGCAAGGGTGCTGGTGCGATCAGCATGGTGCGATCAACGTGGTGCGAAGCGCGGTGTCTTGAGACCGAGTGCCATGGCCTCGTGCACCAGCGCCATGATGTCGCGGCTGGCGAGTTCATGCAGGTCCTCCAGTGACTCAAGGACATAGTAGAGCGGCTGCAGGATGTCGATGCGATACGGAGTGCGCAGTGCCTCGATGGCATCGAAGGGCAGATGCTCGGGCCGCTCGAGGTTGTCCGCAAGCTCGCCCAGGGCATAGCGGGTCTCGCGTGGCGAGGAGATGATGCCGCCGCCGTAGAGGCGCAGCGCACGACTGCCATCGGGTTGAGTCTCGCGCAGCATGCCGAATTCCACCGTCATCCAGTAGAGGCGGGCCAGATAGACGCGTTCTTCCTTGCTGGCGGCAAGACCGAGTCGTCCGTAGGTGGCGGTGAATTCGGCAAAGGCGGGATGCGTGAGCATCGGGCAGTGGCCGAAAATCTCGTGGAAGATGTCCGGCTCCTGCAGGTAGTCGAGTTCTTCCGGGGAGCGGATGAAGGTGGCGACCGGGAAGCGCCGCTCGGCGAGCAGCTCGAAGAAGCGCGTGAAGGGGATCAAGGCCGGCACGCGAGCGGTTCGCCAGCCGGTGGCGGCCTCGAGGACACGATCGATCTCGCCAAGTTGGGGGATGCGGTCCACTGGCAGGGCAAGGCGCTCGAGCCCTTGCAGATACTCGCGACAGACACGCCCCTCGACCAGTGCCATCTGGCGCGTCATCAGTGTCTGCCAGGTGGCGTTTTCCTGATCGCTGTATTGGATATGGCCCCGGGCATCAGGCTCATGGGCCATGTAGCGGGTGCCCTTGGCCCTGGTTTGCGAGCCGTGCTGAGCTTCCTGGGATGTCTGTGGCCAATGACGACCCTGCGGTGCGTTCATGCAACCTCCCCAACGAGTTGGCGGCGCTGCCAAGCAGGCTGCCGTGTTGTCATTATGGCGTACATGCCAATCCTTGCATGTCGATGACAACGCTAGGCCTTGTCGGGTGGCGTTGACCAGTGGTCAGGCGTGGCTTTGCGCGGCAGATGAGTCCGCGTTGGCACGTGTCTTGTCACATAATTCTGACACTGGAGCGGTGACTGGGCGTATCCTGTGCCATTCGGGCGCTCATGCACTTCTGTGTCGCCGTCTTTTGTAAGGAATGCTTTACGAGGTTTTTGATAACGCTTACGTTAACGTCACTCAGCCGTCACTCGGTCGGCGACGTCAAGCCGGTGACATCATTTCGACAAGAATTCCAACAACAATGCCGAGAACGCCATGCGCCTCAAACTGACCTGTCAGAATCGAATCGGGATCCTGCGCGACATCCTGGCTCCCTTTGCCGATTACGGCCTCAATGTGCTGCGCGGTGAGGTGGGCGGAGAGGCCAACAACTCCATCTATCTGCATGTGCCCAACATGCTGCGTATGCAGCTCTCCACCCTGAAGCCGACTCTCGAGGAGATTCCCGGGGTCTTCAAGGTCAGTCGTGTCAGCCTGATGCCCACCGAGCGACGCCATCTGGAGCTCAATGCGCTGCTGTCATCGCTGTCAGACCCGGTGATGTCCATCGACATGGATGGACGCGTGGTGGCGGCCAATCGCGCGGCGGGCAAGTTGCTCGGGGTACGCATCGATGAGGTGCCGGGGTTGGCGCTGACGCGTCATGTCCAGGATGTCGATCTGCCGGAGCTGATCCGACGCAACAATGCCCGCGTCAATGGTCTGCGCCTGCGGGTGGGGGAGGAGACCTTTCTCGCCGATATCGCGCCATTGCACACCGAGAACGAGGATGTTGCCTCGCTGGCGGGTGCCGTGGTCACCCTGCACCGTGCAGACCGCCTGGGCTCGCGTATCTATCAGATCCAGCGCACCGAGGTGCGCGGCTTCGAAGCGATATTCCAGGCGAGCCGTCAGCTGTCGGCGGTGGTCAAGGAAGCTCGCCGCATGGCTCCGCTGGATGCGCCGCTCTTGATCGAGGGCGAAACCGGCACCGGCAAGGAGCTGCTGGCGCGGGCCTGCCACCTGGCCAGCCCCCGCGGCCAGGCACCCTTCATGGCGCTCAATTGCGCGGGGCTGCCGGAGTCGATGGCTGAAACGGAGCTTTTCGGTTACGCCCCGGGCGCCTTCGAGGGCGCGCGCCCGGAGGGCAAGCTGGGCCTGCTGGAGCTGACCAGTGGCGGCACCATCTTCCTGGATGAGGTCGGCGAGATGAGCCCGCGCATGCAGGTCAAGCTGCTGCGATTTTTGCAGGACGGCGGTTTCCGGCGTGTCGGCAGCGATGAGGAAACCTTCCTCGATGTGCGCGTGATCTGCGCCACCCAACAGGACCTGCCGGCATTGTGCAGTGAAGGGCGCTTCCGTCACGATCTCTTCCATCGCCTCAATGTGCTGTGTGTGCAGATCCCGCCGCTCAGGGAATGTCTGGATGGGCTCGAGGAGCTGGCGAGGCATTTTCTCGAGCGGGCAGTGCGCCAGATCGGCGCTCGTGTGCGAGATATCTCGCCCGAGGCCATGGCGCGCCTGCAGGGCTATCACTGGCCGGGCAACGTGCGTCAGCTGGAGAATGTGCTGTTTCAGGCCGTGTCGCTGTGCGATGGCGAGGTGATCGAGGCGCAGCATCTGCGCCTGACCGGGGAGGCGCGTGATGAGGGGCTGGACAATATCGACCTGACCGGCAGCCTGGGCGATATCCATGACGAAGTCGAACGGCGCATCCTGGCGCATCTCTATCCCGAGTATCCGTCCAGCCGATTGCTGGCCAAGCGTCTGGGGGTCTCGCATACCACCATCGCCAACAAGCTCAAGCGTCACGGCATCGCACAGGAGTGACCCACGGTGCAGTTGATGGCGGGAGAGTCAGCACAACAGGGCGCGAGAAAAGCGGACGAGCAGGAAAAGGAGAAGGAGAAGGAGAAGAAGGGGGAGAAGGCAGGCAAGAAGGCAGGAGCGGAGAGGGGCTTGAATGCGTGTCTGGATATCGGGATTGGCGAATTGTTTTGCTCGCTAATAAAGGGTATGATTCTCATATTGTTAGCAAGCTAATGTAGGTGGCGTCTGGTGTCGGCGGCAACAGTTACCCTGACGCCTCACCAATCCAGGCTCTCGTGGGGCTTCCGCTCAGTACCGATGAGGGGAAGTGTCATGGGAGCCTTCATGTCGAGAGATGAAACATGAGCGCACCTTCTCCGGGGTCGGATTCGACACAGGAAATCCCGCTTCACGAGCAGATCAAGCCCTCGCTGGGTGGCCAGGTCGGCCGGGTCCATCGTCTGTGGCGCACCGCCATCACCAGCGCGGTGCGTAGCCTGGACATGACGGAATCGCGCTGGACGGTCATGGTCCATCTGGAAAAGCTCGGCGAGGGGTGTACCCAACAGATGCTGGCCAGTGAGCTGGGCATCGAGATGCCGTCTCTGACGCGCACCCTCAACCAGCTCGAGGCTCGGCAGCTGATCGCGCGCGTGGCGCATGAGACCGACAAGCGGGCGCGTTGTCTGTGGTTCACCGAGCAAGGCCGCCAGTGCCTGGCCCAGTTGACGGAGCGCATCGAGCGAGTGCGTGCCGAGCTGTACGTCGGCTTCGATGACGAAGAGCTCAATGCCTTCGCCCGAGCTCTTCTCCAGTTCGAAGACAATGCCAGTGCCAGCATCGCGCGCTCCCAGGCTGAATATCAGCGCAGTCGCCAGGGGTAGCATCCGATCAGCGTGGCGCGTCGTAGCGCCCTGCGGTGCCATGGGTGAACACCACCTGCCACAGCTGGAGCTGGCGGGCGCGGAAGGCACCTGCGCAGGCGCCGAGATAGTACTCGAACATGCGCTTGTCGCGCGGTGAGTAGGTATCGGCCAGCTCATGCCAGTGCTGGTCGAGATTGGCACGCCACGCCATCAATGTCGGGTCATAGTCGGCGCCGAAGTTGTGCCAGTCCTCCATCACCAGATGCGCTTCGCTGGCGCGTACCAGCTGACTGGCGCTGGGCAGCACGCCATTGGGGAAGATATAGCGATTGACCCAGGGGTCGGCCGAGATATCACTCTGGTTGGAGCCGATGGTATGCAGCACGAAGCGTCCGCCGGGGCGCAGCAGATGCGCGGCATGCGCAAAGTAGGTGGCGTAGTTCTTGTGGCCGACGTGTTCGAACATGCCAATCGAGGCGATGGCATCAAAGCTTCCGACCGTGCGCCGGAAGTCAGGATCGCGATAGTCCTTGAGCAGGATTTCCACCGGTAGCCCTGCGCAATGCTCGCGCGCCAGCGCGGCCTGCTCGGCGGAGATGGTGATACCGACGACCTCCACGCCGTAATGGCGCGCGGCGTAGGCGGCAAGACTCCCCCAGCCACAGCCGATATCCAGCAGGCGCATGCCGGGCGTGAGCCCCAGCTTGCGACACACCAGATCCAGCTTGGCCTGTTGCGCCTTGCCCAGGTTCTCCGCGCTCACCGCCAGATCTTTCCAGTAGCCGCAGCTGTAGCACAGGGTGTCATCCAGCATGCGCGTGAAGAGGTCATTGCCGAAGTCATAATGTACCTTGCCGACCACGCCGGCGCGGCGGCGGCTCTGCAGGTTGATCACTCCGGCCTGCAGTCGATAGGCGATTCGCTCGCTGGTGGTGTGGGCGCGGCTGCCCAGGCCATGTCGCAACAGGCGACAGATCATCTCGTCGATCTGCTCACAGTCCCACCAGCCTTCCATGTAAGCCTCGCCCAGTCCCAGGCTGCCTTGTTGCAGCACCCGCCGGAAGAGGTCCGGATGGCGCACGCGAATGTCCCAGGGATCAGGCCCATTGAGCCTGACGCCGGAACCTGCCAGCAGGTGTTCGACGGTGCGTCGATGACGGGTGTCGGGGAGTGCAACGGGGGCCAGACGTTGTTCGATACTCATGGAAAAGCCTCCTTGACGGCGCGCGGGCGCAGAGAGTCCTGATGGGTTCGTCATGGTGTATGGCAGTGATCGACAGTCCCCGGGCGATAGGGTTGCCGAATGTCTCGCACGGCAGTGCACACGCTTCATGCAACAAGGTTCATGCATGTTCAGCATCCGAGTCGCCGCAGGTATGCCAGCCGGGTGTCTGGTAACAACGTTCTTCACCAGGTATACGCGGCGATCAGAAGCGGCGTTGGGGCAGCTGTCGTCTCAGCATAGTCAAGAGTCGTCTAATGCGGTGACGCAATAGGCTGATTTCCGGGGCAACCTATGGTTGCGGACTTGGAACACAGGCTTGGCAGTGTCGGCTTTCCGGGGGGCTTCGGATGTCGGAACACAAGAAAGCCGCCCCTGAGGGCGGCTTTCCGATGGATGCTGTGCTTTCGATCGCGCTGTCAGGTCACGCTACCTGACGGGGGAGCGCTTCAGCGGCAGCGCACTGTCCAGACGACCTTGTAGCCTTCGCCCTCATGGGTGGCGGCAGCCATTTCGGTGTCTTCATTGACGGTGCCGCCTTCCAGCTGGTCATTGCCGTCGGCGGCCTTGGCGGTGGCGTCGTGCGGGCCGAAGACGCGCGAGTCGAGCACATCGTACTTGTCGCGGTCCTGCTCTTCACACACCTCGAGTGCGCGTTCCTTGACCTGTGCGATGGCATCATCGCGGTCTTCATCGACGGCGCTGACTTCGTAGCGCGTGTCCTGCTTCTCGATCACGCTGGTGTTGCCGCAACCGGCGATGAAGGCGGAACCGACGATGGCCAGGGTCATGCAGGAATTGCGCAGGGCGTTGGATGTCAGGGTCATGATCTCTCCTTGAAGTGTCTTTCAGAGCTGTCTTTCAGAACTGTCTTCCAGAGCCGCCGCAAAACGGGCTCGGGTCGCGATACCTGTCGTCAAGATGACGCTGACATCAGTACTGGGGGGTATGAGCGCGTGCTTCAAGTGTCGAGAAGCATCGACGCTGGCTGTCGCCTGCCGCCAACGACAGAGGCGCGGGGCACTGGCAAACGGGCTGCGGGTAACCAAAGTGACACTTTGGTCGTGAGCTGTCTCATTTAGGCATGTCGATGCCTCATCTGGACAGCCAGCCTGTGGCAACTGACCTAGTCTGCATGAGCCCTACCGGTTGGACGCCACCGACCGGGGGCCGGTGGCCGGTGCAGGAAAAGTGACGGGTGGCGCAAGCCTGCTTGTTTGCCTGTGGCCGGCCACGTGCCAAATCCCATGCCAGCCAGGAGCACGTCATGTCAGCCAATGCCAATCGTGGAGTCGTATACCAGGGAGCGGGGAAGGTGAGTGTCGAATCACTGGACTATCCGACCCTGGCGCTGGGAAATCGCAAGTGTGAACACGGGGTCATTCTCAAGGTCGTCTCGACCAATATCTGCGGCAGTGATCAGCACATGGTGCGTGGTCGCACCACGGCCCCGCAGGGCCTGGTACTTGGCCACGAGATCACCGGTCTGGTCGTCGAGGCCGGGCGCGATGTGGAATTCATCAAGGTCGGTGACATCGTCTCGGTACCCTTCAACATTGCCTGCGGCCGCTGCCGCAACTGCAAGGAAGGCAAGACGGGGATCTGTCTGAACGTCAATCCGGCGCGTCCCGGTGCGGCCTACGGCTATGTCGACATGGGCGGCTGGACTGGCGGTCAGACAGATTACGTCATGGTGCCCTATGCCGACTTCAACCTGCTCAAGTTCCCGGATGCCGACCAGGCGATGGAGAAGATCCGTGATCTGACGCTGTTGTCCGATATCTTCCCCACCGGCTTCCACGGCTGTGTGACCGCGGGGGTCGGGCCGGGCTCCACGGTGTATATCGCGGGCGCCGGGCCGGTAGGGCTGGCGGCGGCCGTCTCCGCCCAGCTGCTGGGGGCGGCCTGTGTCATCGTCGGTGACATGATCCCCGAGCGCTTGCAGCAGGCCGAGAGCTTCGGCTGCGAGACCATCGATCTGCGTCAGGAAGGCTCGATGGAAGACAAGGTCGAGCTGATTCTTGGCGAGCGCGAAGTGGATTGCTTCGTCGATTGCGTCGGCTTCGAGGCGCATGGCTGCGGGTGTGACCACGGCCGTGAGCAGCCGGCCACGGTGCTCAACTCGGCAATGGCGCTGACGCGTGCCGGCGGCCAGATCGGCATTCCCGGTCTCTATGTCACCGAAGACCCGGGCGCCGAGGATGAAGCCGCCAAGGTCGGGGCGCTGTCGATGCGCTTCGGGCTGGGCTGGGCCAAGTCCCACTCGCTGCACACGGGCCAGTGCCCGGTGATGAAGTATCACCGCCCGCTGATGCAGGCGATCCTGTTCGGGCGCGTCAATATCGCCGATGCGGTCAATGTGCAGGTCATCAGTCTGGAAGAAGCGCCGCAGGGCTATGCAGACTTCGATGGCGGCGCTGCCAAGAAATTCGTCATCGACCCCCACGCCATGGTGCGCAACGGCCGTGCCGCCTGATTCCAGATCGGATGGATGCTGAGCAGGGCTGATTTCTGCCAGGCGCTCCTGTCGCAGAAGTCTTTCACCACAGATGACGATGCCACGCCCTGTGAATGGGGCGTGGCATCGTCGTTTCTGGTTGTTGGAAGCCACCCTCAGACTGAACAGTGCAATTCGATCAGCTTCATCAGGCGGGCGAGTTCCTTCTCGATCACCTCATCCGGGACAAGCCCGATATTGAGCCTCAGACAGTCGCGGTAGCGCGGGGATTCCGTGAACCAGGGGCCGATGCGGATATCGAGCTGTTGCTGCACGGCAGCCTTGCCAAGGGCCCTGGCATCAAGCCCCGGCACTTCGACCCACAGTACCAGGCCGCCCTGTGGTTGAGTCACCCAGCTGCCAGCGGGGAGGTGCTTGCTCAGGTAATTGAGATAGAAGGCCCTGAGCTGGGTGAGCTGGTGACGAACGCGTTTGAGGTGACTGGCATAGGCACCGGAATCGATGAAGTCCGCGATGGCGCACTGTATCAGTGTCGGCACGCCAAGTGCGCGCTCGAGATATGCCGCCAGGAAGCGGCCCGGGCGGCACCAGCCCAGGCGGTAGCTCGGTGTCAGGGTCTTGGAAACCGAGCCACACCACAGAATGAAGCCCTCTGTATCGTGATAGGCCGCCGGCAGTGGCGGCGCTACGCGATGGGTCAGTTCGAGATAGACATCATCCTCGATCACCGGCACGCGATAGTGATTGGCCAGGTATGCCAGGCGCTGTTTCTGCGCGGGGGTCAGGGTGATGCCCTGCGGGTTCATGTGCGTAGTGCAGAACAGACCGGCCTGCAGCTGGCCGTTGTCGAGGTGCTGCTCGAACTGATCGAGATCGATGCCCTCAGTGCAGGAGGGAATCTCGATGACGTTGAGTGATAGCTGCGAGAGCAGATCCAGCAGGCCGTTGTAGCACGGCGAGCTGACCGCCACGGTGTCGCCGGGGCGCGTGCAGACCTCGAGCGCGATCTTCACGGCGTCCATGCAGCCGTGGGTGATCACCAGTTCTTCATCCTTCAGGGCAAAGCCTGTCCGGGTGAAGTGAGTCGCCAGTGCACTCAACAGTGCAGGGTCTCCCTGGGCAGCCGGATAGCGGGTGAGGTTATGCGAGGCACGCTTCATGGCACGGCGCAGGCTGCGCTCCAGTGCCTGCCGAGTCACCTTGTCCAGCGCCAGATGCGCCGTGCCCAGCGGCCCCCACAGTCTGTCCTGACGACACTTGTCTGTGTGGTGTGCAGTCGGGCGGTGTCCCTCCATGCCGTGCCCGCTCATGCACCTGCGTTGCGGAGTGGCGACTCGGCTCTGGAAGGCTTGCCAGCGGGGAGTGGGCACGACATGGGATTGGTCAGCAATGAAGAAGCCGGCCTGTGGACGAGCCACCAGCCAACCCTGTGATTCCAGCTCCGCGTAGCAGCTGACCGCTGTCGACACGCTGATGCCGTGCTGGCGGGAAAACTGGCGCAGCGACAGCATGCGATCACCAGTGCTGAGTCTACCGCTCTGGATATCCTCAATGCACTTCTCTGCCAGCTGTCGATAGAGCGCCATGGGAAATTGTACTGGTGGAATATCAGAAAACTGTATCTGTACGCTTCTGATGTGACAAGTGAGACTGAGCCTTTCTCGGCGTCGATCAAGCCTGATCGCACGCTTGGCGCACGTTCATCGCAAGGGATAAGGAGGACGGCCATGCAGGGACGGGATCTACTGCTCATCATCAGCGTGATGGCAATCTGGGGCTTCAACTTCTCGATGATCAAACTTGGCGTCAGTGACATGGACCCCTTGCTGATCGCTGCAGCGCGCTTCGTGTGCGCGATCTTCCCGATCATCCTCTTCATTCGCAAGCCGGAAGTGCCATGGCGCCATCTGATGGCCTACGGACTGGTATTCGGTACCGGGATCTGGGGCATGGCGTCGTGCTCGATCACCTTCGGGCTGTCGTCAGGCATGGCTGCAGTGTTGCTGCAGGTCGATGTGCTGACGACGGTGCTGGTCGGTGTGCTGCTCTATAGGGAGATCATCTCGCCACGCATGGCCGCGGGCATTCTGGTCTCGCTCATCGGTCTGGTGGTTGCGATCTTCACCACCAACGGCAACGTGACACTGGCTGGCGTGGCCTTCATCCTGCTGGCGGCGACCTGCTGGCCATTGGCGGGCGTGATACTGCGCAGCTCCGGCACGCGCATGCCTTTCGCCTTCAACATCTGGGGCATGTTGTTCGCGCCACTGCCCTTGATCGCATTGAGCGTCGCGATGAACGGCTGGGGCGTGCTGAGCACCACCTATCAGCAGTGGGGGGAAGATGCTTGGATCTCGGTATTGTTTCAGGCCTATCCGACGACGCTGTTCGGTTATTGGGTCTGGAACCGGATGCTGCTCAAGTATCCGATGAGTCAGTTGGCGCCGCTGACGCTGCTGGTCTCGGTCTTCGCGCTGCTCAGTGGTTACGTCATCTTCGATGAGCAGTTGTCGCTGGCGCAGTGGGTCTCGTGCAGCATCTTCCTGCTGGGAATTGCGCTGGTACTGTATCCCGTGCGTCGCAAGGCGCCGGCCACCTGTGGCTGAACGCAGCCCCGGGCCCCCGGACGCTTGTCGTAGCCAGGCGCTTGTGGCAGTCAGGCCCTTGTTGTCGAAGAGGCGCTGCGCTATACCGGTGAGCATATGAGGCCAGCGCGCTGCGCGTGGTGCTCTCCGTTCTGATGTATCTGCACAGGAATGCCCATGTCCGCTTCAGCGTCCCCCATCGCCAATACCGCCAGCCTGATGCCACAGCGCGCCGATTTCTCCGACTGGCCCGACAGCCGCGACTGGCTGGCGCACCTGATCAGCTTCAATACCGTGTCGCGCGAGTCGAATCTGGCGTTGATCCATTGCCTGCGCGACGCCCTGGAAGTGGCTGGTGTCAGTGCCGAGGTCATCCACAACGATGGCGGCGACAAGGCCAATCTGCTGGCGGTGATCGGGCCACAGGTCGAGGGCGGTGTGGTGCTCTCCGGGCACACCGATGTGGTGCCGGTGGAGGGCCAGGCCTGGGACAGTGATCCCTTCACGCTGCGTGAGGCCGAGGGTCGCCTTTATGGGCGTGGTTCCTCCGACATGAAGGGCTTCATCGCCTGTTGCATGGCGGCGGTGCCGGCACTGGTGAATGCCCAGCGTGCGGGCACGCTCAAGAAGCCGGTGATCCTTGCCTTCTCCTATGACGAGGAGATCGGCTGTCTGGGCGCGCCGCGCATGATCGCGCGCCTGCGTGACCGCCTGCCGCGTCCGGCCGCGGTGCTGGTGGGCGAGCCGACCATGATGGCGATCGTCGATGCCCACAAGGGCATTACCGATCTGCGCACCACGGTGACCGGCAAGCCGTCGCATTCCAGCCTGGTCTATCAGGGGGTGAGTGCCATCCATCTGGCGGCGCGCATGGTGACCTTCATCGAAGACCGCATGCAGGCGCGCATCGACTGCGGCCATCTGGACGAGCGCTTCGATGTGCCCCACGCCAGTCTGCACGTCGGGCGCATCGAGGGCGGCACGGCGGTCAACATCACCGCCGGGGAGTGCATCTTCGACTGGGAGCTGCGCCACCTGCCGGGCGAGGATGTCGAGGCGATGCTGGCGGAGATCGATGCCCACGCCGAGCGTCTGGTCGCTCCCTATCGTGAGCGGGCGCCGGAAGTGGCGATTCGTAGCGAACGCACGGTGGAAACGGTGCCTTCACTGGGGCATGGCGATCGAGACCCGGCCATTCGTCTCTGCCAGCGCCTGCTGGGCGACGAGCGGGCCAGCGAGGCCGTGGCGTACACCACGGAGGCGGGCCAGTTCCAGAGTGAAGGCTGGCCGACGGTGGTCTGCGGGCCAGGCTCCATCGGGGTCGCGCATCAGGCCAATGAGTACATCGAACTCAGCCAGCTGACGGCCTGTGATCGCTTCCTGTCCCAGCTGGTGCGTGAGCAACAGGGTGGCTGAGGCTCTTGTGTTGAGTCCCTTCTGATGGGCCTGATGCACGACTGAAGCGTGCTCTCACAGCGTGCCGGGGCGGGGTGTCTCCTGCTCCGGCATCGGGCGCAATGCCGTGGCACATTCCCGCAACAGGTGGTCGGTGAGCTTGTCCAGCGTGCTGCCTCCGTGGCGCCAGTGATGCCAGTAAAGCGGTACATCGAGGGCATGGTTTGGCGCGATATCCACCAGCGCATCACTGGCCAGCAGATGTGCCGCCTGCTGCTCGGGAATCATGCCGTAGCCCATGCCGCTCAGGGCCAGACGCACGAAACCTTCCGATGACGGGCAGAGATGGTGTGGGAAGGGCTCATCGAAGCCCATGGTCGACAACAGCCGGTGTTGCAGGCGGTCATCACGGCCATAGACGATGGCGGGCATGTTGCGCAGGGTCTCGGCCGGCAGAATGGGCGGGATGGCGTGGCCTTTCTTCGCGATATGGCGCTGCACGAAGTCCGGGCTGGCCAGCGCCCGATAACGCATGCTGCCCAGCGGATGGGAGCGCGCACCCTGCACCGGGCGTGGCGTGGCACAGATGCAGCCCGCGACTTCACCGTCGCGCATGCGCCTGAGCGCCACTTCCTGATCCTCCACCAGCATGTCCAGCAACAGGTCACGCTCGCGACAGAAACTGCCGGTGACGGTCGGCCACCAGGTGGCCAGCGAATCGGCATTGATGGCGATGCGCAGTCGCTGCTCGCTCTCGCCGAGGGCGGGAATCTGGTCGAGCAGGTCATGTCCAGCAGGCGTACCTGCTGGACATGATTGAGCAGGCGCCGCCCGAGCGGTGTCGGCCCCAGTCGCGGTGTACGTACCAGTACCGGCTGCCCCAGCCGTGCTTCCAGCAACTTGATGCGCTGCGAGACCGCTGACTGCGTCAGCCCCAATGCTCTCGCCCCGCGTTCAAAGCCCGCCTGATCGATGACGGCCGCCAGCGCCTCCAGCAATTTATAGTCCAGCATCAATATTCCTTATGATCCATTCCCTGAATCAATTTCCTTGATGTATTCATCCTAGCGTACTCTGCCTGCCTCAGCACTGGCAGCCGTGGCATGCGTTGTCAGTCACGGCAACGACACGACGAAAGGACAGGCGATATGTGGTGGTCATTCTTCAATGGGGCCGGGGTAGGCGCAGGCTTGATCATCGCCATCGGGGCGCAGAACGCCTTCGTCCTGGGGCAGGGGCTCAAGCGCGAGCATCAATGGTGGGTGGCGGGGCTCTGCGCACTGTGCGATGGCGTGCTGATCATCGCCGGCGTGCTCGGGCTTGGCGCGCTGATGCAGCAATCACCGCTGTTGATGAGCATTGCCCGCTGGGGCGGCGTGGCATTTCTGCTCTGGCAGGCACTCAAGGCGTTGGGGCGCATGCGCACTGGCGGCCAGCTGACGGCCAGCAACGCCCTCAAGGCCAATCTTGGCAAGGTGCTGGCGGCGACTCTGGCCGTCACGCTGCTCAACCCTCAGGTCTATCTGGATACGCTGGTGATGCTGGGCGCGATCGGCGCGCAACAGCCGTCACCGGAGAGCTTCATCGTCGGGGCGAGCCTGGCCTCCTTCGGCTGGTTCTTCGGCCTGGTGGCATGTGCCGGTTGGCTGGCGCCACGCCTGACCAGCCCGCGCGCCTGGCAGGTCATCGAGGCATTCATCGCCACGATTCTGCTATGGGTGGCCTGGCAATTGGGCAGCGGCGCCTGGCTCTAGCAGCCAACGCAAGACGGGCAAGAGGCAGCAGCAAGCGTGATGCGCCGATGGGTGTAAAGAAAGCATGACGCAGTGTCAGGCGCTCGCCGCAGCGGGAGCGCCCCGAGAGGGCAGTGTCGAGATGGCCGTCTGCGCTATGGCAGAGATTCGTTACATGTCTGGCGTGAGGGGAGGCAGGGCACGGCACCAATGCAGGCGCAAGGCGCATGGGCAGGGCGGCAGGCAAGGCATAGATTTCCGATAACGGAATCGGGATACGACAGGTGGTCAGTGTGACGCATTCACCTGTCGTGAAGGATGTTGCCCGCCTTTTCTCTACCTTGCCTGCCCTGTCGGCAGCCTGACTCAGGAGCCTCTCATGAACGCACCGGCGCGTATCGAACAGCACAATCCCATTGGCACGGACGGTTTCGAGTTCGTCGAATTCACGGCCCCGGATGCGGCCGGCATTGATGCCCTGCGCAAGTTGTTCAACCAGCTCGGGTTTACCGAGACCCGCCGCCATCGATCCAAGCAGGTGTTCCTGTTCCAGCAGCACGGTATCAATGTGGTGCTCAACGCCGAGCCGAATAGCCCGGCGGCGGAATTCGCGGCGATCCACGGCCCGAGTGCCTGTGCGATGGCCTGGCGTGTGGCGGATGCCGAGCAGGCGCATCGTTACGCACTGGCGCACGGTGCGCGCAGCGTCGAGCATCCGGTCGGGCCGGGCGAGGTGGGCATCCCCGCGGTGCAAGGCATCGGCGGTTCGGTGTTGTACTTCGTGGACCATCACCGCGAGCGCTCGATCTACGATACCGACTTCGTCGCCATTGATGGCGCAATCGAGAATGCCAACAGTGTCGGCCTGCATACGCTGGATCACCTGACCCACAATGTCGGGCGCGGTCAGATGGATGTATGGGCAGACTTCTATTCGCGTATCGCCAACTTCCGCGAGATCCGATATTTCGATATCGAAGGCAAGATGACCGGGCTCTTCTCGCGCGCGATGACGGCACCCTGCGGCAAGATGCACATCCCCATCAACGAGTCAGCGGATGATGACTCCCAGATCGCGGAATTCATCCGCGAATACAATGGGGAGGGCATTCAGCACCTGGCGATGGCGACGGATGATATCCATGCCACCGTCAAGGCGCTCAAGGCCAATGGCGTCACCTTCCTGACCACGCCGGCCACCTATTATGAGAAGGTCGATGCGCGGGTGCCCAACCACGAGGAGAATGTCGAGGACCTCAAGGCATTGAATCTGCTGGTCGATGGCGCGCCGGGGGAGGGGATTCTGTTGCAGATCTTCACCGAGACGGTGATTGGACCGATCTTCTTCGAGATCATCCAGCGCAAGGGCAACGATGGTTTCGGCGAGGGCAACTTCAAGGCGCTGTTCGAATCCATCGAGGAAGACCAGATTCGCCGCGGCATCATCGGTGGCGAGTGACTTTCCCGATCGGCACGCCCTGAACACCGCGTGATCACGCTGGTGTCTTCATCAACATGAAAGCCCCGCCGGTGATAGCCGACGGGGCTTTCATGTTGATGAGGGCCTGATTCAGACAGTCAGGCTCAGGAGGTCGTCGGGACGCGCTGGTGATCGATCACCTGGCGCAGCACGAAACTTGAATGCACGCCGGTCACACCCTCGATCCGCGTGATCTGCTTGAGCAGCAGGTCGTGATAGTCATCCATGTCCTTGACCACCACCTTGAGCTGGTAGTCGGCTTCCTGGCCGGTGATCAGCAGGCATTCCATCACCTGGGGCAGCGAGGCGATGGTGTCCTCGAAGTTGGTGAAGCGCTCCGGGGTGTGACGGTCCATCGAGATATGCAGCAGCGCCATCAGACTGAGTCCCAGCTTGCGGGCATCTATCTGGGCGCGGTAGCCGGTGATCATGCCGCTTTCTTCCAGCGCACGAACACGGCGCAGGCAAGGCGACGGGGACAGGCCGATGCGCTCCGCGAGTTCCTGATTGCTGATGCGACCCGAGTGCTGAAGCTCGTCAAGAATGCGACGGTCGAAGCGGTCCAGTGTCGGAAGAGAAATATTCTGGCTCATTTTCGCAATCCATTGGCGATGAAGATATGAATGGTGAAATAATCTGCTTTTAAGATGGCGATGTCATGTAATTTTCGCAATCGTCCGCCCTGAAATGCGGCATATACTGTAATCACTGCTCAGCGATGAAGACGTCCGCTCGGGTCGTGGCTGTCGCATGACACGACGCACGACGCGAACGACAGACCTGAGCAGGATGAGCCACCGGCGCTGGCGACATGCCTCTTGCAACCGGTGAACGCGGTACGCAGTCGGCTTCTGATCGAAGCGAGGCTGCCGAAAGGGCTCTGGTGGTGATCCCATCGTCCTTCTTCCCGCGCTGGAGACCGTGATCCGGTCCCAGGGCTTGCGGCGGGCAGTGACGTTACTCTGCCCCCGACTTGCTTGCTTGCCCTGCTGACGGCAAGCTTTCGGATGCAAGGCCTTCACGCCTTCGTCATCTCACATTTACTCAGGCGCCCCGATTGGGACACTGTTGAGTGCGAAAGGTGCCATCGATCTCCCGTATCGGGCCTCGATTGCCGGTTTTTCGTACCCAGACCGCCAAGGAACCGACCATGACTGCTGCATCCACGCCAAGTGCTGCCTTCGACCACACCAAATATCGCCCCGTGCCCCCTGTTGCACTGACCGACCGCCAGTGGCCGTCGCGTACCGTGACTCAGGCGCCGCTATGGGCGAGTGTCGACCTGCGTGATGGCAATCAGGCGCTGCTCGAGCCGATGACGGTCGAGCAGAAGAAGCTGATGTGGAAGCTGCTGGTCAAGATCGGCCTCAAGGAGATCGAAGTCGGTTTCCCCTCCGCCAGTCAGCTCGATTTCGACTTCGTGCGCTGGTTGATCGAGGAAGATCAGGTCCCGGAAGGCGTCAGCATCCAGGTGCTGGTGCAGGCGCGTGAGCATCTGATCGCGCGCACCTTCGAATCGCTGGTCGGTGCGCGTGATGCCGTCGTTCACGTCTACAACTCCACCTCCACCGTGCAGCGTGAGCGGGTGTTCGAGATGGACCGTGACGGCATCAAGGCCATCGCCGTCGAGGGTGCTCAGCTGGTCAAGGACTACGCCGAGCGCTACCCGGACACCAACTGGGTGTTCCAGTACTCGCCGGAGAGTTTCACCTCCACCGAGATGGATTACGCCGTCGAGGTCTGTGAAGCGGTGATGGATGTCTGGCAGCCGACGCCGGAAAAACGCTGCATCCTCAATCTGCCGGCCACGGTGGAAGTGGGCCCGCCCAATCACTTCGCCGACCAGGTCGAGTACTTCATCAAGCACCTGAGCCGTCGTGACTGTGCGATCATCTCGCTGCACACCCACAACGACCGCGGTGGCGCCGCCGCCGCCGCCGAACTTGGCCTGCTGGCCGGGGCTGACCGTATCGAAGGCACCCTGCTGGGCAACGGTGAGCGCACTGGCAACATGGACCTGATCACCCTGGCGATGAACCTCTACAGCCAGGGCATCGATCCGGAGCTGGATCTCTCCAACCCGGACGAGATCATCCAGGTCTACACCGAGTGCACCAACCTGCCGGTTCACCCGCGTCACCCGTGGGTCGGCGAACTGGTCTACACCGCCTTCTCCGGCAGCCATCAGGATGCCATCCGCAAGTGCCTCAAGAAGCAGCAGCCTGACGAGCCGTGGCAGGTCGCCTATCTGCCCATCGACCCGCAGGATCTCGGTCGCGACTTCCAGGCGGTGATCCGCGTCAACAGTCAGTCCGGCAAGGGCGGCATGGCCTTCCTGCTCGAGCGGGATCACGGCATCAGCCTGCCGCGCTGGATGAGCCTCGAGCTTGCGCCGCACGTGCAGAAGGCCAGCGAGCAGGTCAGTGGTGAGCTGTCCAGCGACCAGATTCGCGCGATTCTCGATGCCAGCTTCAAGCGCGAAGCGCCGCTGAGTCTCAAGGGCTATCGTCTGGATCGCGAAGGGGCTGAGCAGCTCACCGCGACACTGGTCGATGACAAGGGCGAGCAGATCGCGCTGGCCGGTGAAGGCAATGGTGCCATCTCCGCCTTCATGGATGCCTGGCAGCGCCACACCGGTTCCACCGTCAGCGTGGTGGACTACGGTGAGCACGCCCTCGGCGAAGGCAGCGATGCCGTCGCGGTGGCCTTCGTGATGCTCAACCTGGATGGCAAGCGTGTCTGCGGCATGGCCGAGGATGGCGATACCGTAAGCGCGTCGCTCAAGGCCGTGCTGTCGGCGGTCAATCGCGGTCTGGAAAGCAGTGCACGCAGCGAAGCGGAACGTGCCGAGGAAGCCGGCCCGGTCGCTGTCTGATGACATCACGCCTCATGCGTGACTGATC
Organism: Cobetia sp. LC6; assembly: GCF_030264805.1. Classification (NCBI taxonomy): domain Bacteria; kingdom Pseudomonadati; phylum Pseudomonadota; class Gammaproteobacteria; order Oceanospirillales; family Halomonadaceae; genus Cobetia; species Cobetia sp. LC6. The sequence continues at coordinate 56,072 of NZ_JASSPL010000009.1, read as the reverse complement.
AGAGGCTTTTTTGCCTCTCTCGAGACCCTCGCTCATCAGAGCGAGGGTCTTTGCGTTTCGCGGCAGGGCAGAAGTTGCCCGGCTGGCGCTCACGCCCGCCGTTGCTGGGCTGACGCGGGTAGGCTTGCGTGGAAAATACGTGTCATGCTCGCCAGGCCCCTATAGACTTTTGTCTGATGTTGACGGCTCAGTCAACATCCGGGCTTGCACCGGTGCCCACCCTGCGTATCATCGCTGCACCCGCATAATGATAACGATCTGGTGGCAGACCGGATTCGAGAACACAACAATTCCAAGCGGTGCAAAGGCAACCCCCCTGATGGAAGAGATAATGGATGCGTCCCCATCCATGCTCTGGTCGGGAATCGCCAGTGCACCTCTCGTTCAGGAGGTCCGCTAGAACAACCCACAACTACTCATCGGTATCGCATGATTCAACTTGATGCTATCACCACCCTGTTGCTGGCGGCGCTTGTCCTCGTCGTTGGCCATCTGATCGTCGAGCGCGTGCGCGTGCTGCGCGAATTCAATATCCCCGAGCCTGTGGTCGGCGGCCTCATCGCTACCATCATCGTCACCGGCCTGCGCGGCCTGGGTTACGAGTTCCAGTTCTTCGGCGGCCTCCAGACTCCCTTCATGTTGCTGTTCTTCGGCTCCGTTGGCCTGTCGGCAGACGTTCGCATGATTCGTGCCGGCGGCAGCAAGCTGGTGCTGTTCCTCGCGCTGGTCATCGGTCTGCTCATCCTGCAGAACCTGCTGGGTGTCGGTGTCGCCAGCCTGTTCGGTCTTGATCCGGTGCTGGGTCTGCTCGGTGGCTCCATCACCATGTCCGGTGGTCACGGCACCGGCGCAGCATGGGCCAACGTCTTCGCCGATGAATATGGCATCAATGGCGCGATGGAAGTCGCGATGGCCTGTGCCACCTTCGGGCTGGTGTTCGGTTCCCTGATCGGCGGGCCGACGGCACGCTTCCTGATCAATCGCATGAAGCGCGAAGGGCAGGACATCAACGCCCAGGTCAGCGATTCCGAATATGACGAGACGGAAGTCCAGCATCCGCTGAATACGGCCAATGCCCTGAAGACACTCTTCATGCTGCTGCTCGGAGTCGTCTGTGGCCAGCAGCTGCAGTCGCTCACGTCGGGCACCGCCTTCTCGCTGCCGACCTTCGTGTGGGTGCTGTTCAGCTGTATCGTCATCGGCAATGTGGTGCGCGCCTTCGGCGACAAGCACCTCAATACCCACGCCGTGGATGTGCTGGGCAATATCAGCCTGTCCATCTTCCTGGCGCTGGCGCTGATGACACTCAAGCTCTGGGATCTGGCCAATCTGGCACTGCCGATTCTGGCCATCCTGCTGGCACAGGTTGCGCTGGTGTTCCTCTACACCACCCAGATCACCTTCCGCCTGATGGGCAAGAACTACGACGCAGCGGTACTGGTCGCGGGTAACTGTGGTTTCGGCATGGGCGCCACGCCGACGGCGATCGCCAACATGCAAGCGGTCACGCAGCATCATGGGCCGTCGCGTCTGGCCTTCATCATCGTGCCGGTGGTGGGCGGCTTCCTGATCGATATCGCCAACTCGCTGATCATCAAGGGCTTCCTCGGCTTCTTCTGAACATGACCGCAGGTGTCATGATGAGAAGTCGCAGAATCTGCCTGGCATGAACGACAACGCCGGACTCCATTGGAGTCCGGCGTTGTCGTTTCGGGGCTGAGGCTTACAGGTTTCGAGGGCTCAGGCTTCAAGGGCAGTGAAAAACTTGTCAGGCGCTTGTGTTTTCCCCCTCGTTCTCACCTTCACTCTTCTCCTCGTACTCTTCCTCGTGGCCTTCCAGGCTCCGCGTCAGCACTTGCTTCTACACCCACAGTGCCACGATCAGGCCATAGGCCAGCAGGGTGACGACCACGGTACCGGCCAGGTTCAGGAAGAAGCCGGCGCGCATCATGGTCTGGATCTTGAGGTGGCCGGTGGCGAACACGATGGCGTTGGGCGGGGTCGCCACCGGCATCATGAAGGCGCAGCTGGCCGCGATGGCCGCCGGTACGGTGATCAGCAGCGGATCGATGTCCAGTGACAGCGCCAGTGCTCCCAAAAGCGGCAGGAAGGCGGCTGCCGTCGCGGTATTGGAGGTGACTTCGGTCAGGAAGATGATCACCACGACAACGATGGCGACCAGGCCGATAAGCGGCAGCACGCTGAACATCGACAGCTGGCCGGCGATCCACTCGGCGAGGCCCGAGCTCTTGATCACGCCCGCCAGTGCCAGGCCACCCCCGAACAGCAGCAACACGCCCCAGGGCAGGTCACGCGCGTCTTCCCACACCAGCAGTCGACGACCGCGTGAGGTGCCGGAGGGAATGGCGAACAGGCCCACGCCGATGGCCATGGCGATGCCGGTGTCCGACAGCCAGGCAAGGCCCATCTGGTTGATCAGCGGGCGGAACATCCATAGCAGGGCAGCCACCAGGAAGGCAACGCCGACACGCTTCTCGGCGCTGCTCATGGCACCCAGTGCCTTGAGCTCGCGGCTGATCATCTCGCCGCTGTCTGCCGTCTCGGACTTGAAGGAGAAGGGCGTGCGCGTCAGCCACCACCAGGTGATGGCACACATGGCGATGGCGACCGGCAGGCCGACGAGCATCCACTGGGCGAAGCCGATCTCGATGCCTTGATCACTGGACAGGTAACCTGCCAGCAGGGCATTGGGCGGCGTGCCGATCAGGGTCGCGATACCGCCGAGGCTGGCGGAGTAGGCGATGCCCAGCAGCAAGGCGGCGGCGTAGCGCTTCAGTTCCGGGTCATTGCTGTCGCGCTCATCCTGACCACTCGACATCAGGCTGACCACTGACATGCCGATGGGCAGCATCATGATGCTGGTGGCGGTGTTGGATACCCACATGCTGATGAAGCCGGTGGCGATCATGAAGCCGGCGATCTGGCGGCGCGGGGAATGACCGGCAAGCTTCAGCGTATGCAAGGCCACGCGGCGATGCAGGTCCCAGCGCTGCATGGCGATCCCGAGCAGGAAACCACCGAGGAACAGGTAGATGGTCGGGTTGGCATAGGCGGCTGTGGTGCTCTTGATGTCGTCAATGCCAAGTGCCGGCACCAGTACGATGGGCAGCAGTGAGGTCACCGGGATCGGCAGGGCCTCGGTAGCCCACCAGGTGGCCATCAGCAGGGCCAGGCCGACGCAGAGCCAGGCGCTGTCCGGCATGTCACCCGGCGCCGGTGTAAGCCAGGTCATCAGCAACAGGAGCGGTCCGAGTATCAGGCCGATGCGCGCCGCGAGTGGCGCTTGTGGCGGCGTAGTGGACTGATCAGCGATGTGATCGGGAGATTGCTCAGGCATGTCGACTCCAGAGAAGCCGGTCGGCGACTGGCTTCCTCATCATGGTGGTCATCGTGTTGTTGGTATGGGTCATGGTAGGTGATGGCGAGTTGTCGTGTTGGTGTTATTCATTACATGCCGCGCATATATCCCCGGTCGGGGTGACGTGCACGGCGTGTCATGTTGCCTGCCTTGTCAGAAAGTCGCTCGCGAGTCGATCAGCCGGGCGCTCATGCGACAAGGCGCGGCCATTGTCTCAGTATTGCGGCGCGGCTCAATAGCCTTCATTGCCTGTTTTGAAACGCCGGTTAGTGAAACCTTGACGCCGCGCAAGCGCGACGCGTGATCCGAGGCGTTCCAACCTCCGGCCAGGCCCCTGTGTGACGCCATCTTGCACGGGTCAGGTTGCTGTCTGGCGACAGACGCTGTCGTTGGCTGTGGACTTGTGAGCGCAAGGGCTGGAAGGTAGGGTTAGCAGCCATGAACAGGGCCAGCGCAGGGCAACTGCGTGGCCCGCTGTCGCGTTACTTCACAAGGAAGATGATTGATGATTCTGGTCACGGGTGGTGCAGGCTACATCGGGTCTCATACGGTATTGGCGCTCATGGAGGCCGGCCATCAGGTGCTGGTGCTGGACAACCTGTCCAATGCCAGCGAAGCCTCTCTTGCGCGTGTGGCGACGCTTGCCGGGCGTGAAGTGCCGTTCGTCGAAGGGGATATCCGCAACGGCGCGCTGCTCGACAGCCTGTTCGAGCGTCACGATATCGAGGCCGTGGTCCATTTCGCCGGGCTCAAGGCGGTCGGCGAGAGCGTCGCCAAGCCGCTGGCCTACTACGACAACAACGTCAATGGCACCCTGGTGCTGTGTGCCGCCATGGCGCGTGCCGGGGTCAAGCGTATCGTGTTCTCGTCTTCCGCCACCGTGTATGGCGATCCGGCTTCCACACCGATCCGTGAAGACTTCCCGACCTCCGCGACCAATCCCTATGGCCGCTCCAAGCTGATGGTCGAGGAAGTGCTGCGCGACCTGGCTGTCGCGGATGACAGCTGGCGTATCGCGCTGCTGCGCTACTTCAATCCAGTGGGCGCCCATGAGTCCGGCACCATCGGTGAAGACCCCAACGGCATCCCCAACAACCTGGTGCCGTATATCAGCCAGGTCGCCGTGGGTCGTCTCAAGGAACTGGCCGTGTTCGGTGATGACTACCCGACGCCGGATGGTACCGGGGTGCGCGATTACATCCACGTCGTCGATCTGGCCGATGGCCATCTCAAGGCGCTGGACTACCTGGCCGGTGATGCGCGCGATGGCGTTCACACCTACAACCTGGGGACGGGAACCGGCTATAGCGTGCTGGACATGGTCAAGGCATTCGAGAAGGCCAGCGGTCGTCCGGTGCCGTATCGCATCGCACCGCGTCGTGCCGGCGATATCGCCGAGTGCTGGGCGGAGCCGGACAAGGCCTTCAGCGAGCTCAAGTGGAAGGCAGAGCTGGGTCTCGACCGCATGATGGCCGACAGCTGGCGTTGGCAGTCACGCAACCCCAACGGCTATCGCAGTGCCTGACAATTGATACTGCATGGTCAGTGCGCCGAAATTGACCGAGCTTGACTTGACCAAGCTTGAATTGACCGAGCTTGAGTTGACGGCGCTTGTGTGAAGACCTCTCGAAGCGGTCGCGGGCAGCATCCGCGGCCGCTTTTGCGTATGATGACGGCGGGCCCAAGGGCCCATGCCGACTCCTTCGAATTCTCTGCGAGCCCCCCATGACCCAGTCTGATGTCACCCCCGATCTTGAACTGCTGACGGCCATTGAACAGCTTTGCCGTGAAGCGGGGCAGGCGATACTCGCCGTCGCCCGTGGGGGAGAGCTCGGCACGCGCGCCAAGGCGGATGACAGTCCCGTCACGGCGGCGGATATGGCGGCGCATCATGTGCTGGTCGAGGGGCTGGCCCGTCTGGCACCGCAGATTCCGGTGCTCTCGGAAGAGAGCGACAAGGCCGATATCGTGGCGCGGCGTGACTGGCAGACCTTCTGGCTGGTCGATCCGCTGGATGGCACGCGCGAATTCGTCACCGGCAGCGGTGAATACACCGTCAACGTGGCCCTGATCCAGGGGTCGCGCAGTGTGCTGGGCGTAGTGGATGCGCCGGTACTGGAGACGACCTGGAGCGGGCTTGCCGGCGTGGGGGCCTTCCGGGAAGACGCCGCCGGGCGTGTCGAGATCGCGGTCAGCCCGGAGCCGGAGGTATTGAGAGTCGTGGCCAGCAAGTCGCATCTCGATGCGCGCACGGCGGCGCTGATCGAGCGCCTGGCACCGGTGGAGAATGTCAGCTGTGGCAGCTCGCTCAAGTTCTGTCGCATCGCGGAAGGCAAGGCGGATCTCTATCCGCGCTACGCGCCGACCAGCGAGTGGGACACCGCGGCGGCACAGGCCGTGCTGGAAGCGGCCGGCGGCCAGGTCTTCGATGCCGAGTCATTGCCCGCACAGCCGCGTCGTCTGGACTACAACGCCCGCGATACGCTGGTGAATCCCTTCTTCATCGCCTGTGGCCAAGCGGATGGTCGCTGGCGCCAGGCGCTGGACGTCTGAGGGTGGCCGGGGCTCGACGGCTCGTGCATCCATCGGCCCGCGCAAGGGTTGAAGCACTCATGTCATGGCGAGGGCGCACATGAAGGGCCTGCTGCAGCGCTTCATCCGTCGCCTGTTTGCGCGCAGTGATCAGGCGAGCAAGCGGGCTGGGGTGATCTCCGCCATCATGCTGTCCCTGCTGGCGAGTCTGGTGCCATTGATCTATCACGGCCTGCTCGAGGGCGGCCTGATCCTGTTCGGCAACCTGTTGCTGTGGCCGTGTCTGTTGGCAGCGCTCCATCGCCCGCGCTGGCGTTGGCCGGCGCTGGGGCTGATGGCGGCGCTGGGTGTCAATCTCTCCGCAAGTGTGGTCAGCGCCGTCTATTACGATTCCCGCTACGGCCTGGCCTTTGCGCTCAGCTCGCTGGATACCAGTCGCAGCGAATCGATGGCGATGCTGTTCAAATTCCCGCTGGCCCTGATCGTTCCGCTGGGATTCTTCCTGCTGGCGCTGTCACTGGGCAATCGCTTCGGGTCGGGGTTGGCGCGTGCCCGGCTGGGTGGGCGCAGCGGAATCGCCTTCGTGCTCTGGATGCTGATGCTGCTGGCCGGTAGCTGGCAGTGGGGGCGGGCCAGCGTGCCGTTGGTCATCACGACGCTGTCGGTCTCGCCGGGGTGGAATCTGGCCACCACCTCGCATGCCTGGTGGGAGAAGGAACGCTACAAGGCGCTGATGGCGGATGACTATGATTTCGGCGGCGTCTCGCGCAGCCCCGAAGTGTCGGAGGATGCTGTCTTCGTCCTGATCATCGGCGAATCCCAGCGCCGCGATCAGCTGTCGCTGTATGGCTATTCCCGCGCCACGACGCCGAATCTCGATGCACGCCGCGATGAGCTGGTGGTCTTCGATCAGGCCATCGCGCCGGCGCCGCAGACCGTGCTGGCGGTACCGATGCTGGCCAGCCTGACTGACCCGCGGACCTTCTCGCCACGCTATCTGGACGCCAACCTGATCTCGCTGGCCAATCAGGCCGGCTATCATACCGAGTGGCTGTCCCGCCAGGGGCTCGATATCACCTCCGAGCGCACCTGGATCACCGCCATCGCCCAGCGTGCCGATATCGCTCGCACCATCATGACCGACTATGACGACGGCTTGCTGGATGCACTTGATGAGGCACTGGCGCGCGAGGTCGAGGGGCCGCGGCTGATCGTGCTGCATCTCTACGGCAGCCATCCGCCGGCCAGCCTGCAGTACCCGGACTCACTGCGCTATTTCCTGACTCCGGACAGCCGCTCGCCGCTGACCGATGCCTACGATGACAGCATCCGCTTCACGGATCAGATAATCGAGGGCGTCTTCCAGCGCCTCGAAGGGCAGCCTGCTGGCGTGCTCTATCTGTCGGACCACGGCCTCGAGCATGACCCGCTCAGTGACGCCTATGTGCATGGTGGTGATCGCCCCAGCCAGGCACCGTACCGCATTCCGCTATGGCTGTGGCAGATGGGGCAGGCGCCCAATCCCGCGCGTGAGCTGACTCGCCTGCGCTCGAATGCCGATGAGCCCTTCGCCAGTTTTGATCTGCCCTATCTGGCCAGCGACTGGATGGGTATCCGCTTCTCCGGTGACAAGCCGTGCCTGTCGCCCTGGGCGGTCTGCTATCAGCCGCGTGAGCGTCATCCGGTGCTGGACCAGCTGGGACGATTGAACTTCTATGAAGCCCTGCCGTCGGACTTTCTTTCCCGACCTCTCGCGCCGGGTGCCGAAGAGCTCGAGGAAGCGGTCGAGGCGACCACCGAGCTGCTGGAGCGTCCGGAGTTCATGTCCGGACAGGGCGCGACGCGCGATGGGCAAGCGCCAGAATCGGATTCCCGCGTGACGCCGCCAGAGGATTCGTCGGCGTTCACCTTGTCACCTGCTTCATTACCTTCAGAAACTCTCAAGGACTGACATGAAAATCACTGTCTTCGGAACAGGCTACGTAGGCCTGGTGACTGGCACCTGTCTGGCCGATGTCGGCCATGACGTGATCTGCATGGACGTTGACGCGGCCAAGATCGATGGCCTCAAGCAGGGCGAGATCCCCATCTTCGAGCCGGGGCTGGAGAGCATGGTGCTGCGCAATGTCGAGGCCGGCCGTCTCAACTTCACCACTGATGCCCGTCAGGCCGTCGAGCACGGCGTGCTGCAGTTCATCGCCGTGGGCACACCGCCGGACGAAGACGGCAGCGCCGACCTCAAGTACGTGCTTGCGGTGGCCGAGACCATCGGCGAGCACATGAATGACTACAAGGTCATCATCGACAAGTCCACCGTGCCGGTGGGCACGGCGGACCGTGTCACGGCGCGAGTCACTGAAGTGCTTGCCGAGCGCGGCGAAAGTGTCGACTTCGATGTCTGCTCCAACCCGGAATTCCTCAAGGAAGGCGCCGCGCTGGAGGACTTCACACGTGGCGCGCGCATCGTGGTCGGCACCGATTCCGAAGCGGTGCGTGAGCGCATGCGCGAATGCTACGCGCCCTACAACCGCAACCATGAAAAGCTGATGTTCATGGATGTGCGCGCCGCCGAGCTGACCAAGTACGCCGCCAACGCCATGCTGGCCACCAAGATCAGCTTCATGAACGAGATCTCCAACTTGGCCGAGCGCCTGGGCGCGGACATCGAGGAAGTGCGTCGCGGCATCGGCAGTGACCCGCGTATCGGCTACCACTTCATCTATCCCGGTTGTGGCTATGGTGGCTCCTGCTTCCCGAAGGATGTCCAGGCACTGGCGCGTACCGCCAGTCAGGTCGGCTATGACGCCGAGCTGCTCACCGCCGTGGAATCCGTCAACAAGCGCCAGAAGGTCACGCTGTTCGACAAGCTGTCGCGGGCCTTCGATGGCGACCTCAGGGGCAAGACCATCGCCGTCTGGGGTCTGGCCTTCAAGCCCAACACCGATGACATGCGCGACGCGCCGAGCCGCACGCTGATGGAAGCGCTGTGGGCGGCTGGCGCGACCGTGCAGGCCTATGACCCGGAAGCCATGAAGGAATGCCGCCGCATCTACGGCGAGCGCGACGATCTGGTGCTGGTCGCCGACCGTCAGCAGGCAGTCAAGGGTGCCGATGCGCTGGTGGTGTGCACCGAGTGGAAGGAATTCCGCACCCTGGACGGCGAGTGGCTGAAGTCCCAGCTCGGCTTCCCGGTGGTGGTCGATGGCCGCAACCTGTTCGAGCCCGCCGCCATGAAGGCCGCTGGCCTGATGTACTACGCGGTCGGTCGCGGTGACTCCATGCGTCGTGTGCAGGAGGCGTCGTGAGCACTGATGCAGGCAAGCTGGCCGCGATCGCCATTCGTCAGGTCGAGAAGAACACCGGTGCCAGCCGCAATGCCTTCGAACAGGCGGATGCGTTGCGCGCGCTGGGCTATCGCGTGGTGATACTCGCCGAGCGCGGCAAGCCTGAACTGGCTCGCTCCCACGGCGCGGAGCTGGTGCGCCTGTGGCGGTGGCCCTTCAAGGGGGCATATCGTCGTTTCTGGTTCAATCGCCGTGTCCAGGCCTGGGCCAGCCGTCATGCGCCCGACCTGCTGATCAGTCATGGTGACTGCGAAAGCCCGGATACCGTCTATCTGCACAATTGCGTGCACCTTGCCTCGCAGTGCATCCATGGTCGTGAGCTGCCTCGCGACCACGAAGTGGCGGCGATTCATGATCACGTGCTCAAGGGTGGCAAGTTCCGTCAGGTCGCGGTCAATTCGCGCATGATGGGCGAGGATCTGATGGCGCGCTACGGTATCGCGCCTGAGAGGATCGAGATCAGCTACCCGGGCTATGACCCGGTGCAATTCACGGTCGAGCGTGCGCGCGCAGGGCGCACCGCCCGGCGTGAGGCGTTGGGCGTGGCCGAAGATGAGCTGCTGGTCGGTCTGGTGTCATCCGGCAACTTCACCAAGCGCAATGTGGCAGGGTTCGTGGCGATGGCGGCGCTGATGGAGCAGGCCTCACCGGGCCGCTATCGTTTCCTGGTGGTAGGCAAGGATGATGCCGCGCCTTACCAGCAGCAGGCCAGAGAGGCGGGCATCGCCGAGCGCATGCTCTGGCGCTCGACCATCCCGGAGGTCGAGACGCTCTACGGCGCGCTGGACCTGTTCGTGATGCCGGCCCATATCGAGGAATTCGGACGTGTCGCGCTGGAGGCGATGGCCTGTGGCGCGCCTGTGCTGCTCAATGCGCGGGTCGGCTCGGCCGAGCTGCTCGATGACTATCCTGAGCTGGTCATGGCCGCAGGGTCCACGCCACAGCAGTGGGCCGAGCGCTGCACCCATCTGCTCGAGAGCGACACGCAGGCGCTGAGCACTGCGCTGGCCAGCCTGGCACGCAATTACTCGCATCAGGCGCAGAATCTCAAGCTCAAGGCCAGCTTCGAGGCCTTGATGACGGGGCGGTGAAGTCTGCGCTGCCAGACTGGCCGCTCGCGTGCCGAGCGAAGCATGAGTGCGACAGAGAAAAGCGCGCATGAGTGAATGACACGACTGGCCCCGTATCCCTGATGCGGGGTCTTTTGTTGACGAAAGGTTCGGGCTGGGGCGGAGTGCGTGGTCATCGGTCGCAGTGCCCCGCCTTGGGTGTCGCGTGTGCAGTCCCTATACTCATGGCTTGTTTACCGCAGGAGAAAGGCATGTCCCTGACTATCAGCATCATTCTGGCCGTCATCGCGATCATCATCATCGCGGGATTGGCGTTCTATGCCCTCAAGCTGCGTCGCGAGGTCAAGGTGCGTGAAGCGCGCCGCGAGCAAGAGCTCATCCAGGCACGCGCCAACTGTCTGGAAAGCCTCGAAGCCATCGCACGCGCCATGCAAGCCGGGCAGGTCGACATGGTGGAAGGCGGTCTGCGCTGCAAGGTACTGATCGAGATTCTCGATACCTCACTGGCCGAAGATGACGTGCTCTCGGTCTTCGGTGTCCTGCATGGGCGGGTCTCACACCTGCACACACACTCGGCGCGCAAGGAGCTGTCGCCGCGTGAGCGCCTGGCCGAAGACAAGGAGCGCATCGCCGTCGAGGAAGCGCTGGCGGAGTCGCTGCAGCTGGCGGCGAGTCGCGTGTTGAGCAACATGGAGTTCTGGCATCAGCATTACCTGGGGCGCAAGCGTCCCGCTTCGCCAGCAGATCTGGGGCAGGCCGTCTGATGAGTCTTCAAGAGGCAGGCATGAACACGACACTTTCCTTGCTGGGTACGCCGCTGGCCGAGCTGCGTCACGCACTGCATCGCTCACCGGAACTCTCCGGACAGGAAGCCGCCACGGCGGCCTGCATCGCCGGCTGGATGCAGGAGGCCGGCGCCGAGGTGGTCAGCGGTCTGGGCGGGCATGGTCTGGCCGCCATCTTCCGCGGTGCCGAGCCAGGCCCGCGCGTCATGCTGCGCTGTGAGCTGGATGCTCTGCCCATCGATGAGGCGCCGCGTGGCGACTGGTCCTCCTGTCATCCGCATGTCGGGCACCTGTGCGGCCATGACGGCCACATGAGCTGGATGCTGGGCGTGGCGCAGCGCCTGACGGCGTCTCCGGTCGCCAGGGGCGAGGTGGTGTTGCTGTTCCAGCCCGCCGAGGAAACCGGCGAAGGGGCGCGTGCCGTCGTGCGCAGCAAGGCCTTTGCCGCACTCAAGCCGGATTATCTCTACTCGTGCCATAACTTGCCGGGGCGTCCCCTCGGGGAAGTCAGCGTGCGCGACCATGCCTTCACCTGTGCCTCGCGCGGCATGATCGTGCGGCTTTCCGGGCTCTGTGCGCATGCGGCCCACCCGGAAAACGGTCGCAGTCCGGCGATGGCCATGTGTCGCATTATGCAAGGCCTGTCGCGTCTGCCGTTGCAATTTGCCGATGAAACCGGGCTTGCGATGGTGACCCTGATCCATGCGCGCCTGGGCGAGGTCGCGTTCGGTACCTCGCCAGGCGATGCCGAGGTGATGGTCACCCTGCGCACCGAGAGCGATGACATGATGAAGGCGCTGGCGGAAGCGGCCGTGTCACTGGCGCGCAGCGAGGCGGAAGAAGACCGTCTGGGTATCGACGTTGACTGGTGTGACACCTTTGATGCGACCTGGAATTCGCCTGAGGCGAATGACATGATTCGCCGTGTGGCGCGGCAGCAAGGGCTTGATTGCGTGGAACTTCCCCAGGCGCATCGTTGGTCCGAGGACTTTGGCGTGCTGGCACGAGACTGCCATGCCGCCATGTTCACATTTGGCGCAGGTGAGGAAATGCCGGGGCTTCACCACCCCGATTACGATTTTCCTGATACGCTGTTGGCGCCCGGCGTCGAGATTTTCGAGGGGCTGGTACGCCAGCACCTTGGAAGAGAGTAAAACAGGGGTTTTACAGCGTCGCCAATCTGATACAGTTAGTGTCAAAGTTTTTCGACGTTGCAAAAAACACTGTTTTCCTTCAACGTATGCCTGAGGATCGGTACCGTTTTCAAGGGAAACAGACCCGATCAGAGCTGGAAGGACGCACCTGCATGTGCTTTCTTCTTAAAGGAAGATTTGAATAAAATTCCTTTCATCGTAACGAGTTCGGCTCTTATACTGAGTCGATACGTAACACCCTCGTTACATATTGCGCTGTGTTAAGAAGGAGTCTTACATGAAAAGATCTACGACTGGCCTGGTTCTGGGTTCTGCATTGGTTGTTGGCCTGTCTGGCTGCGCAAGCTCTGCTTCCCAGTCTTCATCTGCTGAGAAGCCCTGGTACAGCCAGCCGTTCGTCTGCGGTCTGGCCGGTGGCCTGATCGGTGGCGGGATTGGTTACGGCGTCTCTGGTGACAGCGACGAAGACACCGGCGCTTCTCTGGGTGCTGTCGGCGGCGCGACCGCTGGCGCACTGCTGTGTGCTGACGATGCTCCGAAGTCCATGGATGACGATGGTGACGGCGTGCCGAACGACCGTGACGAATGCCCGGGGACTCCGGCAGGCGTCGCTGTTGATGCGAAAGGCTGCCCGCTGGACACCGACGGTGACGGCGTTGCTGACTACAAGGACCAGTGCCCGGGTACTCCGGCCGGCGTCACTGTTGACGCGAAAGGCTGCCCGCTCGATTCCGACGGTGACGGCGTGCCGGACTACCAGGACCAGTGCCCGAATACCCCGGCCGGCGCCAAGGTCAATGCCCTGGGCTGTGTCGCTGACCTCGTCCTGCGTGACGTGAACTTCGAGTTCGACTCCGCCAAGCTGACTGCCAACGCCGAGAAAGTGCTGAACGGTGTGGCGGCCAAGCTGGTCTCCAACGAGAACGTCCGCGTTCGCGTCGAAGGTCACACTGACTCCGTGGGTTCTGACTCCTACAACAAGCAGCTGTCTCAGAAGCGTGCTGACTCCGTGAAGTCCTACCTGGCTTCCGAAGGTGTTGACACCAACCGTATCCAGACTGTGGGTTACGGTGAAGAGCAGCCGGTCGCCAGCAACGATACCGCTGAAGGCCGTGCCGAAAACCGTCGTGTCGAGCTTGCTGAAGTCAAGTAAGCCGAACGCGGTAAGCTGAATCAGACGGGGCGCCTCAGGGCGCCCCGTCTGCGTCTGTGTCGTGCATGGTCTTCAGTGGCTCAAGCGTATCTTTACGACTTTTGAACGGGCTGCTAAGGTCTTGCCTCGCTCATGTTCCCGCGTTATGTGTCCACACCCTGACTGGTCACTCGATCATCATGGGGTGGTGGGCGGCGCCCCAGGCATTGTAGGCCGGGGTCAGTAGCGTGAGGGGTGTGATCGTCATTGCCCTATTTCGAGCCGGCGCCCCGCGTTCGGCCAAATTCGCTTCACGTGACCCTTGGTAAGGGCCACCACTGAACGCAAGGAATTCTTCATGCCTATCGTTACTCTGCCTGACGGCAGCCAGCGTACCTTCGATACCCCGATTTCCGTGATGCAGCTGGCCGAGTCCATCGGCCCCGGTCTTGCCAAGGCCTGCGTGGCCGGCAAGATCAATGGCGTCGAGGTCGATGCCGCTGACATGATCACCGAAGACGCCAACGTCGCCATACTCACGGCGCGTGATGCGGAAGGCCTGGACGTGATTCGTCACTCCTGCGCGCACCTGATCGGTCATGCCGTCAAGCAGCTCTACCCGGAGGCCAAGATGGCCATCGGCCCGGTCATCGATGACGGTTTCTATTACGACATCGACTTTGGCCGTTCGGTCACCCCGGAAGATCTCGAGACCATCGAGAAGCGCATGAAGCAGCTGATCGACAGCGAGTACGATGTGGTGCGTGAGTATGTCTCGCGTGACCAGGCCATGGCCGCTTTCGAGAAGCGCGATGAGCCGTACAAGCAGGAGATCATCGAGGGCATCGGCGAAGGCGACACCATCCGTCTTTACCACCACGAAGAATACACCGACATGTGTCGCGGCCCGCACGTGCCGAATACCCGCCACCTCAAGCACTTCCAGCTGCTCAAGCTGGCCGGTGCCTACTGGCGTGGTGATTCCACCAAGCCGATGCTGACCCGCATTTATGGCACCGCTTGGCCGGACAAGAAGCAGCTCAAGGCCTACCTCAAGCGTCTCGAGGAAGCCGAGAAGCGCGATCACCGCAAGCTGGCCAAGAAGCTGGACCTCTTCCATATGCAGGAAGAGGCGCCGGGCATGGTGTTCTGGCATCCGAATGGCTGGACCATGTACCAGGTGCTCGAGCAGTACATGCGCCGTATCCAGCGTGCCAATGGCTACCAGGAGATCAAGACACCGCAGGTGGTCGATCTTTCGCTGTGGAAGAAATCCGGGCACTGGGGGCATTACAACGAGCTGATGTTCACCACCGAGTCCGAGAAGCGTGAGTACGCGGTCAAGCCGATGAACTGCCCGTGCCACGTCCAGGTCTTCAATCAGGGTCTGAAGAGCTACCGTGACCTGCCGCTGCGTCTGGCCGAGTTCGGCTCCTGCCACCGCAACGAACCGTCCGGCTCTCTGCATGGGCTGATGCGCGTGCGTGGCTTCACCCAGGACGACGCCCACATCTTCTGTACCGAGGATCAGGTCGAGTCCGAGGCCGAGGACTTCATCCGTCTGACGCTGGAAGTCTACCGTCAGTTCGGCTTCGAAGACGTCGAGCTGAAGCTCTCCACTCGGCCGGAATCCTTCATCGGTGAGCCGGAAGCGTGGGACAAGGCCGAAGCTGGCCTGCAGGCAGCATTGGATGCGACTGGCCTGCCGTGGGAGCTGCAGCCGGGTGAGGGCGCCTTCTATGGACCAAAGATTGAATTCTCTCTGCGAGATTGTCTGAATCGTGTCTGGCAGTGTGGTACTCTACAGCTCGACTTCAATCTGCCTGAGCGTCTCAGTGCCCAGTTTGTCGATGAAAGTGGAGAGCGTCGCATGCCGGTCATGTTGCACCGCGCGATTCTCGGCTCCTTCGAGCGCTTCCTCGGCATCCTGATCGAGCACCACGCAGGCGCGATGCCATTCTGGCTCGCCCCTGAGCAGGTTGTCGTGATGAATATCACGGATTCCCAGGCAGAATATGCCAAGGATCTGGTCTCCCGCCTCGAGAAACATGACATCCGTGTCAAAGCAGACTTGAGGAACGAGAAGATCGGCTTTAAAATCCGTGAGCATACTCTGCAGAAGGTTCCTTACCTCATCGTCGTTGGCGACAAGGAAGTGGAAGCTGATGCAGTAGCTGTCAGAACCCGTTCCGGTGAAGACCTCGGCACCATGAAAGTTTCAGAATTCATGGAACGCCTGAAGGAAGAACAGGTCTGACAGTAACGAATTTCAGCCAAACGGAGACGCAACGATCAAGCGGAATAATCAGCGCGGACGCCCCCAGGAAAAGCGGGCTCCCATCAATGACCGTATTCGTGCGGACGAAGTCCGCCTCATCGACGCAGATGGCGAGCAGGTTGGCGTAGTGTCAACCAAGGATGCGCTTGTCAAGGCCGAAGAGGCAGGGCTCGACCTCGTCCAGATTTCCAATGCCGATCCCATCGTCTGCAAGATCATGGATTACGGCAAGTTTCTTTTCGACGAAAAGAAACAGAAGAATCTGCAGAAGAAGAAGCAGAAACAGATCCAGGTCAAGGAAGTCAAATTCCGTCCTGGTACCGATGAAGGCGATTATCAGGTCAAGCTACGCAACCTGACTCGCTTCATCGAAGGCGGAGACAAGGGTAAGGTAACCTTGCGCTTCCGTGGTCGCGAAATGGCGCACCAGGACATCGGCCGCAAGCTGATGGAACGGATCGCCGGCGACCTCTCGGAGCTCGTGACCGTCGAGTCCTTCCCGAAAATGGAAGGTCGTCAGATGATCATGATTCTCGCGCCGAAAAAGAAGTGATCCATAGGCAGTAGAACGGACATATCAGGGTCACGCCTGCGGGCGTGGCTCTTTTTGTCGGCCCTGGATTTTCTCAAGAAACCGAGCGGAGTTAATACTCATGCCGAAGATCAAGACTAACCGCGGCGCTGCCAAGCGCTTCAAGAAGACTGCCAACGGTTTCAAGCACAAGCAGTCCTTCCGTAGCCACATCCTGACCAAGAAGTCGACCAAGCGTAAGCGTCAGCTGCGTGGCATGAAGCAGGTTCACGCTGCAGACAAGGCGCTGATCCAGCGCATGCTGCCGAACCTGTAAGCCGTCCTTACCTCGGTCCAACTTTCTTAATATCAGGAGTACGCTATGTCCCGCGTCAAGCGTGGCGTCGTCGCACGTCGCCGTCACAAGAAGATCATGAAGCAGGCCAAGGGTTACTACGGAGCGCGTTCACGCGTCTTCCGCGTAGCCAAGCAGGCTGTCATCAAGGCCGGCCAGTACGCTTACCGTGACCGTCGTGTCCGCAAGCGTCAGTTCCGTGCCCTGTGGATCGCGCGTATCAACGCTGCGGCCCGCATCAATGGCATGTCCTACAGCCGCTTCATCGCTGGCCTGAAGAAGGCCAATATCGAGATCGACCGCAAGGTCCTCGCCGATATCGCGGTTCACGAAAAAGCTGCCTTTGCTGCCATCGTCGAGAAGGCCAAGGCTGCTCAGTAAGTGACCGGATCAGATATCGCCCAGGCCCGGCGAGCCGCTGAGGTGGCGAACCGGGCCGTGACTGTCGAATGCTTGCATTGGACAACTCAGGCGGTATCGAGATGACGTGTTACGTCACAGGGGAAGAGCAGCCGCTCTTCCCCTGTTTTTGTTTGGCCCGCCGTCAGAGAGCCGGCGGTGGGGCAGCAGCGACATGAACGGGATTGGCCGCGTTGCGGGCCGGTCTCTGGCAAGGGCGCGATCGTCTGTGTGATTCACCGCAGGCGGGGCGCTCTCCCTGCCGACCTTCAGGTCGGCGCGACTTCCATTGGTGGCGGACATTGCCGCGCCAGTGACTCAAGCGATCGGAGCTGAACGGATGGAACATCTTTCCACCCTGGTGGACGAAGCACGCACCGCGATCCAGGCGGCCGAAGACGTCCAGACCCTCGATGAGGTACGGGTACGTTTTCTCGGCAAGAAGGGCGAGATCACCGCACTGCTCAAGGGCCTCGGCAAGTTGTCCCCCGAAGAGCGCCCCAAGGCCGGTGAGACCATCAACGAAGCCAAGCAGCTGTTGAGTGGCGAGTTGGATGCACGTCGCAATACGCTGGAAACGGCGGCGCTCAATGCGCGTCTTGCCGCCGAGCGCGTCGATGTGACCCTGCCGGGCCGTGGTGAGCCGGTAGGCGGCCTGCACCCGGTCACCCGCACGCTTGAGCGTATCGAAAGCTTCTTCTCGCACATCGGTTACGGTGTCGCTGAAGGGCCGGAAATCGAAGATGACCATCACAACTTCGAAGCGCTGAACATCCCGTCGCATCACCCGGCGCGCGCGATGCATGACACCTTCTATTTTGACGCCACGCGTCTTCTGCGCACCCACACCTCTCCGGTGCAGGTGCGCAGCATGAAGGCCAGTGAGCCGCCGCTGCGCATTGTCTGCCCGGGTCGCGTCTATCGCTGCGACTCCGATCTGACCCACACTCCGATGTTCCATCAGGTCGAGGGTCTGCTGGTCGACGAGAATGTCAGCTTCGCCGACCTCAAGGGCACCGTCGAAGAGTTCCTGCATGCCTTCTTCGAGCGTGATGACCTGGAAGTCCGCTTCCGTCCGTCCTACTTCCCGTTCACCGAACCGTCCGCTGAAGTCGATATCCAGTGCGTGATGTGTGCAGGTGACGGCTGTCGTGTCTGCTCCCATACCGGCTGGCTCGAGGTGATGGGGTGCGGCATGGTGCATCCGGAAGTCTTCCGTCACTCCGGTATCGATAGCGAGCGCTTCCGCGGCTTCGCCTTCGGCATGGGCGTAGAGCGTCTGGCGATGCTGCGTTACGGCGTCAACGACCTGCGGTTGTTCTTCGAGAACGACCTGCGTTTCCTTCGCCAGTTCAGCTAGGCACTCATTCACGTATCGCGCCTTGAGGGCGTGAACTTACGGAACAGGACAGCAAGATGAAATTTTCCGAACAGTGGCTGCGTGAGTGGGTGTCGCCGGAACTGAACACCCAGCAGCTGGCCGATCAGGTCACCATGGCCGGTCTGGAAGTCGATGGTATCGAACCGGTCGCCGGTGAGTTCACCGGCGTGGTCGTGGCCGAGGTCAAGGACAAGCAACCGCACCCGGAGGCCGATCGCCTCAATGTCTGCCAGGTAGATGATGGCAGTGGTGCACTGGTGCAGGTCGTATGTGGCGCCCCGAATGTCGCCGCTGGCCAGAAGGTGCTCTTCGCTCAGGTCGGCGCGAAGCTTCCGGGCGACTTCAAGATTCGCAAGGCCAAGCTGCGCGGTGTCGAATCCCGCGGCATGATCTGTGGCGCCTCCGAGCTGGGTCTGGAAGCCGAGGCCTCCGACGGCATCATGGTGCTGGCCGCGGACGCGCCGGTGGGCCGTGATGCACGTGACTTCCTGAATCTTGACGACAACGCCATCGAGGTCGATCTGACCCCGAACCGCGGCGACTGCCTGAGCGTCAAGGGGCTGGCGCGCGAAGTCGGCGTGCTCAATCGTCTCGCCGTCACGGCGCCGAGCATCGAGCCGGTTGCCGCCCAGATCGACGATACCTTCCCGGTCACCGTCAGCGCGCCAGAGGCATGCCCGCGCTATCTGGGACGTGTCGTGCGTGACGTCAATGTCGCCGCGACCTCGCCGCTGTGGCTCGAGGAGCGTCTGCGTCGCAGTGGCATCCGCAGCATCGACCCCGTCGTCGACGTCACCAACTACGTGCTGCTCGAACTCGGCCAGCCGATGCACGCCTTTGATCTGGCACGCCTGAACGGTGGCATCGAGGTGCGCATGGCAGCCGCTGAAGAGCCGCTGACGCTGCTCGACGGTCAGGAAGTCGCGCTGCGGGACGACACCCTGGTCATCGCCGACGAGAAGGGCCCGCTGGCCATCGCCGGTGTGATGGGTGGTGAAGGCAGTGGTGTGAACGCCGAGACGCGCGACATCTTCTTCGAGTCGGCCTTCTTCGCGCCGTTGAGCGTGGCTGGCAAGGCGCGTAGCTACGGCCTGCACACTGACAGCTCGCATCGTTTCGAACGTGGTGTGGACGCGCAGCTGCAGCGTGATGCCATCGAGCGCGCGACGGCTCTGCTGCTCGAGATCACCGGCGGCAAGCCGGGCCCGATCATCGAGGTTGCCAGCGACGCAGCGCTGCCCAAGGCCGCTGTCGTCAGCCTGAGCGGCACCAGTGTCGAGCGCACGCTGGGCATGGCGCTGCCGGATGACGAGATCGTCGAGATTCTTGAGCGTCTGGGCATGCAGGTCGCCGCGAATGGCAATAGCCAATGGCAGGTGACGGTGCCGAGCTGGCGTTTCGATGTCAGTATCGAGGCTGACCTGATCGAGGAGCTGGCGCGCATCCACGGCTACAACAATCTGCCTGTCAGCCGCCCGAACGCGCGTCTGGCGCCGGCCGTGGCCAATGAGACCACCCAGCCGCTGACCAGCCTGCGTCGTCAGCTGGTGGCGCGGGGCTATCAGGAAGCGATCAGCTACAGCTTCGTCGCCCCTGAGCTGCAGAAGACGCTGGATCCGCAAGGGGTGGCGCCGGCACTGGCCAACCCGATTTCCAGCGACATGGCGGTGATGCGCAGCTCGCTGCTGCCGGGGCTGGTCAAGGCGCTGAGCCACAACCTCAATCGTCAGCAGTCGCGCGTGCGCCTGTTCGAGACCGGGCTTGTGTTCCGCGGCGAGCTGGACTCCCTCGAGCAGACGCCGATGATCGGCGGCCTGATCACCGGTGCCCGTCTGCCGGAAGGCTGGAATGGCGGTCGTGACAAGGTCGATTTCTTCGATCTCAAGGGCGATGTCGAGGCACTGCTGGCACTGGGCGGCAATCTGGATGCCTGGCGCTTCGAAGCTGCCGAGCATCCGGCACTGCACCCGGGCCAGTGCGCTCAGCTGTTCTTCAATGGCGAGCCGGCGGGCTGGATGGGTGCCCTGCACCCGGCGGCGCGCGCCGAGCTTGGCCTGAAGGTCGAGGTGTTCGTGTTCGAGATCACGCTGGCCTCTGCCTGCGCAGGCCGTCTGCCGCGCTTCGCGCCGCTCTCCAGGTATCCGGAAGTGCGTCGTGACCTGGCCTTCGTGGTCGAAGAGGGCATTCACGTGCAGTCGCTGCTCGACGCCATCCGCTCGCAAGCCGGTGAATGGCTGACGGACCTGCGCCTGTTTGACGTCTATCAGGGCCAGGGGGTAGCCGATGGTCACAAGTCGCTCGCCCTGGGCTTGACCTGGCAGCATCCTTCGCGCACGCTGAATGATGAGGAAATCAATCAGTTAGTCGATGCGATCGTCACCGATGGCCACACACGTTTCGGGGCGGCGCTGAGAGCATGAGTCGCCACTTGAACGAGGGAGCGGACATGGGAGCGTTGACCAAGGCGGAACTTGCCGAGCATCTGCACGCAGAACTCGGCATGTCCAAGCGCGAAGCCAAGTCGATGGTAGAGGTGTTCTTCGACGAGATTCGCGGTTGCCTGCGGGAAAATGAACAGGTGAAGCTGTCCGGTTTCGGCAACTTCGATCTACGTGACAAGCGCGAACGTCCGGGGCGCAATCCCAAGACAGGCGAGGAGATTCCGATCTCCGCGCGTCGCGTGGTGACATTCCGCCCAGGTCAGAAGCTCAAGGCCCGAGTGGATGAGTACGATGGCGAGACGCACGCACATCAGCGTCTTGAAGAGCATGATGACCACGATGATCATGATGATGATCACTGAGGTCATTGCCTGACCTCACCCGCCGCTCCCTGAGCGGGTGACCATGCTCACGAAAGCCCCGATGCCCAGCGTCGGGGCTTTCGTCGTTCTGAGGTGTCGTCTGTGGTGTGCCATCAGCCGCGCGCCATCGCCCGTGCACATGCACATCAGCCGATCGAGAGCTCGGTACGCGCATAGCTGATGCCGGGGCGGCTGCGGGTCGCCAGCAGGTAGCCGAGGGCGAGTGGTCCGGTGCGACCCAGCAGCATGGTCGTGATGATCAGCAATTGCCCGCCGGGCGAGAGCTCGGGCGTCAGGCCGTGGCTCAGGCCGACGGTGCCGAAGGCCGAGACGGTCTCGAAGGCCAGTGACAGAAAGGCGTGGTCCGGGTCGGTGATGGTCAGACCGAACAGCATGCTGAAGATCAGCAGCATCGCCGCCAGTGCCACGGCGATCGATTTGAAGACGGTGTCATCGCCGATGCGGCGGCCATGCAGGGTGGGAGAGGGTTCGCGGCGCAGGAAGGCGCGGGTGGTCAGCAACAGCACCACGAAGGTGGTCAGCTTGATTCCGCTGGCCGTCGAGCCGCTGCCACCGCCGATGAACATCAGCGCCATGGTCCACAGGGTCGAGGCTTGCGTCATCTCGGCGGTATCGATGACGCTGAAACCGGCGGTGCGCGGTGTGATGGCCATGAAGGCGGCGGCGAGCAGGCGTTCGCCATGACTGGCCATGGCGCCCAGCGTGCCGGGGTTGCGCCACTCGAGCGCCAGTATCATCACCAGGCTCAGCAGGTTGAGTGCCACGGTGGCTTCGATCACCAGGCGTGTCTGCACCGAAAAGCGCGAGGGTTGCAGCAGCACGCGCCAGCCATGTTCGCGTCGCCGCTCACGCAGCTCGCCGATGACGGCGAAACCGATGCCGCCGGTCATGAACAGGACTCCGATCACGCCGCTGGTCAGGGGATTGGCCGCCTCGCGCATCAGGCTGTCCGGCCACAGGGTGAAGCCGGCATTGTTGAAGGCCGAGACCGAGTGGAAGAGGCTCAGCCAGAGCCCCTCCTGCCAGCCGTACTCGGGCACCCAGTCCATCGCCAGCAAGGAAGCGCCTGCCAGCTCGAGCGTCAGTGCAAAGGCGGTGATGATCTTGAGCAGGCGGCCTATCTCGCGTGAACTGCTGCGATTGAGCGCCTCGCGCAGCAGGCTGGTCTGATGCATCGGCAGGCGCTGGCCCAGCATCACCAGCGACAGGGCGGCAATGGTCATGAAGCCTAGGCCTCCGAGCTGGATCAGTATCAGTACGATGGTCTGGCCCGCGAGGGTGAAGTCGCTGAGCGGAGTGACGGAGAGGCCGGTGACCGTGACGGCCGAGGTGGCGGTGAACAGCGCCGACAGCCAGCTCAAGCCTTCCTGATGCATGCCGGGCAGTTTCAGCAGGCAGGCGCCCAGCATGCCGAGGCCCAGAAAGCCGCTCAGCAGAATCTCCAGCGGCGACAGATGGATGATGGGCCCGCGTGGGGTGCGGGTCAGGGGGCGGAGATAGCGCCGGTAGCGCTGCCTCATAGATGAGCCCCCAGTTTGCGCAGCGCGCTCAATTCGCCGATCAGAACCAGATGGTCGCCGGTGGACAGTCGCGTGCTGCCGGAGGGTTGGCGATCGAGGGTCTTGCCCTTGCGCAGCGCGATCACGCTGATGTCGCCATCGATGGGCAGCTGATCGAGCTGCTGGCAGTCATCGCCCAGCCGGGCACTGACCTCCAGCTCGACCACGAACTGGTGATCGCCGAGATGGATGAAGTCGACCATGGCATGGTAGGCGAGGCTTTCCGCCACGCGCACGCCCAGGTCGTACTCGGGATGCACGATGTGATCGACCCCCAGGCGGCTGAGCAGCTTGTGGTGTGCATCCGAGGTGGCCTTGACCCACAGCTCTCTGGCGCCAAGCTCCTTGGCCAGCAGCGCGCAGATCAGGCTTTGTTCCATCGAGTCGGCCAGATCGATCAGGACGGCATCGTACTGTTCAAGCCCCAACTCCTGCAGGGCATGTTCATCGGTGGGGTCCGCGATCACGGCCTGGTTGAGCAGGTCTGCCACGGCATTGAGACGCTTCTCATCGGCGTCGACGCCGAGCACTTCATGGTCATGGCGCCTGAGTTCCCGCGCGACGGTGCTGCCGAAATAGCCCAGTCCGATAACCGCGAATTGACGATGCATGACGCCTCCTTGTCTGCGCTGCCAGATGAGGCCAGCTGCTCTTTGTCCAGACGCTTTCTGGCCAGGCACTCTCAGGTCCCAGCACTCTCAGGCCCAGACCTCTCTAGCCAGAGCGTTCTGGTCTGCGTCTCTTGAATGAGCCTACTCCAGTGATGCGGTGATGTCGGGTCCTTTTGCGGCGTCGTTCCTCTCAGGGTAGGTTGCTTGCCAGCCCTGGGTGGTCATTATCGTTTCAAATGTTACCAAGTTGGAGTATCTAATGTAGAGTGATTGCCGTCGTGTGGTGATGGCGTTTTCGCAGAGGAATTCTGAGGGAATCGTGGTGATTTTCGATGGGAATCGCGGACGAACATGCTTCATATCAGTAAAATGGTCTGTGTGAGCACCCAAGACGGCCAGGCGTTGCGTCGATCACCACTGGCTCACAACAATAACTTGTAAGGTATTCCATGACGGCAAGACAGCAACCCAAGAATCTCTGGATCAGTCGCTGGGGCTTCATCCTTGCAGCTACCGGTTCCGCAGTAGGGCTGGGCAATATCTGGAAGTTTCCCTATATCACCGGTGAGTATGGCGGGGGTGCCTTCGTGCTGGTGTATCTGGCCTGCATTCTCGCCGTGGGCGTGCCCGTGATGATGGCGGAGATTTCCTTCGGGCGGCGGGGGCGCGGCAGCCCCATCGAGGCGATTGCCAATCTGGCACGTGAAGCGGGGGCCAGTCCGTTGTGGAAGGTCTTCGGTTGGATCGCGATGCTGGCCGGCTTCATGATCCTGTCGTTCTATGTCGTGGTCGCGGGGTGGTCGTTCAGTTACCTGTGGAAGATGGCCAGTGGTGCGCTGTCCGGACACAGCGTCGCGGAGCTGGGCGCCATCTTCGAGGCCGGCAACGCCAATCCCTGGGCATTGGGCGGCTGGGCCACGCTGGTGACAGTGGTGACGATGCTGATCGTCGGGCGCGGGGTGCAGGAAGGTGTCGAGAAGAGTGTGCGCTGGATGATGCCGGGCATGGTGATCATGCTGCTGATCATGATCGGCTACGCCCTGACCTCGGGCAACTTCTCGGCAGGCTTCCACTTCCTGTTCGATTTCGATGTCACGCGCTTGAGCAGCGAAGGGGTGCTGGCCGCGCTGGGACATGCCTTCTTTACCCTGTCACTGGCCTCCGGCGCCATCCTCACCTACGGCTCCTACCTGCCGTCGGGCACCTCCATCGCCCGTACCACCTTCACGGTGGCGATCGCCGATACTCTGGTGGCGTTGATGGCGGGTCTGGCGATCTTCCCTATCATCTTCGCCAATGGCATGGACCCATCCTCCGGGCCGGGGCTGATCTTCATGAGCCTGCCGGTGGCCTTCAACCAGATGCCCTTCGGGCAGCTTTTCGGGGTGCTGTTCTTCGCCATGCTCTCGATCGCCGCCCTGACCTCCGCCATCTCGATGATCGAGGCGACCGTCGCCTGGCTGAGCGAGAACCGCAACATGAGTCGCGCAAAGGCTTCGTGGCTGGCCGGCAGTGTGCTGTGGCTGGTGGCGATGTTCGCGATGCTGTCGTTCAATCTCGGCGCGGACTGGACGCTGGCCGGCAAGCACTTCTTCGACTGGCTCGATTACCTGACCTCGCGCTGGATGATGCCGATCGGTGGCATCGCCATGGCGCTGCTGGCCGGGTTCGTCTTCAAGAGCAGCATGCTGCGCGATGAGTTGAATCTGAGCGACGCCGGCTATCGTCTGTGGCTGTTCATGATTCGCTATGTCAGCCCGGTCTGCATCCTGGCGATCTTCGTCGATGCCCTGGGTGTCGCAGAACTGTCATTCGGCGACTGGCCGTATTTCGTGGCTGTCATCCTGGCAGCCTGTCTCGTGGGCGAGCTGCTCTCGCCGCGTCTGCGCGAGCGCACCGTCGGGCAGGGCTGATATGATCGCTAGCGTCAGTTCGATAGCGTCAGTCCGGTAGTCATCAAGGCGGCATGAAAAAGCCCCCTGCAGCGTAGCTGCAGGGGGCTTTTCGTTCTGGTATCTGTGGCCTGTCTGTCAGCGGGTAGCTGTGCACCAGTTGGCGCCATTACTCGCCTTCCAGGCCAGTGATCGGCTTGACCGTGCCCCAGTGGCGGCACTTCGGACATTGCCAGAGCAGCATCGAGGCTTCGAAGCCGCAACGATGACAGCGATGGCGAGGACGCGCCTGGATCAGCTGCTGGGTATGGCGCTTGAGCAGATTGAAACGCTCGGTCTCGCGCTCGTCGGCATCCAGCAGGTAGAGATCGAGCAGGTAGTCGACACCACGCAGGCTGGGGTGACGATGCAGCTGCTCGCTGGCGAAGCTGGCGGCGGCCTCGACACCCTCGCGACGCTCGATCAATTGTGCAAGGCTGATGACGGTCGTGGTGTAGGGCGCGCGCTCGACTTCCTGATGCAGCAGGCGCACCAGGCCACTCTCGTCATCCAGCATGCGAAAGGCGTTGCCCAGTGGCTCGAGAATGATGGGGGTGAAGCCGGTGTCCTGACGTGGGATGCGCTGCAGCAGGCGGATGCACTGCTTGTAGTTGGCATGATCGAATTCGATCTCGGCCAGCATCCAGTTGGCGCGTACGCATTTCTCGTCGGTGGAAAGCGCCTGCTTCAAGCGCTTGCGGGCCATCGCCTGGCTGCCTTCGGCGATATCCAGCGCGGCCAGTTCGCAGTGCCAATGGGCCGCCGCGCGGCGGATGCCGCCTTCCTGACGCAGAATGGCGTGAGCGACTTCGAGTGCGGCCTCCCACTCGCGCTCCCGCTCGAGGAGGTCGATCAACAGGCGGCGGCCGGCACGCCGATGACTGTCGTGCTGTGCTTGCTTGAGGAGAGTTTCCAGCAGCTTCTCGGCGCGGTCATAGACACCGCTGCGCATGAAGTCGCGGGCAAGTTCCAGCTGGACACGCTCGCTCTGTTCGCTATCCAGGGCAGGGCGGGCCAGCAGGTTCTGGTGAATCTTGACGGCACGATCGACTTCGCCGCGACTGCGATAGAGATTGCCCAGCGCTATGTGGGTATCGACGGTGTCGCTGTTGACTTCCAGGGCCTGAACGAAGGTTTCGATGGCACGATCAGGCTGCTCGTTGAGCAGATGATTGAGGCCGACGAAGTAGTCGCGGGACAGGGTGGCAGGAGCCGGTGCTTGTTCATCGGGGCGACGATCACGCCGCCCCAGCCAGAATCCGATGGCGATGGCCGCCATCAGCAATCCCAGCAATATCAGATCAGGCATTTATGCCACTTCCTTGATCTCCTGGATGCGCAGTTGGTCCAGTTCCTTGCGTTGCTGCTGGTTGCGACGCTGGGCACGGGTCAACAGCGTGCGCAGGCGCAGATACATGCCGGTCATCGCGACCATGCCAAGCACGACGCCGACGGCCAGCGAGAACAGCAGCCACATGGAAAGGGACGCAGCAGGCAGCTCTACCCAGATGAGGTCGAGGGGCACGGCTTGCTGGTTGTGAACGGCAAAGAGAATACCGACCAGCAGGACGATCAGCAGGATCACGGCCAGAACGAGACCTTTTAGCCAACGCATAACGGTTTCCTTGTCATGAAATGCAGTCGTGAATCATCTGGGAGCGAGTGTATCACTGCCCATCGCGCGAGTCTTGGCGGCGACGCCGTGAGGTGGGTGGCTGTCGTCTCTGGTATCAGGACTTGAGCGGGTGTCTGCCGGCACTGAACCCGCCAGCCCTGTCACGCCGGGTGTTCATCTACGGTCAGCGCTGTCAGTCAGTCGCATCGTCATCATCACTGTGGTCAATACCCCAGGGCGCGACTGGCATCGACCTGCTCGCGCAGCTCCTTGCCGGGCTTGAAGTGGGGGACGAACTTGCCATCCAGATCCACAGGCTCGCCGGTCTTGGGATTGCGCCCCAGTCGTGGCTCACGGTAGTGCAGCGAGAAGCTGCCGAAACCGCGAATCTCGACGCGACCGCCGTGGGCCAGGGCGTCTGTCACATCATCGAGGATGATGCGAACCGCGGCCTCTACATCCTTGAGCGACAACTCAGGCTGTCGCATGGCTATCTGTTCGATCAGCTCGGACTTGGTCATCGGATCTCTCCATGCCTGCACCTTTCTCGCGAAAGGCGTTCGTGATGCGTCAGCCGGGCGACCTCTTGTCACCGGACAGGCACACGCATCCTTGTGATTGTTATCTCCTCAGCATAATGGGCAAATCCTGAGAAAACAACGCACTAGGGACATCATTGCCGATCACGGCACGGATTGCCAATTCCTGCCCGAGCAACGGGTCAACGGATGCCGCTGACGCCCCCCTCGGGTATACTGCGCGCATTGATGTGACGACTGAGGTTCAGGCAATGGAAGATGTGATTCGCAAGCGGCTGCATTGGCATTCGCGTCGCGGCATGTGGGAGCTCGATCTGCTGCTGCTGCCGTTTCTGGAGCAGCGTTTCGACGCCTTGAGCGAAGACGACAAGGCGCTCTATGTGCAGCTGCTGGCCGAAGAGGATCAGGATCTCTTCGTGTGGCTGATGAAGCGCGACCCGTGCGGCAATGCCGAGTACCAGCGCCTGATCAATATGGTGATCGCCAATGCCGAGAATGGCGAGCGCGATCAGTTCAAGGGCCTCTAGGCAGGCGTTCGCGACCCACGCCAGCCTGCGCGTCGGGCTGTTGGCGGCGAGTCTCGCCTTGTGGGTCTGGCTTGCCGAGCTGGCGACTGGCCAGTTCGTTGTCAGTACGTGGTGGACCTGTCAGTGGCAATTCCTGCGCAATGCCCTGCCTTTCGAGGCGGGGCATTGTGCGTTTGAGGGGCTCGCTCAGCTGCCGGATGGTGTCATGGCGCTTTTGAGCGTGGTGGGGCTGGGCTGGCTGCTGCAGGCCGGAGAGCTGGTATCTTGGTGGCGCCAGGCTCGGCGGCGTCTCAAGGACCCCGAGGCGCGAGTCTGGCTGGCCCTGGGGGGCAGCCTCTGCGCTGATGCGGCGCTTGCCAGCGGTGGCCAGGCGCCAGTGCCGGAGCATGAGGCTGAAGCCAAGACCGAAGCAGAAAGCGAAGCCGAGACCGAAGCCAGTGACACCCCGCCTGCCTCAGATGCGCGCCATCGTCACCCGGAGATGCAGCTCTGCTGGTGGTGGGCCGATGGTGCCTCACGCAGCTGGCAGCCCGTCACCGTGCGCTGCCTGTGGTGCTCGCCGCGGCTGATCGGGCTCGAGATCTCGCCGCAGGGCTTCGGGCCACAGGGGATGGGGCTACAGGGCTTGAGAGCGCAGGGCGCGGACCAGCAGCACCTGAAAACCCAGCGGGTATGGCTGTGGCCGGATAGCGCCTCCAGCGAAGATCTTCACCAGCTGCGCCTGTGGTTGCTGTGGCCGCCCTTGCCGCATGGATTGCCGCGTCAGCCACCGCCATTGGATACCCTGCGGCGCGTCGCTGCCCAAGGGGGCCATGCACGCTGAGCCTGCTTATGAGCCTTTTCATGGTCCTTCTCATGGCGCTTCGCATAAACCGCTCAGGTCGCGGCAGCGAAGGCCGAGAGCCGAATGATGCTATCGCGAGCGCGCGGCGCCGGCATCGGGAAGTCGCGGATGAAGTGCAGGCCGCGTGACTCGTGACGCTGATGGGCGCAGAGCAGCAGCAGCGGTGCCAGCGTCAAGGCCTGATAGAGCGCAAGATGATCGAGCCCTGCCCGCGGCACTGAAGCTTGCCTGTGCTGCTCGCTCTCTGCCGCCTGTCCCGCCTCAAGCGATACCCACTGTGCTATCTGCTTCAACGCCTCCCTCAGGCCGTGCTGGCTGCGCTCGATTCCCGCTTGCAGACTCATCAGCTGGCGCAAGCTGTGCAGGCGCGTGCGTGCCTCGTCCGCGCTCAAACGCATCACGCAGCGCCAGACCTGACCATTGTCGGCAAGCTGTGTGAGCAGGGTGGCGTGTTGCGGCATCAGCGAGTCGAGCGTGCTCGTCAGGCGTGGCTCGTCGGCGCGGTGGAGTTGCCCAAGTGCTTCACCACAGGCGCGCGCCTGCACCAGGCATTCGAGCAGCGAGTTGCTGGCCATGCGATTGGCGCCGTGCAGGCCCGTGCAGGCGACTTCGCCGATGGCCCAGAGCCCCGGCAGGTCGCTTTCGCCATCCAGCCCGGTGGCGATGCCGCCGCAGCTGTAGTGGGCGGCAGGGACGACGGGTATCGGTGCATGACGAATATCGATCCCGCGCGTCAGACAGTGCTCGGCGATGGTCGGGAAGTGGTGCTCGATCGCCTCGGCGCCCAGCGCGCTGATATCCAGACAGACATGCTCGAGACCGTGCGTGCGCATCTCGGTGAGGATGGCGCGTGCCACGACATCACGCGGCGCCAGCTCCAGGCGAGGGTCATGATCGGCCATGAAGCGATGCCCATCCGGGCGCAGCAGCAGCCCCCCTTCGCCCCGCACCGCCTCGGAGATCAAAAAGGGCGTGCCATCGGGATCATACAGGCAGGTGGGATGAAACTGCTGGAACTCCAGGTTCATCAGGCTGGCGCCGGCGCGGGTCGCCATCGCCATGCCGTCACCGACGCTGGCGCTCGGGCTGGTGGCGTGGGCGAACAGCCCGCTGGCGCCGCCGGTGGCCAGTACCAGGTCATTGGCTGCCAGCCATTGGCGCTGGCCCGTGCTGTCCATCACCCACAGACCACTGGCGCGGCCAGCGTTGATCGCGATGTCGACGGCCAGCAGGTCTTCGAGAATCTCGATGTTCGGGTGAGCTTCGACGTGGGCGCTGAGCGTGTCGAGCAGCGCCCGCCCGGTGGCGTCGGCGGCGTGGATGATGCGGCGGCGGCCATGCCCCCCTTCGCGGGTAAGGTGGAAGGGGTAGCTGGCGTCGGCATCGGCCGGGGTGAAGGGCACGCCGAGCGCGATCAACCATTCGATCGCCTCCCGCGAGTGACCGACGGTGAAGCGCACCGCGCGCTCGTTGCACAGGCCATCGCCGGCAATCAGGGTGTCTGCGACATGGGACTCCACATCGTCCTCTGGCGCCAGCACCGCCGCGATACCGCCCTGTGCCCAGCGGCTGGCACCCTGTGCCTCACGCGCTGGACGCAACAGCGTGACGCGGCGGGTGCGCGGGCCGGGCAGCAGGCGATTGGCGAGGCTGAGTGCCAGGGTCAAACCTGCCGCGCCGCCACCGACGATCAGCACATCATGCTGGCTTGCGGGAGTCACTCCGGATACTGAGTTCATGTATCTTTCCTGGCAGTCTCATTGCCGCCCGAGTCTGGCTGGCGCCTGTCGCGGCGGTCTGGCTCATCGCTGAAGGTGTCATCACTGCTGCTGTCATCACTCGCCGTCGCTTTGCTGGCCGGCGCCTTGCTGGCCGGAGAGTGTTGCCTGCCAGCGCTGTTCTCGCGCCTGGTGGGGGCTGCCGTATCGCCCGGCGTCGGGTCTTCCGGCAGGAACAGACGGCGCGCATCACTGATCAGGCCATGGCCCGGCAGTCGGCGCTGCAGGCGCTGGCTCGGCAGACGCTCCAGCAAGGCCAGCCGCTCGCCCAGGGCTTCGGTCAGGCGTGCCAGCTCGCGATTGAGCCACAGGTAGCCTGCCGGGCTGAACAGCGCACGGCCGTTGCGGCTCTCGACATTGCGAACATCGGCATAGCGTTGCAGGTCAAAGGGCGTCACCGTCAGCTCGATGCTCTGGCCGGTGCGTACCTGGAAGGCCAGGGTCCCCAGGGCACGGGCCAGGCGATGCTGGGCATCACGCAGGCCATCCAACCCCTCGATGAATTCATGCCCTTCGCGGGTGTTCCAGTGGGTTTCCTGCAGCAGTTCGATGGTCGAGATCATGCGGCGCTCGAAGGACAGGATTTCCTCGATGTCGGCACGATTGATGCGACCTTCCTGAGCGACGGCATCGACCAGCCCGCGCTGCTTGACCAGCTGTGCCGAGGTGGCACGCACCAGCGCGAGCCCCTCATTGACGCCCTCACGCTCGGCCTTGGTATGGCCGTGGTAGAGGCGTGCCAGCTTGTCGAGGTTGTCGGCCAGCAGAAAGCGGAAGACATCCGTCGCCTTCTGTGGCAGCAGCACCATGCTGACCACGATGCTGATCAGGGTGCCCAGCACCACATTGAAGACACGCCACAGCCCGATGCCGAGATCATGATTGCCATCACCGATCACCATCAGCAGCGTGACGCAGAACAGCAGCGAGCTGTAGCCATAGCGGTTGCTGAAGGTGGCATTCAGCGCCAGGGCGATGCCGACGATGCTCCAGAATGGCACCACGCCCGGCAGTGGCTCGGCGACCAGAATCAATATCAGGCCCCACAGGCCACCAAGCAGAGTGCCGACCAGACGTTGCCAGCCCTTGTCGATGACACCGCCGACGTGGGGCAGATTGCCCATGACCATCACGGTGCTGACCAATGCCCAGGAACTGTGCGGCAGACTGAACAGCTCGATGATCGAAAAGCACAGCGTCAGAGCGACGGTCACACGCAGGATATGCAGGCGCTGGCGGTGCAGGTAGGTGAAGTAAGGGTTGTGCGATAACCATTTCATGACGCGATTTCCCCTCCGACAGGCACGAGGAAGTGAGGGATGGTGCACACCGCACACACGGCGGGTTTCAGCAGCGAAGAGGTGGACATCAGGTTCGCGGTCATTCCGTCGACAGGATTCATGAGGCGTGGCCATGGGGCCATGGCCATGGTTGAAGCGCTGCACAGTGTAACCGAGGCCTCGTCTTGCGTAACAGAGGATTGGTGAGGAGCCATCTTGCAAGGGTGGATCCGAAAGATTGCAGGCCGTGTGATGACGGAGCCCGGCAATGAATATGTGATTGTTATTGATAATCACTACCATCAAGCGGCTTGATTGGTATCCTGTACGTCCCCAACTGATCATCAGGGGATTGAAGCTGGCGATCAGGTCATCGATCACGTCATTGCCAGCCGCCCATAAGTGACGCCAGCCAGGTGCGACGTCATATGCAACAGCACAGGGAGACAAGCATGAGCAGCCAGACCCGCCGTGAACGCGACAGCATGGGTGAACTCGAAGTGCCGGCAAGCGCACTCTATGGCGCCCAGACTCAGCGAGCGGTCGATAACTTCCCCGTCAGTGGCCAGCCGTTGCCTGCTGCCTTCATTCGCGCCGTGGCGCGCATCAAGCTGGCCGCGGCCGAGGTCAACCGTGACCTGGAGCTGCTGGATGACGTGCGTGCCGAGGCGATCATCAAGGCGGCGCGCCAGGTCATCGACGGCCAGCATGCCGATCAATTCCCGGTCGATGTCTTCCAGACCGGTTCCGGCACCTCGACCAACATGAACGTCAACGAGGTACTGACGCAGCTTGCCAATCAGCATCTGGGCGACAAGGATGTGAGCGTCGGTGCCAACGACCACGTCAACATGGGGCAGTCGAGCAATGATGTCATCCCGACAGCCATTCATCTGTCCGCCGTCATCGCTGTCTCGGACACCCTGTTGCCGGCGCTGCGCCATCTGCATGAGGTGATCTCCCGTAAGGCCTCTGAGGTGGACGACGTCGTCAAGACCGGTCGCACTCACCTGATGGATGCGATGCCGATCCGCATGAGTCAGGAGCTGGGTGCTTGGCAGGCGCAGGTCGGACAGGCCATCGAGCGTATCGAGCAGGTGCTGCCGCGCCTCGAGCGCCTCGCCCAGGGCGGCACCGCCGTCGGCAGTGGCATCAACGCGCATCCGGAATTCGCCGAGCGCATCGCTGAACGCCTTTCACACCAGACCGGGCATGCCTTCCGCCCCGCCGAGAGCTTCTTCGCGGCGCTGTCCTCCCAGGACACGGCAGTCGAGCTCTCCGGCCATCTGCGTACCTACGCCGTGGCGATGATGAAGATCAGCAACGACTTGCGCTGGATGAATTCCGGCCCGCTGGCAGGGCTGGGCGAGATCGAGCTTGAGGCTCTGCAGCCGGGCAGCTCCATCATGCCGGGCAAGGTCAATCCGGTGATCCCCGAGGCGGCTGCTCAGGTGGCGGCGCAGGTGATGGGCAATGACGCCACCATCGGCATCGCCGGGCAGAGCGGCAACTTCCAGCTCAATGTCATGCTGCCGCTGATCGCCAACAATCTGCTGTCCTCGATCACGCTGAGTGCCAATGTCAGCCGCCTGCTGGCGGACAAGGCCATTGCCACCTTCAACGTGCGCCAGGACAACATCGAGGCCCCGCTGGCCAAGAACCCGATTCTGGTCACGGCGCTCAATCCGGTGATCGGTTACAACGAGGCGGCGCGAGTGGCCAAGGTGGCCTATCAGGCCGGGCGTCCGATTCTGGATGTGGCCGAGGAAGAGACTGAGCTGTCACGCGAGGAGCTGGAGCGTCTGCTCGACCCGGCCAAGCTGACGGCGGGCGGTATCCAGTAAGTCGTCAATACATGACCAAAAATTCCGCCTGTCCCTGAACGAAAAGCCCGCCCCTCCTTGTCGGAGGGGCGGGCTTTTTTTCGCTGCTTGCTCAGCCGGTTTTCATCAGGCGGCGCGTGCCAGCAGGCGTTCCTTGAGGTAGTCGCCGATGCGCGTCTTCTGCTCATCGCTCAGGCGCAGCGTCAGCTTGGTGCGGCGCCAGACGACATCCTGCACCTCACGCGCCCATTCGTGCTCGACCAGGTAGTCGATCTCGGCAGCGCTCAGGCCTGCGCCGAAGTCCTCGCCCAGGTCCGCCTCGCTCTGCTTGCCGTCGAGGAAATGCAGGCACAGGCTGCCGTAGCTTGAGGCGAAGCGTCTGGCGCGTGCTTCGCCGAGGAACGGGTAGTCGCGCTGCAGCTGGCGAGTGAAGGCTGCGCGGCTCTCGATATCACCCCCGGGCAGGGCCTTCTCGTGGGTCCACGGCTCGCCCATGCTCGGCAGCAGCGGCTTGAGGTCTTCAAGTGCCGATTCGGCCAGCTTGCGATAGGTGGTGATCTTGCCGCCGAAGATGGACAGCATCGGTGCGCCGCTGTCATCCAGGTGGAGGGTGTAATCACGCGTCATCGCGGACGGGTCTGCCGACTCGTCGTCACACAGCGGGCGTACGCCGGAGAAGGTCGAGACCACGTCATCGCGGCCGAGCTTGCGCTTGAAGTGATGGTTGACCACCTCGAGCATGTAGTCGGTCTCATCGCTGGAGCAGGCCACCTCGGAGGGGTCACCCTTGTAGCGCACGTCGGTGGTGCCGATCAGGCTGAAGTCTTCCTGATAGGGCAGCACGAAGACGATGCGCTTGTCCTTGTTCTGCAGGATGAAGGCGCGGTCATCGGTATTGATGCGCGGCACGATCAGGTGGCTGCCCTGGATCATGCGGATGCCATAGCGCGGCGTGCGTTCGGTGGCGCCCTTGATGAAGGACTCCACCCACGGGCCTGCCGCATTCACCAGGGTGCGTGCGCGGCGGATGAAGGTCTCGCCGCTGCTGACATCTTCAAGTGTCAGCTCCCAGTGGCCTTCGACATCACGGGCGCCGACACAGCGGGTGCCTGTCATGATCTCGGCGCCTTGCTCGCGCGCCTGCAGCGCATTGGTGATGACCAGACGCGCATCATCGACCCAGCAATCCGAGTATTCGAAGCCCTGATTGATCTCGCTGACCAGCGGGCTCTGCTCGCCGAACTTGAGACCCTTGGAGGCTGGCAGTGTCTCGCGCTTGCCGATGTGGTCATACAGGAACAGGCCCGCGCGAATCATCCACGCCGGACGCAGATGCGGCTGGTGCGGCAGGATGAAGCGCAGTGGCCAGATGATATGCGGCGCCTTCTTGAGCAGCACCTCGCGCTCCTGCAGAGCCTCGCGCACCAGACGGAATTCGTAGTGCTCCAGATAGCGCAGGCCGCCGTGGATCAGCTTGCTGCTGGCGGAGGAGGTCGCACTGGCGAGGTCGTTCTGCTCGCACAGGGCCACGCTCAGGCCGCGGCCGCTGGCATCGTTGGCGATACCGGCGCCATTGATGCCGCCGCCGATGATGAAGAGGTCAAGAAGTGCATCGTTGTCGCGGGACATGGGCTGCTCCTGCTCGTGCCCGGCGCTACCGGGTGGGGCGAATGAGTCTGCACCGGCAAGGTGCGCGATAATGGGTTTTCGAAAGTGAACATAGCTTAGCAAAAGTCGAACATCAAGGGGATTCTTGTGCGCCGATGGCTTTCGAAAGTGATCATTTGGGCGAGTGTCTGGCAACCGAGGATTGCCTGATATTCAACCTGTTGTCTTGCCGGTGTTTTTTCTCAGTCTCTGATCATGGCGTGACATTTTCATGAAGCGCTGGCTGTCATGTTACCGCGCGTGCGGCGCAGGCGGGGCGCGCAGTGGCTGATCAAGCGTCATGACATGGCATGCGTAGACGAAGCGGTGTCACTGGGCAGCGATAAGACAGCAGAAGTGTGGCTGTCGTCATCTGCGAGGGCTCATTGGTGCAAGAGGGGGCGACGAGAATGGAGGGGAAGGGGCGAGGCAGAAAAGGGTGAGAGCCGGGCCAGGCTGCTCGTCGGCGTGTTGCCTGGCCCCGTGATCGCGAGACGAGTTGGTCGTGTTGGCTCGTTGGTGACATGGCGCGTTGGTGAGGTGACTGGTCGATTGGATGGCGCGTCCCGGTGCTCAAGCGTCGCCGGTCTCGCCCGTCGACTCGTCGTCGGCGACGTGCAGCGCGACCTCGTGCTGACGCATCAGGGTCAGAATGCTTTCCGGGGGCTGGATGTCGGTGAAGAGCGCATCGAGCTGGCTCAGGTTGCCCTGGCGCACGACCGCATTGCGCTGGAACTTGGAGTGATCCGCGATCAGGAAGACCTGGCGTGAGTTGTGGATGATCGCCTGGGCGACACGCACTTCCTGATAGTCGAATTCCAGCAGCGAGCCATCTTCATCGATGCCACTGATACCGATGATGCCGAAGTCGACCTTGAACTGGTTGATGAAGTCGATGGTGGCCTCGCCAATGATGCCGCCATCGCGGGAGCGCACCATGCCGCCGGCCACGATGACGTTGAAATCCTCCTTGTGCTGGAGGATGGCCGCCACGTTCAGGTTGTTGGTGATGACCTCAAGCCCGCGGTGATCACACAGCGCCTCGGCCACCATCTCGTTGCTGGTGCCGATGTTGATGAACAGCGAGGCGTGGTCGGGGATCTGCCTGGCCAGGGCCGCCGCCATGCGCCGCTTGGCGCCCAGGTTCAATGTCTTGCGGGTGCTGTAAGCGGTGCTGACGGTGCTGGACTCAAGCCCCGCGCCCCCGTGCACGCGCTTGAGCGCACCGGCCTCGGACAGCTGATTGAGGTCGCGACGAATGGTCTGTGGCGTGACATCGAAGTGACTGGCCAGCTGCTCGATGGAGGCATATCCCTGACGCGTGATCAGTTCGACAATGGCGCGATGGCGCTTTGGCTGCATCATCCTGTCCTCTTGCTCATGTCCGGTGTTAAAGACGCCTGCTCTGAACCGGCGCGGAGGCAACGCGAGTCTGTGTGCGTTTGCTGCTCGACCAGGTGCCCGGTGATGGCTGGGCGGGGCGGCGCGCCATCCAGAATGTTCGTTTGATGTTCTTTTTGATACATGCCTACGGTAACGCCAGTCTTCACACTGACTGACCCGGTAAGTGCAAGCCGTTTAAGGCATGTGAAATCATGTATAACTTACTGAATAGAAAGGGTTGTCAAGATCATGTAGACAAAGGTCTAGCGAATATCGGTGCTTTTCGCATTGTGACACTGATGTGAAGCCTGTACTTTCGCATTCGAACACCAAGCGCGTCTGTCAAGGCGTGGCTATGCCCGTGTAGAGGTCGGTGTCGTAAAATCAGGAGCGAGCAGCAGAATGTACGGTTTATTCAAATCCGCGGTGCACGCCACACCGCTTCATGACGCCAAGGTAGACGACACCTATAAGCGACTGAGATGGCAGATATTTCTCGGTATCTTTCTAGGCTATGCCGGCTACTATCTGGTACGCAAGAACTTCTCTCTGGCCATGCCTTCCCTGGTGGAGCAGGGCTATTCCCGTGGTGATCTTGGTCTGGCCTTTGCCGGCGTGTCGATCGCCTATGGTATCTCCAAGTTCGTGATGGGGGCTGTCTCTGACCGCTCCAACCCGCGTTACTTCCTTCCTGCTGGTCTTCTGATGTCCGCCGGCATCATGTTCCTGTTCGGTTTCACTGACTGGGCAACCTCCAGTATCGGCATCATGTTCGTGCTGCTGTTCCTCAATGGGTGGGTGCAGGGGATGGGATGGCCGCCCTGCGGTCGCACCATGGTGCACTGGTGGTCACAGAGTGAGCGTGGCCAGATCGTCTCGGTGTGGAACGTGGCCCATAACGTCGGCGGTGGTCTTGTCGGTCCGTTGTTCATTCTTGGCATGGCATGGTTCAACGACTGGCATTCCGCGTTCTATGTGCCGGCCGCGCTGGCCGTCTTCGTGGCGATCTTCGCCCTGCTGACCATGCGGGACACGCCGCAGAGCTGTGGCTTGCCTCCTATCGAGAAGCACAAGAATGACTACCCGGCGGGATACGATGAAAGCCACGAACAGGAATTCTCCACGCGGGAGATCCTGGTCAAGTACGTGCTCAAGAATCGCATGCTCTGGTACATCGCGCTGGCGAATGTCTTCGTATATCTGCTGCGTTACGGGGTTCTCGACTGGGCGCCGACCTACCTGCAGGAAGCCAAGAGCTTCAGCGTCGACAAGTCCTCCTGGGCATATTTCCTGTATGAGTGGGCCGGTATCCCCGGCACGTTGTTGTGTGGTTGGTTATCCGACAAGCTGTTCCGGGGCAACCGCGGCGCGACAGGGGTATGTTTCATGGCGCTGGTCGCCGTCTTCACCACCGTCTATTGGTTGAATCCTGCCGGTAATCCGGGAATCGACATGATGTGTCTGGTCGCCATCGGCTTCCTGATCTATGGCCCGGTCATGCTGATCGGTCTGCAGGCGCTTGAGCTGGTGCCCAAGAAGGCGGCAGGGACCGCGGCTGGTTTCACTGGCCTGTTCGGTTATCTGGGCGGCTCTGTCGCTGCCAGTGCCTTGGTAGGCTATACGGTAGATGCCTATGGATGGGATGGTGGTTTCATGTTGTTGATTGGCTCGTGCGTGATGGCGGTCGTCCTGCTGTCGTTGACGATATTCGAGAGTGCTCGCTTGTCGGTACGCACCGCCAGCTGATTCCCAGCGGAAACATCATCATTCAAATGGCCCGCCGCACGTTGCATGGGCGGGCCATCTTGTAACGGACTACCGGGAGATATTGACGATGACCAACCACATTCTGTCCATTGACCAGGGAACCACCAGCTCGCGCGCCATCCTCTTCGATCGTGAAGGCGCGGTGACCGGACTGGCACAAGAAGAATTTGCTCAACACTTTCCGAACAGCGGCTGGGTCGAGCATCACGTCGATGATATCTGGGGATCGGTGAAGCGCACCGTGCATCAGGCGCTGATCAATACCAATATCGGCGCCGAGCAGGTCGCGGCCATCGGGATCACCAACCAGCGTGAGACCACGATCGTCTGGGATCGCCAGACCGGCGTACCGGTCTACAATGCCATCGTCTGGCAGGACCGCCGCACCCACGAGTACTGTCGTGAGCTTTCCGATGCCGGTCATGGAGACATGATCCAGCAGAAGACCGGCCTGCTGATCGACCCGTATTTCTCCGCGACCAAGCTGCGCTGGATTCTGGAGAATGTCGAAGGCGTTCGCGCACGTGCCGAGAAGGGCGAGCTGGCCTTCGGCACCGTCGACAGCTACTTGATCTGGAAGCTGACCGCTGGCAAGCGCCACGTCACCGATGCCACCAACGCCTCGCGTACCTGCCTGTTCAACATCGTCGATCAGTGCTGGGACAGTGAGCTGCTGGAGCTGTTCGGTATCCCACAATCCTTGCTGCCGGAAGTGCTGGACTCCAGTGATGATTTCGGCACTACCGATCCGCAGCTGTTCGGTGCAGCGATGCCGATTCGCGGCGTTGCCGGCGATCAACAGGCGGCGCTGGTCGGCCAGGCCTGCTTCACGCCCGGCATGAGCAAGAGCACCTACGGCACCGGCTGCTTCATGATCATGAACACCGGCGAGAAGATGGAGCTGTCCCGCAATCGTCTGCTGACCACGGTGGGCTATCGCCTCAATGGCAAGCCGACCTATGCCATGGAAGGCAGCATCTTCGTGGCGGGCGCGACCGTGCAGTGGCTGCGTGATGGCCTGAAGCTGTTTTCCGATGCCTCCGAGACCGAACCGCTGGCGCGTGCGGCCAAGGCCGACCACGGCGTCTACATGGTGCCGGCCTTCACTGGCCTGGGGGCACCGCACTGGGATCCGCAGGCGCGTGGCGCGATCCTGGGGCTGACCCGTGGCACCGGCATCACCGACATCGTGGCGGCCGGCCTGCAGTCAGTGTGCTATCAGACGCGTGACCTGCAGGAGTGCATGCTGGATGACGTGGCCATCAGCTGCGCGAATCTGCGCGTGGATGGCGGCATGGTCAGCAACAACTGGGTGATGCAGTTCCTGTCTGACATGCTGGGCGTGAAGGTGGATCGTCCGCGCGTGCTGGAGACCACGGCGCTGGGCGTCGCGTATCTGGCGGGCCTGCATATCGGCTGGTATGACAGCCTGGATGAGATCAGCGAGCTGTGGCACTGCGAGCGTACCTTCGCGCCGGAAATGGCGCAAGAGCAGCGCGAACGCCTCTACGCCGGCTGGCTGGAAGCGGTGGAAAGAGTGAAAAGCGACGGAGGCC
The DNA here is from genome assembly GCF_030264805.1 of Cobetia sp. LC6. NCBI lineage: Bacteria > Pseudomonadati > Pseudomonadota > Gammaproteobacteria > Oceanospirillales > Halomonadaceae > Cobetia > Cobetia sp. LC6. The sequence continues at coordinate 16,068 of NZ_JASSPL010000009.1, read as the reverse complement.
ACTGAGCATGTGGACCGATGTCATGACAGGCGAGTTTCTCGGCTGTCTATTCCTTATCCTGTTTGGCGGTGGCGTGGTCGCCAATGTGGTGCTGTCTGACACCAAGGGCAATGGCTCCGGCTGGATCGTGATCACCACCGGCTGGGGCTTCGCCGTGATGATTGGCGTGTTCGTGGCCGTCTCGACCGGCTCGCCCCAGGCAGACCTCAATCCGGCGGTGACCCTTGCCAAGTATCTGCTAGGGGTGCATGCCACCCTCATGGATGTGGCGCGGCATATCATCGCGCAGATGCTCGGGTGTTTCGCCGGTGCCGTGATGGTTTGGCTGGCCTATCTGCCGCACTGGAAACGCACCAGTGATGCTGACCTCAAGCGGGCGGTGTTCTGCACGGACCCGGCAGTCGAGTGTCGTCTGGGCAACATGCTCAGTGAGGTGATCGGTACCGTGGTGCTGATATTCGGTATCGGCGCCATCGTCGGCTCCGGCACCATCAGTGCTGGTCTGCTGCCGTATCTGGTCGGCATGCTGGTGTGGGCCATCGGCCTCTCGCTGGGTGGCGCGACCGGTTATGCCATCAACCCGGCTCGTGATCTGGGCCCACGTATCGCGCACTCCTTGTTGCCGATCCACGGCAAGGGCGCCTCCGGCTGGGGTTACGCCTGGGTGCCGATCGCCGGCCCCCTGGCGGGCGCCTTGATCGCCGCCTCCATGTGGCATCTGCTGCTGTAACAAATCCTTGCCGCAATCTGCTGGAGCAGCTCCCTGTACCTGTGGCACTGTAGCCTGACTTCGCCCCGTCCCACGACGGGGCGAAGTCATTTCGGGTCTCCGCCTTTTCTCGCCATCCCCCGGCGATGGCACCACTCCATCGTGATGGGGCGCGTTCGTGCGGGCGAGAGGTGGCGGTAGACGACTGACAGGGGCAAGTGGCGGAGGTCATCAAGATGTGGACTGACGTCATGACGGGCGAGTTTCTGGGCACCACCTTCATGATTCTGCTGGGAGGTGGCGTGGTCGCCAATGCGATGCTCAGGGGCACCAAGGGAGCGGGTTCCAGCTGGTTGATGATCAATGCCGGCTGGGGATTTGCCGTGATGGTCGGGGTGCTGGTCTCGACCTCGACAGGGTCGCCCTACGGCGATCTCAATCCGGCGGTGACGGTCGCGAAATACCTGCTGGGCGTGCATACCGACGAGCTCAAGGTCGCCAGGATGATGCTGGCGGAGCTTCTCGGCTGCTTCATGGGGGCGGTACTGGTGTGGGCGGCCTATTATCCGCATGGGAGGCGACCCGAGACCCGCTGCGCAAGCGCGCGGTCTTCTGTACTGATCCGGCAGTGTCCCACAAGACGGCCAATGTCATCAGTGAAGCGATCGCGACGGTGGTGCTCATCTTCGCCATCGGCAGCATGGTCAACAGCGCGCTGATCACCGATCAGGCGCTGCCGTATCTGATCGGTGTGCTGGTCTGGGCGATCGGCCTGTCACTGGGTGGGCCGACCGGCAACGCGATGAATCCGGCGCGTGACCTGGCGCCGCGCATCGCGCATTGGGTGTTGCCGATTGTCGGCAAGGGCAGTTCGGGCTGGCGGTATGCCTGGGTGCCGATTGCCGGCCCCTTGCTGGGGGCCGTGTTGGCAGCTGCGCTGCGTCGAGTCTTCTTCTAGCATTCGAGGCGCTGCGGCCAGGCATTGTCGTGTCCGTGCGCTGCCAGCCAGCCTTGTGCCATTCGGCGAGAGCGGCTGGCAGTGCCGGACAGATCAGGTCTGTCAGTTTGAGGGCTTGGCCATGATGACGTGTCTCGTTCACGTGCCTCGCTCGTGCGGTTGGTCCGTGTCCGTTCTTTACCCGGGCATGGCAAGGCGGAATGGCGAGAAAATTTTTTATCATCAGGGGGTTGCATCAAAACGGGAGTTGCGTAGAATACGTCCTCGCTGACAGGGCAAAGCACTTCGCATCACACTGCTTCGCATTTCAGCATGCTGACATAGGACCATAGCTCAGTTGGTTAGAGCGCCACGTTGACATCGTGGAGGTCGGCGGTTCAAATCCGCCTGGTCCTACCAGCATCGGCACTGATGGCAACATCACGCCACTTGATTCAGGACCATAGCTCAGTTGGTTAGAGCGCCACGTTGACATCGTGGAGGTCGGCGGTTCAAATCCGCCTGGTCCTACCAAGCCGTTGCACGGCCAGTTTCAAGTGCTCCTGGGTCATCTGCCACACTTCAGGACCATAGCTCAGTTGGTTAGAGCGCCACGTTGACATCGTGGAGGTCGGCGGTTCAAATCCGCCTGGTCCTACCAGATTCCAGAAAACGCCCGGCTCATCGAGTCGGGCGTTTTCGTGTGCGTGTCATGAAATTCTGACACGGGCCAGGCACGGGCCGCTCAGGCAAGCGTGGCGTCGAGGAATTCGCGTGCTTCCTTGAGGGCGGCATTGGCAGCGCCCAGCAGCGGGGCGAAGCCGACGAACACATGTGGCATATCCGGCCACAGACTCAGTGTGACGGGCGAATCGCAGTCCTGGGCCTGAGCGGCGTAGCGGCGGCTGTCATCGAGCAGGATCTCCGCCTCGCCGCACTGGATCAGCGTCGGAGGCAGCTCGAACAGATGTCCTTCCAGTGGCGAGATGCGTGGGTCGCTCATGTCGGTGCCATCCTGCACATAGGCCATGCTCACGAAGGGCAGCAGGTTGGGGTCGAGAATCGGGTCCACCTCGGCCTTGCGCGACAGCGAGGCGCTGCCCCAGCTGAGGTCCGTGGCGGGTGAGAAGGCGATCACTGCATCCGGCAGTCGCTCACCTGCGTTCTTGAGTGCATTCACGGCCGCCAGCGTGAGGTTGCCGCCCGCGCTGTCACCGGCCAGCACCAGGTGGTCCTGCGGGTATTCGTCACATAGCCAGCGCCACGCGGCCAGCACGTCCTGCAGGCCGGCCGGGAAGGCGGCCTCTGGCGCGAGGCGATAATCCAGCGTGTAGGTCTCGGCGCGTGCTGCTCGCCCCAGACGGCTGGCCAGTGGACGATGACCGGCAGGTGAGCCTGCGATCCAGCTGCCACCATGCACATACAGCAGGCGACGTGGGCGGGCTGGTGCGTCATCGGGTGCCGGCAATACCTCACAGACACGCTCTCCCTCGCCACCCGGCACCATCACGAGACGCGGTGTCACGCCAGTGTCGAGAATGCTGGCATCGGCGGCGAAGTAGGCTTCAAGCAGGGTGCGCTTGGCGCCGAGGTCGTTGCCGGTGCGTGCCGTGAAAGCCTTGATACGCTCAAGATGCTTGATGACCCGCGCAAGCCCGGCATGCGCATCGTCGTGATTCTGCAGCGAGGCCTCCGCGTGCGGGGGTGGTGAATCCGGAGAGGAGGGCGAGGTAGAGGGCGAAGTAGAGAGCGATGAGGGATGAGATGGCGACCGGGATGACATGTTTGGCTCCTGTCAGGGGCAAGAGCTCTTAACCTGTCACCTCGCGCAGGGCTGTGCAAGGCCTGGCAGGTCACAACGCAAACCGCCCGCCGTGCGAGTGGCGTGGCGGGCGGCAGGGCGTGATGCTGACGTTCAGGCTGTCCGTCAGGCGGGCGCTCAGTTTGTCAGGCAGGAACGCTGTCGAAGTCGCTGGAGGCGATGAAGATCTCGACCAGGCGCTCGATGCCGGCCTGATCCTCTTCGTCGAAGCGCTCGGGGCTCGGGCTGTCCAGATCCAGCACACCCCACAGCACTTGCTGGCCGTTCTGCTCGATGAGCACCGGGATCACCAGCTCGCTACGCGAAGCGGCGTCACAGGCAATATGTCCCGGGAAGGCGTGTACGTCCGCGACACGCTGGGTGGTGCGTTGGGTGGCGGCGGCGCCACACACGCCCTTGGTGAAGGGAATCGGGTGGCAGGCCGGCTGCCCCTGGAACGGCCCCAGGTGCAGGACCTGCGGCTGACGTTGCACATAGAAACCTGCCCAGTTGAGGTCTTCCACCGTCATGTTGACGAAGGCGGCCGTCTGGGAGGCGTTGGTCAGCCAGTCGCGAGTGTCGAGGATGGCGTCCAGCTGGCGGGCCAGCAGTGAGTAGTCAGGGCGAGTGGCCATTGGAGCTCCTGTGGGGTAGGTAAGATTGCGATATGGCGCAGGAATGCGGTCGCGGGTCGGCTGTTTCAAGCACGTCCTGCGCGCGCCCTTGCACCGCATCGGTATCTGAACGTGATGGGTGGTTCATCAATCAGATGCAAAAGCGCCGACCAGTGGTCGGCGCTTCGCGTTCAGGTGTCTGTCAGTGACATGGGGTGAGGCTCACTTCCAGCCCGGCACCGCCGCGCCCTTGAACAGCTCTTCCGCCTTGGCTTCGACTTCCGGCGTCTGGTACGCCTTGACCAGCTTCTGCACCTTCTCGCTGTCTTCATCGCCCTGACGCACGACGATCAGGTTGACGTACGGGGACTCGGCGCCTTCACGGATCAGCGCGTCTTCCGGCGCGAGGCCAGCCGGCTGAGCGAAGGTGTTGTTGATGAAGGCCAGGTCGACGTCCGGCAGGATGCGCGGCAGCTGGGCAGCCTCGATTTCCTTGAACTGATAGTCATGCGGGTTCTTGGCGACGTCGATCGGGGTCGCTTCGAGGTTGTCCTTGTCGGTCAGCTCGATCATGCCCAGGTCGTGCATCAGGATCAGGGAGCGGCCTTCGTTGGACGGATCGTTCGGCAGGGCGATGGTCGCGCCGTCCGGCAGTTCGCTGATGTCTGCGTACTTCTCGGAGTAGGCACCGATCGGGTACACGAAGGTCTTGCCGGCGCTGGCGAATTCGTAGCCACGCTCACGCACCATGGATTCCATGTACGGCTGGTGCTGGTAGGCGTTGGCGTCCAGAGAGCCATCGGCCAGCGCGGCGTTCGGAGACACGTAGTCAGTGAACTCGGTGATCTCGACGTTCAGGTCGTACTTTTCCTTGGCGATCTCGGCCGCGACCTTCATCACCTCGGTTTCCGGGCCTGCGACGGTACCCATCTTGAGGGTGTTCTCGTCGGACGCGTCGTTGCCGCAGCCTGCCAGCAGAGTGGCGCCGAGCAGAGTGGCAGCACCGGCAAGGCGCAGTGGGGAAGAAAGCGTGTTCAGCATGTTGCGCATCGATGTTCTCCTTGTGATCCGACGTGACCGGTGGGGTCCGCGGGATGTTATGAGTGACGGCTCCTTGTGATGAGTCGTCACGATACCGAAAGCCATGTGATTTGTAGATCGAACGTCACTGGTGGATTCGTCACCGCTCATGGAACGAGGCTTACTTGTGGTTCGACTTGCGCACCAGATGATCGCCCAGGCTCTGGAAGCCCTGCACCATGACGACGAGGATGACCACGGTCACCAGCATCACCATCGGGTCGAAACGGTTGTAGCCGTAGCGGATGCCAAGATCCCCCAGGCCGCCGCCACCGACGGTGCCGGCCATGGCGGAATAGCTGATCAGTGTCACCACGGTGATGGTCAGGCCATTGATGATGCCGCCGCGTGCTTCCGGCAACAGCACCTTGGTAATGATCTGCATCGGCGTGGCGCCCATGGCCTGTGCGGCCTCGACCAGCCCCGGGCCGACTTCATTCAGCGCGCCTTCGATCAGGCGGGCGACGAAGGGAATCGAGGCGATGGTCAGCGGCACGATGGCGGCGTTGGTGCCGATCGAGCTGCCCGCGATCAGGCGCGTCAGCGGGATGATCGCCACCATCAAGATGATGAACGGCACCGAGCGGCCGATGTTGGTGATGATGCTCAGCACGTTGTTGAGGGCCGGGCGCGCGAGAATCTGGCCGGGGCGTGAGGTGTAGAGTGCCACGCCCAGCGGAATGCCGAGTGCTGCGGAGATCAGACCTGCCACCGCGACCATGTAAAGCGTCTCGAGGGTGGAGGACAGAACGAGTTCAAGCAGTGCGGGTGACATGACCGAGCACCTCCACTTTCAGGTCGTGGGATTCGAGGTAATCGAGGGCTTGCCGGGTCTGGCGGCTGTCGCCCATCAGTTCGGCGATCATCAGGCCCAGGGTGCGGTCCTGAATGGATTCCACCTTGGCCTGCAGGATGCTGACATCCACCTGGCATTCACGCGCCAGGCGGGAGATCAGCGGCGTGGAGACGGCATCGCCACTGAAGGCCAGACGGACCACGGGATGGGTGTGAGGCCCTGCGCTGGCTTCGAGGCGATCGACCAGCGCACGCGGCGGCTCAAGTTCCAGGAAGTCATTGAGGAACTCGCGGCCCAGGCGGGTCTGCGGCGCGGTGAAGAAATCACCCACCGAGGCCACTTCCACCAGTTCGCCGCCGCTGATCAGGGCGACCTGATCACAGATGCTCTTGACCACTTCCATCTCGTGGGTGATCAGCAGAATCGTCAGGCCCAGCTTGGTGTTGATGTCCTTGAGCAGCTCAAGGATGGAGGCGGTGGTCTGCGGGTCGAGGGCCGAGGTGGCCTCGTCGCACAGCAGTACCTTGGGGCGGCTGGCCAGCGCACGGGCGATGGCCACGCGCTGTTTCTGACCGCCGGACAGCTGGGCAGGGTACTGGCCGGCCTTGTCGCTCAGACCGGTCAGCTCCAGCAATGGCTCGACGCGCTTGCTGATCTCGTCTTTCGAGATGCCAGCCAGCTCCAGCGGCAATGCCACATTGGCGAAGACCGTGCGTGAGGAGAGCAGATTGAAGTGCTGGAAGATCATGCCGATCTGGTGTCGAGCGCTGCGCAGGGTGGAGTCGTCGAGCTCGGTCAGCTCCTGGCCATCGACGACGACGCTACCGGCGGTGGGCCGTTCGAGCAGGTTGACGCAGCGAATGAGGGTCGACTTGCCGGCACCGGACAGGCCGATGACACCGGTAATGGCGCCCTGAGGAACCGTGAGGCTGGCATCCTTGAGCGCGACCACGGCCTTGTCACCACTGCCGTAAGTCTTGGAGACGTTCTTGAGTGTGATCATGGGAGTCCGAGTGGTTAAGGCACCATCCGGATTGCGGGCGAAGGTCTGTAGAAGACAGAGCGTTCTGCCGGCGTCTGCGCACATGGCAGACAGCGATAGAGGGGAGTGATCCAGTGGGGAGAAAAAAGACCACCCAAGACGGGTGGCCATCAACGCTGGACACACCCTTTTAGCAGAACTTGCACCTCGTGAGACCAGCTCTCGTGGTGGGCGCCCGCAATCCGGGTACAAATCGGCGCCAAACAGATTTGAGGCGCATTCTATCAGTCACCTTGGGGGTGTCAACGACTTTGGTCTTGCGCCGGGCGTTTATTCGAACTGGCGTTCGATATGGTAATTTGGCGATACGCTCTGTAAGCCATTTCTTACAAGCATCTGGTCGTGGCGAGGGTTTCAACTGCTATCAATGGCTTTCCTGTCTTGACGGTCAGTCGGGTATGAGTTTCGGCCTGCTATCGCTGCTCTGCGTTCGCGGTGGCAGCTGCACGTGCCCGCGGCGGGTGGCGAGGGCGGCAACGCCGCGCAGCCCAACGGTCGACAACGCCAGCATGTCGACGGCAAGTCCACCATGCTAGGATTTCGGCTGGGCATGCCGGTCATCTCGCTGCTGCATGCCGTCCCTTATTCACGGCTTCTCGACAGCAAGAAGCAGCAGTGCAAGGAAAGATCACGCATGTTCACGGGTATCGTACAAGGCATGGCGGAAGTGGTGGCCATTGAAGAGCGCACTGACTTTCGCACGCATCAGGTCCGGTTGCCGGCGGGGCTGGAGGCGGGGCTGGAGCTGGGGGCCTCGGTGGCCCATAACGGTTGCTGTCTGACCGTGACGGCGCTTGAGGGCCAACTGGCCAGCTTTGACCTGATGCGCGAGACGCTGCGTCTGACCAATCTGGGCGAGCTCGAGGTGGGCAGCGTCGTGAACGTGGAGCGAGCGGCACGCTTCGGCGACGAGATCGGTGGGCACTCGATGTCCGGGCACGTGATGGCGATGGTGACCATCGATGCCATCGAAGCCACTGCCGACAATCGTCGCATCTGGTTCCAGGCGCCGGCCGAGCTGATGCGTTTTCTGTTCGACAAGGGCTATGTGGGACTTGACGGTGTCAGCCTGACAATCGGCGAGGTGCAGGGTACGCGCTTCTGCGTCAATCTGATTCCCGAGACGCTCGAGCGCACCCTGATGGGTGTCCGTGCCGTCGGGGATCAGGTCAACCTTGAAGTCGACCCGCAGACGCAGGCCATTGTCGAGACCGTCGAGCGGGTCATGGCCTCCCGTCTGGCATGAGGCTTGCTGGTCTGCAGCGGATCACCTCACTGGCAGGACGCCAGTACTCGTCTGACTGGTCAGGAAATATGCCGGGAATGCTCGATTCGCTGCAGACCTTTGGGTACCATGTTGCGCCTTTCGATGCCCTGCCGCCGGCGGGGCATCGTGGTTCAGGCAGGCTGAACAGGGGAAAAGCGTCATCCAACGCCCTGTGCGGCATACCTGTCCGAGCGAGTTCGTCTTGATCTGCTGATTCTGACAATCATCGACCACTGCGCCTTGCCGGACAGGCACTGCTCAAGGATAGGGGCTACCTCAATGCTGGAACGTCTTTTCAAGCTCTCCGAGCACGGTACCAATGTGCGTACCGAAGTCATCGCAGGATTTACCTCCTTCCTCGCGATGGCCTATATCATCTTCGTGGCCCCCTCGATGCTGGCCTCCACCGGCATGGATCACGGCGCCGTGTTCGTCGCGACCTGCTTGGCGGCAGCCATCGGTTGTCTGGTCATGGGCCTCTATGCCAATTACCCGATCGCGCTGGCACCGGGCATGGGGCTGACGGCCTTCTTCACCTATACGGTCGCCGGTCAGATGGGCGTGCCCTGGCAGGTCGCGCTGGGCGCGGTCTTCCTGTCCGGGGTGAGCTTCTTCCTGCTCTCCGCCTTCAAGATTCGCGAGTGGATCATCAATGCCATTCCCGCCTCGCTGAAGACCGGCATCGCCGCGGGCATCGGCCTGTTCATGGCGATCATCGCCCTGCAGGGCAGCGGCATCGTCGTCGACGCCCCCGGCACGCTGGTCACGCTGGGCGATCTGTCCTCGCCGGCGGCCATGTATGCATTGCTCTCGTTCTTCCTGATCGTCGCGCTGTCCTACCGCAAGGTGATCGGTGCGGTGATGATCGGCATACTGCTCGTCACGCTGCTGGCGACCCTGACCGGCAACAATGACTTCCACGGCCTCGCCTCGATGCCGCCGAGCATGCTGCCGACGCTGGCGGAGCTCGATATCGCCGGCGCCTTCAATCTGGGCATGGTGTCGATCATCTTCGCCTTCCTGTTCGTCGATCTGTTCGATACCTCGGGCACGCTGATCGCCGTCTCCCAGCAGGCTGGCCTGACCAATGAGCGTGGCCACCTGCCGCGACTGGGACGGGCCTTGATGGCAGACTCCAGTGCCACCATGGTCGGCTCCGTCATGGGCACCTCGAACGTGACCAGCTACATCGAATCCGCCACCGGCGTGGCCGCCGGCGGACGTACCGGCCTGACGGCCGTGGTCGTGGCTGGCCTGTTCCTCGTCAGCCTGTTCCTGTCGCCGCTGGCGACCTCGATTCCGGCCTTCGCCACTGCCGGTGCGCTGCTGTATGTCGCCTGCCTGATGACGGGTGGCCTGGCACGCATCGACTGGAACGACATTACTGAAGCGGCACCGGTGGTGATTGCCACCCTGGTGATGCCGCTGACCTACTCGATTGCCAACGGGATCGCGCTGGGCTTCATCAGCTACGCCGTGATCAAGCTGTTCTCCGGCCGTTATCGTGATCTGAGCCCGGGGCTGGTGATTCTCGCCATCCTGTTCGCCTGCAAATACCTGTTCCTCGACGGAGCCCTCTAATGAGCATCTACAGCGACTACATCAAGTCTGTCATCCGCACCGTGCCGGACTGGCCGCAGGAAGGTGTCAACTTCCGTGACATCACGCCGGTACTGCAGAATTCCGCCGCATTCCGCAAGCTGATCGACTCCTTCGTGCACCGCTATCAGGAGATGGAAATCGACGCCATCGCCGCCATCGATGCACGTGGCTTCATCATCGGCGCACCGTTGGCCTATGAGCTGGGCTGCAGCTTCGTGCCGGTGCGCAAGAAGGGCAAGCTGCCGTTCAAGACCATCAGCGAGACCTACACGCTGGAATACGGTGAGTCCACCGTCGAGCTGCACTCCGATGCCTTCCGTGAAGGCGATCGCATCCTGGTGATGGATGACCTGATCGCCACCGGCGGCACCATGCTGGCGGCCTGCAAGCTGATCGAGCGCACCGGTGGTGTGGTCGTCGAGACCGCAGCCATCATCGACCTGCCGGAAATCGGCGGCTCCGCGCGCATTCGTGAAGAAGGCCACAGCGTCTTCGCGGCGTGCAGCTTCACCGAATCCGAGTAATGCCGGCTTGACGCGATGGCCCTGTCTTCTGGCAGGGCCATCGTCGTTGCTGCGGGCAGCGAATCCGAGGCCCTTGTCCGCGCTGCGGCGTGGCTGAGTGGATCTTCCCCTTGTGCGGTGGCGCGCCAGCCACCATGCTTTCCTTCTGTTTCGTCATTGCGAGTGACCCACATGTCTTCCGAACGCTACCACGACCACTTCATCGTTTCCTGGGATCTGCTGCACCGTGATGTGCGCGCGCTATGTCACGACCTCAGCGGTCGCGATTACAAGGGCATCATCGCCATCACCCGCGGTGGCTTGATTCCGGCCGGCCTGATCGCCCGCGAGCTGGGTATCCGCCACATCGATACCGTGTGCATCAAGAGCTATCACGACCACATGGAGCAGGGTGGCCTGGAAGTGGTCAAGGGCGTCGATCATGATGGTGACGGCTGGCTGCTGGTCGATGACCTGGTCGATACCGGCAATACCGCACGTGCGGTGCGTGACATGCTGCCCAAGGCGCACTTCGTGACCGTCTATGCCAAGCCGGAAGGGCGTCCGCTGGTCGATGGCTTCATCACCGAAGTGCCGCAGAACTGCTGGATCCAGTTCCCGTGGGACATGGGTATCGCCTACGTCGAGCCGATCGCCGAGCAGCTCAAGAAGCAAGAGAGCGATAGCTGACATGCCGTTGGAGACTGCCGCGAGTGGCCGCTCCGAGGTGCTGCCTGCCGATTGGCAGGCGCATCTTGGCCCTGAGTTTCAGGCTGACTACATGCAGCGTCTGCGCAACTTTCTGCGCGCCGAGAAAGATGCCGGCAAGGTCATCTATCCGCACTCCGATGACTGGTTCCGTGCCTTCTGGCTGACGCCGCTCTCCAACGTCAAGGTCGTGATCCTCGGGCAGGACCCGTACCACGGCCCGGGCCAGGCGCACGGACTGTGCTTCTCGGTACGCCCCGGTGTGCGCCCGCCGCCTTCGCTGAAGAACATCTACAAGGAATTGGCCACCGATATCGGCGTCGAACCCGTCGATCACGGCTTCCTGGAAAGCTGGGCGAAGCAGGGCGTCTTGCTGCTCAACAGCGTGCTGACCGTCGAGCAGGGCAAGGCCGCCTCGCATCAGAAGCAGGGGTGGGAGCAATTCACCGACCGCGCCATCGACGTGATCAACCAGCACTGCCAGGGTGTCGTCTTCCTGCTCTGGGGCAGTCATGCCCAGAAGAAGGCTTGCGCTGTGGACACCCAGAAGCACCTAGTGCTCCACGCGCCGCACCCATCCCCCCTCGCAGCGCACCGCGGTTTCTTCGGCTCTCGCCACTTCTCTCAAGCCAACGCCTGGCTGGAAGCGCGTGGGGAAAAGCCGATCGACTGGCAGTTAACGTAATGTAGTGTTCTTATTTATTAATTTTAAGTGTCTATATATTGCTGGTTGATTACGTTTAGAGGTATAGATGAGAAAAATATTAATTTTGACTGGCACTCGAGCTGATTTTGGCAAGCTCAAAGGAATCATGCAGTTTATTGAAAAACATGATGACTTGGAGTTGCATGTTTTTGGTACTGGTATGCACATGATGAAGCGATATGGATCAACATATCGTGAAATCGAGAAAGAAGGTTTTCAACATACCTACTTTGTTCCCAATCAGAACTCGAGTGAACCAATGAGCTCGGTTTTGGGCAATACAATATCTATTTTCTCTAGGTTAGCTGAAGAAATTTCTCCCGATCTGATTATTATCCATGGAGATCGACTTGAAGCCTTGGCTGGGGCCGCTGTGGGAGCACTACAAAATATATTAGTGTGCCATATAGAAGGTGGCGAGGTTTCTGGCACTGTAGACGAGTTGATTAGACATTCTGTAAGCAAGCTATCTAATATACATATGGTTGCCAACGAAAGAGCAAAAAAAAGACTAATGCAAATGGGGGAAGGTAGCGAATATATATATATCATCGGATCTCCTGATCTTGATGTTATGAATAGCAAGACACTACCATCCTTACAAGACTCAAAGCGAAAGTACGAAATAGAATTTCCTACATATTCGATAGCGCTATTTCATCCTGTTACAACAGAGAAATCTTCATTTAAAGACTATTCCTCGAGCTTTTTTAACGCGCTTAAAGCTTCTAATAAAAATTATATTGTCGTATATCCTAATAATGATGATGGCTCAGACTTCATCGTTGATGAAATTAGACGCTTAAAGGATGATGAGAACTTCAGAGTATTCCCCTCGATAAATTTTGAGCACTTTTTGGTATTGCTAGAAAATGCAGAAATGATCGTTGGAAACTCTAGCGCGGGTATAAGAGAAGCACCATTTTATGGTGTTCCAACTGTGAATGTTGGTACTCGTCAGCAGAATAGGTATTCTGGTAATACGATTATTGATGTTGACTATAGCCGCAATAGTATTTTAGCTGGTATTGAAAAAGCTGCTCGGATAACTGAAGTTGCGAAAGACGATTGGTTTGGTGATGGTAATAGCTTGGCTTTATTCTCTGCAGCATTGAAAGATGATAATTTTTGGGCCACACCGACACAAAAGTTATTTATGGAGTTTGAATGAAAAAAATTGCAATCATCACCGCCCGAGGTAATTCAAAGGGTGTGCGTAGAAAGAATTTACGTAAGGTAGGCGGTGATTCACTCCTTGCCATCACCTTCAAATCTGCACTGGAATCAAATATTTTTGATAGTATCGTTGTATCCTCCGACAACGACGAGATACTAATACACGCCAAAGCATTAGGTGCCGATATTATAAAAAGACCATCATCCTTATCACAAGATGGCTCTAAAAGTATTGATGCAGTTTTGCATGCACTAGATTCAATGAAAATAGTACAGGGTGAAGTTACACTACTCCAGCCGACTAGCCCTTTCCGAACATCGGAACATATTTTAAAAGCTTATGAAGAGTTTGATGATAACGCTGTGAAAAGTGTTATTTCTGTATGTGAAATGCATGATCATCCTTTCAAGTCTTTTGTTATGGAAGGCAGTCATGCCTCACCTGTGCGTGATTTTAAAGACTTAGAATCACCTAGGCAGCAGTTGCCACTAGCGGTCAAACCGAATGGTGCTATATATATCGTGTCAATTGCCGAATTGATTGCATATAAAACGTTCTTTGTTAAACCTTTTAGTCTTTATCAAATGACTAGAGATGTATCATTAGACATCGATACTGAAGCTGATCTTGAACTGGCAAACTATCTTTACTCTAGGAGAGCTATATGAATTATTTTAAAATTGGTAACGTCGAAGTAGGGAATGCTTGCCACCCCGTTGTTATTGCTGAAATTGGCATTAATCACGAAGGGGATTTGACAGTTGCAAAAGAAATGGTTGATGCAGCTCACCGTGCTGGAGCTCAAATTGTCAAACATCAAACTCATGTTGTCGAAGATGAGATGTCGGACGAAGCGAAAAAAGTCATCCCCGGAAATGCCGATGTTTCGATATATGAGATTATGGCAAGGTGTGCATTGAATGAGGCAGATGAATTGAGTCTCATGCAATATGTGCAATCTAAAGGTATGGAGTTTATCAGTACGCCTTTTTCAAGAGCCGCAGCCTATCGACTTGCAAAAATGAATATTCCAGCATTTAAAATAGGCTCTGGAGAGTGTAATAATTACCCACTGGTCAAGCTGGTAGCTTCTTTCGGTAAGCCTGTAATATTGTCTACTGGCATGAATAGCATCGAAAGCATCGAAAAATCTGTTAATATTTTGAGAGAGGCTGGAGTCCCGTTCTCATTATTACATTGCACTAATGTTTACCCAACACCTTATAATCTTGTGCGTTTAGGTGCCATGACTGAGTTAGCTCAATGCTTCCCTGATGCTGTCATTGGCTTATCTGATCATACAGTTGATAATTATGCATGTCTTGGAGCTGTAGCTCTAGGTGCAAGAATACTTGAAAGGCATTTCACCGACAAAATGTCACGTCCTGGTCCTGATATAGAGTGTTCGATGGATCCGGGTGCGCTCAAAGATCTTGTTAAAGGATCTAAAGCTATATATCAAGCAAGTGGAGGTAGTAAAGGGCCAGTTGCTGAAGAGCGTGTGACCATGGACTTTGCTTTCGCCTCAGTTGTCGCGGAAAGAGATATGTCTGAAGGTAGCATGATCTCAGAAGATGATATATGGGTAAAAAGGCCAGGTAGTGGTGACTTCACCGCAGAAGACTATGAAATGCTTATAGGTAAGAAATTGAAAAGAGATGTTGTAAAAGGATCGCAGTTAAAACGCGAAGATATCTTTTGATCTAATACGCGCGACCACGTTTGTCGTGGTCGCGTGTTATTTGCAATTCATCAACTGACTGTTAGTCGATTACTTCGATTCCAGATTTGTAGTATTCTTCATATACAGTGTTTATTGTGTCTACATGTTTCGGGTTTAAATGCTCGTTGGGTATTTTAAAAGAACATATAGAGTTAAAGTCAGCAATACCTTTAAGGCTTATGAGCGCGCTGGTGTATGCCCCAGCTATCCCCCAAGGCATCTTGTTTAATGTTAAAATATATAATTCTGCAGGTAGTCCGAGACTATTTGTTTTGACTCCTAATGTATCTGCGATAAGCGATAGTTTTTTTTCAGAATCTCCTCTATGGGGAATATAAGTCATTCTTTTATGTTTTTTCATGTAATAAGAGTTGGCTTTTTCTATAAGCAAGAGTTCATCTTCTAAGCTCATTATACCACCTTCACTATATTTTGAGCCAAAATATAGTACAAGTTTATCATCTACCTGCTTTGTATCATTCTTGCTTCGCAATACACGATAATCGTTATGTATGATCCCCTCTTTATTGGAGTCATTAAGAAAAGAGGTGAAGATGATTGGTCGCGAATAATTGTCGTGCTTGGTATTTTCTTTTTTCTTAGATACGTGATGGATTCCCTTGTCGATGTATTGTTTTTTCACTGTAATAATCGCTGCTCCATCATCCGATAAATATAGATTAAGAGGTGATAGGCGCTCTTTAATGTCATGCATCCAAGCGCTACGAAATTCTCCCATACATAAATTATTAACTCTCTTTTGATATTTTTTTGTGATTTCAGAAATATGTTTTCTTTTTTTCAGCCATGATAATTGCTGCAGGCGGTGTCTGAAAGAAATCTCAATTACCTCATCCCAATCGAGTGCCTCTACAGTTCTTTGGATCTGATAGTCATGGGTTGCTTTTTTATCCTCACCAGAGTATTTTACAATTAGGATATTTTCCTGCCCTCTAAATAACTGAGCTGCAAGTTCATAGCAAGAGATAATCTGTAATGGCGATTCAGCTAAAAATAAATTCATTAGTTACTCAGTGTAGTATAAGGTACATGTCAACATGCAGTTATTATAAGTGCAATGTTTGCTGCGCTGCTGTTTAGTCAAGAGTATACAGCTATGCTTGTGTAGTGGCAAAAATTAACTTGCTTCTTTAGTTTTTTATAGTACTTGGCCGCAGATTCTGAGTGCAACACCTGAGTTCCCTGTAAGGTATTGCGCTCATGTCATACTTAGAACTCAGCATTACTGATCGTGCCACTAACCAGGTTTGCCTCTCTCAAGGCTTGAGCCTCCGAGCCATTACTCGATGCCTGAGTCGTTTTCCCTCCACTATCAGCCGCGAAATTCGTCGAAATAGTGAGCCGGGCAACGACTACCAAGCTGAACGCGCGCAAGCGTCCCG
>NZ_JASSPL010000008.1:0-191005 GCF_030264805.1 Cobetia sp. LC6 | reverse complement strand
GCACAACGGCGAGACGCTGCCGATCAAGCCGGGCATGGTCGCCACGGTCGACATCGAGACCGGTGAGCGCAGCGTGCTCTCCTACCTGCTGAGGCCCTTCACACGACTGGAGCTGCGCTGAGCGCAGATCTGATCGTCAGATAGCGGGCGGCTGGCGCAATGCCAGCATGTCCGGCCACAACCGCGCGAAGCTGTCCTCGAGCATCGCGCGGTTGTCCGCCAGCCAAGGCGTCATGTCCGCCAGCGGATTGGCACCTGCATCCAGACCCCCCACCTTGTGCGTATGCCTCCCGCTGCGTGAATCACTTGGCTTGCGAGTATCACTTTGCTGGCGTAAACCACTCGTCTGGCGTAAGCGGCATCTGGCCGTCATGCGCTCGCCGATGCTGACAATCGTCGCGAGCGTGAACTCCAGCTCCCGATAGCGCCTGAGCGCATCGCGCACCTGAATCCACTCGACGAGGCTCGACAGACGTGACGGCACCTCCTCACGCGCCAGCAGACGATAGAGGCGCTCGATATCGTCATCGTGCATCTCGGCGGCCAGCAGGTGATCCCACATCATGTCGAAGGCTATGCCGGCGACACGTCGCGACGAAGGCGGCACCTGGGTCAACAACCAGCGTGTCTCGGGATGGGCGTCGATCACCGCGTCACAGTGGCGGTGAAAGCGGATGCCTGCCTCTATCTCCGGCGACCAGTCGCTCAGGTCACTGCCGCGCACGCCATCGGCAATCAGGTTGCCAAACAGGAAGTTATCGCTGCCCGCCAGACTCAGGCGTGCATGACCGAGAAAGTTCAAGTTGCTAGACTCCTGCTTTTGCGAATCCTGTCGCCGGTCTCATCTGGCGCGCCCTGGCTCTGCATACCCTGCTCCTGTTTCCCTACTCTACTGACTATCGAGATTCACGATGCCGTCCGCCTCCGTGCCAGTCAAAGCGCCTATCGTGCGTGATATCGTCCTGATCGGCGGTGGGCACAGCCACGTCGGCGTACTGATGCGCTTTGCCATGCAGCCAGAGCCCGGTGTCCGCCTGACCGTCATCTGTCGCGACACCGACACCCCCTACTCCGGCATGTTGCCGGGCTACGTCGCCGGTCATTATACGTTCGACGATGTGCATATCGACCTGCGCCGACTGTGTCAGTTCGCCGGCGCCCGCTTCTATCGCGATCAGGTGATCGACATCGACCGCCGTGAACGCCGCGTGATCTGCGCCGAGCGCCCGGCGGTCGACTATGATCTGCTGTCGATCAACATCGGTTCCACGCCTCGCCTGTCCCACATCGACGGTATCGGTGACCCTGAAGCCGCAGACGCCCCCGTGGTCGCGGTCAAGCCGATCAGCACCTTCCAGCAGCGCTGGCTGAGTCTGCTCGAGCGCGCCAGAAGCGCCGAGCGCCCGCTCGATATCGTGCTGGTCGGCGGCGGTGCCGGCGGGGTCGAGCTGCTGCTGGCCATCCAGCAGCGCCTCGCCGCCGAGTTGCCCGAGGCGCTCAAGCCGAACCTGACGCTGATCACCCGCGGTCAGCGTCTGTTGCCCACCCATGCGCACACGGTCAGTGAGGCACTTGCCACTACCCTGCACGAGCGTGGTATCCAGGTACATTTCGGTGAGGAGATCACGGCCGTGAAACGTGCATCCTCGACCACCCAGCGCCAGCTGATCAGTGCCAGTGGTGCCTGCCATCAGGCGGATGAGGCCATCTGGGTGACACGGGCCGGTGGCGCGCGCTGGCTGGAGAAGACCGGACTGAGCCTGGACGAGGATGGTTTCCTCAAGGTGCGCGATAGCTTGCAGACGCTTGAGGATGACGCCATCTTCGCCGCGGGCGATATCGCGCATCAGCTCAACCATCCTCGCGAGAAGGCCGGCGTGTTTGCCGTGCGTCAGGCGCGGCCGCTGGCCGACAATCTGCGAAGGGCCGTGCGCGGCGAACCACTCAAGGACCATATCCCGCAGTCGCGCTGGCTGGCGCTGATCGGCACCGGGGATCGCGACGCCATCGCCTCACGCGGCAAGCTGGGGGTGGTCGCGCCACGTCTGCGCCCGTGGCTGTGGCGCTGGAAGGACCATATCGACCGCCGGTTCATGGCACGCTTCAATGAACTGCCCAGCATGCAGGACGCCACGAATACCGGCCGCCTTCCCGGGGTGCACCAGCGCATCCGCGCTGCCTGGCAAGCGCTCAGGGGGCACGATGGCAAGCTTCATCCGCGCCTGACCGCCGAGCTGGATGAGCAGGAGGCGCATCAGGCCCTGTCCGCACTGGCGATGCGCTGCGGCGGCTGCGGCGCCAAGGTCGGCGCCAGCGTGCTGTCGCGAGCGCTGCAGAGCCTCGCCCCACGTGAGACCCCGGACGTGCTGGTCGGGCTGCATGCCCCGGATGATGCCGCCATCGTGCGCGTACCCGAAGGACAGGCGCTGGTGCACAGCGTCGACTTCTTCCGCGCCTTCATCGATGACCCCTATCTGTTCGGGCGCATCGCCGCCAATCACGCGCTGGGCGATCTCTACGCCATGGGCGCGACGCCGCACACGGCAACGGCGGTGGCCACGGTGCCACAGGGGGTCGAGCGCAAGGTCGAACCGCTGGTGCGCGAGCTGATGCAAGGTGCGACCGAGGTACTCAATGAGGCGGGCTGCAGTCTGGTCGGTGGCCACACCGGCGAAGGTCAGGAGCTGGCGCTGGGCTTCGCGCTCAATGGTCTGGTGGAGGAGAGTCTGGCCGGCGTCACCTGCAAGGGCGGCATGCAGCCGGGTGATGTGCTGCTGCTTACCAAGGCCATCGGCACCGGTACGCTATTGGCGGCGCACGCACGCCTTGAAGCCCGCGGCCGCTGGATCGACGCCGCGCTGGACAGCATGCAGCAATCTAGTCAGCGCGCGGCGGATATCCTGCGCGCGCATCAGGCGACCGCCTCCACCGATGTCACCGGCTTCGGTCTGCTCGGCCACCTGGTGGAGATGACCCGCTCCAGCGGCGTGGATGCCGAGCTTGAGATCGATGCCCTGCCGGTGCTCGACGGCGCCGAGGACTGTGTCGCCCGCGGCGTGGTCAGCTCGCTGCAACCGGCCAATCTGCGCCTCAAGCGTGCCCTGAAGGATCAGGCCAGCATCATCGATCATCCGCGCTATCCGCTGCTATTCGATCCGCAGACCGCCGGTGGCCTGCTGGCCAGTGTGCCGCCCGGGGAAGCCGAGTCCTGTCTGGCCGCGCTCAAGGCCGCCGGCTATCACGCCAGCGCCATCATCGGGCGCATCACGCCCCAAGGCGATGCACTGGCGCCGATCAGCATCAAGCGCTGAGCGCGGTTAGACGGTCACACGGCGAGCCAGCCAGTTGGCGATTAAACAACCGGCGACTCCCAGCGATGCTTCACAAGCGTTGTGACATTCAGATGCCAAGACGCCCGCCAGAGAATTCTCTGGCGGGCGTCTTGATGACTGCCGACTCATGCTCGGGGCGTCTGGCGACAAGCGTCAGACTGACCGGCTGTCTCAGGCTTCGGCTTCGCGCTTTAGCGCCTCGAAGGACTCCACGAACGCATCCATGGTCTCGGCACAGTAATCCCGCAGCCCGCTGACGACCAGCTTCTTGGAGCCACTGCCGATGCACTGCTCACCATCATGGATGCTGAACTCGAGCAGGGTATCGCCACGCTTGCCGTTGACCTCGAGCGAGGACCCCACGAAATCGAGGTGCAGGTCGGCGATATCCAGACGCTCGAAACAGAAGCCCATGCTGTCGTAGATCACCAGCGGGCGCGCCGGGTTGAACATCACGCCCTTCTCCAGCATCAACGGCTGCAGGAAGTGCGGGAAGTTACGCCCGGAGAAGGCGATGTACTGGCGGGTGAAATTGGCGACCACTTCCTCATCATGGGTGGTATCGCCGCTGCGCTCGACCGTCAGATAGACCTTGCCGGCTTCATCGCGCACCAGCAGGGACACGCCATTCTCGTCGGGGGCGTCCAGCGCTTCGAAGATCAAGGGGACATCGTTGCCGACCATGCCGCAGAAACGGATGGTCATGCACTGTGACAGACCGAACTTCGCCAGCAACAGGGAGAACAGCAGGTCACCGGGCACACAGAAGCGTCGCGCGTCCGGGTCATGAATGGGGTTGTAATCCCCCGCCATCTGCTTGGCG
Organism: Cobetia sp. LC6; assembly: GCF_030264805.1. Classification (NCBI taxonomy): domain Bacteria; kingdom Pseudomonadati; phylum Pseudomonadota; class Gammaproteobacteria; order Oceanospirillales; family Halomonadaceae; genus Cobetia; species Cobetia sp. LC6. The sequence goes on along the minus strand of NZ_JASSPL010000008.1, from coordinate 186,850 downwards.
AAACGACTTGCCTGCTCGGCGGTGATCCGCACGCGGCCATCTTCGACCCGGTGAAACTGATCAAGAAACATGGACTGCCTTCCTGCCCTGCTTGAATGATGATCGATGGCCCATCCTGAACCATCGCGGAAATGCCTCCGAGGGGAGGAATCGCGGTCGACGCGCTGTCACGCCTGCCCACCTGTCGTGTGATGAAGCTTTCAAGACATGCAGATGAAACGATTTTACCACTGGATGACAGTCAGGTGGTGACTCGTGACAGGCTTTGCAAGAGATTGCAGCGCGACAGATGGCCATATACTGTATATAACCCCATGCTTTCGGGCAAACCGCCGCACTGCCCGCCACTTCGACAGGTCGCCATGCAAGCCGCTCCCCTCGACAATCCGCGCTACTACCTGGCCAACTTCGACACCCTGATCGACTGGGTCTGCCAGTGTCACGCCGATCTGCTGACAGAGGCGGAGCGTGCCACGGTGGACGCCATCACGCGTCTGCCGGATGCGTCGCGGGCCTTGCTGGTGCGACTGCTGATGCGCAAGGGCGATCATTTCGAGCGCTCGCAGCTGCACTATGCCGAGATCGGTGCGATCGAGGCCGCAAGCCAGCCATTGATCACACCGCTCGCCGACAGTGCCACGCCTGACGGTCTGTGCCGCCACAATGCCGATCTGACGCTGGACGAGATGCTGGCGCTGGTGACCTTGCCGCGCCTCCGCGCAGCCTTTCCCGAGCTGCACAGAAGTACGCCCAAGCGCCGCATGCATGATGCCATCAGCGAGCTGCTGGGTGACATCACGCCACGGCCACTGCCAGCGTGGTTGAACGACCCCGCCGCCGATACCTTGAGTGTCGGGCTGGGTGAGCTGTCGCGGCGCCTGAGCCTGATGTTCTTCGGCAACCTGCGCCAGAACCTGTCGGACTTCGTACTCAGCGAGCTTGGCCTGCTGCGTTGCGAGACGGTCGCCCTGTCGCCGGCCTCGCGCGCCTTCACCCATCGCTGGGAGGTGGATCGTTATCTGGCCCTGGAGCAGCTGCGTGAGGTCTGGCAGCAAGCCCGTGAGCGGCTGGGCCGCACGGCGAACGCTGAGCTTGAGCTGCACTGGCAGCGCATCGTCGCGGCGCTGGATGCGACGCCGTCTGCAGCGTCAGATGAGATCCCCACTGAGCCGTCCGCGTCTCATCAGCTCACTGACGCTCATGCCACTGACGGGCGCGCTATTGATGATCGTGCCAATGCCTGGCTGGCGCAGCGGCGCGACCGCCTGCGCTTCTCGCTGGCCCGCGACGCCGAGCGTCAGGGCTGGCATCAGGCGGCTGCCCGCCAGTACGCCTGTCTCGAGGACTCCGCGTATGCCCCGCGTGCCATGCCGCGCCGGATGAGAGCGCTGGAGCTGTCTGGCGATATCAGCACAGCCCACGGGCTGGCCAGCGAGCGATTGGCGCGCGCCGAGATCACGCTGGACGAGCAGCTGGCACTCGAACGCGCCCTGCCGCGTCTGTGTCGTGGCCTCGGATTGCCCGCGCCCAGACGCGCCAAGGCGCCGACCACGCCACAGATCACCCTCACGGTGCCCGATCTTGCCACCTCTGCGGCGGCCGGCATCCACGGCGTCGAGCGCGCGGCCGCCCATGCCTTGGCCACGCCCGAGGCACCGGTCTTCTATGTCGAGAATGGCCTGATCCCCGCGCTCTTCACCCTGCTGTGCTGGGAGGTGCTGTTCGCCCCCTTACCGGGGGCCTTCTTCCACGCCTTCCATACCGGCCCAGCGGACCTCTACCGTCCTGACTTCGTCAGCCGTCGCCAAGCCGCTTTCGAGGCCTGCTTCGCGCGCCTGAAGGAGGACAGCTACCGGACGGTGATCCGTGAACGCCATCAGCAGAAACAGGGCATTCAAGCACCCTTCGTGCACTGGGAGCTATTGAGTGAGGAACTGCTGAACCACGCACTGGACTGCATCCCGCCCGCGCATCTGGAAGCCTGTTTCCGCCACCTATTGGCCAACCCTCGCGAACATCGTGCCGGTCTGCCGGACTTGATCCAGTTCTTCCCCGAACGCAGCAGCGACCGTTATCGACTGATCGAGGTCAAGGCGCCCAATGACCGCCTGCAGGACAACCAGCGTCAATGGCTGGCCCTGTTCGCACGCCATGCGATGCCGGCGCTGGAGTGTCGAGTCGAATGGCTGAGCGCGACCGAAGCCTCGCAGGGTGAATCCTCCGAGCACAAGGTACCTCCTGCATCATGACCAAGGCAGACGAAACCCACGCTGAGCCCGGACGCTACCGGATCGCGGTGCGTGAACTGTGTGCCTTTGCCGCGCGCGAGGGCGATCTGGACCTGCGCTTCACGCCATCGCCCACTGCCCAGCAGGGCATCCGTGGTCACCAACGTGTCGTGCGCCGACGCGGAAAGGACTATGAAAGCGAGATCTCGCTCAGCGGTGACATCGGCAATCTGACCATCCGTGGGCGCGCCGATGGCTATGATCCCGGGCGCAACTGCCTCGAGGAAATCAAGACCCATCGCGGCGATCTCTCCCGTCAGCCCGCACACCATCGCGCCCTGCACTGGGCCCAGGCACGCGTCTACGGTGCCCTGATGTGTCGCAGCCGAGACCTCGAAGGCATCACGCTGGCGCTGGTCTATCTGGACATCGCGGCGGAGGCGCCCAGGGGCACCAAGGGCCCCCAAGATGAGCAGGACGAGCAGACTGGCCCCAAAAAAGGCCAGCCACATCATGATGAGCAGCGTCTGGAAGCCTGGTGGAGCCGTGAGGCGCTGGAGGCGGAGCTGGCGCGTCTGGCGGCACGCTTCAGCGAATTCGCCGCCAATGAGCTGGTCCATCGCAGTGCCCGCGACAGCGCGCTGAGCCGCCTGGCCTTTCCGTGGCCCAGTTGGCGCCCCGGCCAACGCCAGCTGGCCGAGCATGCCTACAAGGCGGTGATGACCGGCCGCGAGCTGCTGGCCGAGGCGCCGACCGGCACCGGCAAGACACTGGCGACGCTGTATCCGGCACTGCGCGCGATGCCCGCAAGCGGCACGGACAGGCTCTTCTACCTCACCGCCCGCACCCCGGGGCGCGCGTTGGCACTCGACGCGCTGGCCACCTTGGCACCAGCCGCTGATGACAGCGAGGGCCAGGAAAAGACACCGACGACACCGCTGCGCATTCTGGAACTGGGCGCGCGCAGCAAGACCTGCGAGCACCCGACCCTCGCCTGTCATGGCGAGTCATGCCCGCTGGCACGCGGGTTCTATGATCGCCTGCCCGCAGCGCGCGACGCCGCGCTCGGCGACCAACGGCCACTGAGACTGGCGACGACACGCCGCCATGCCCTGGCCCACGACATCTGCCCCTATTTTCTCGCCCAAGAACTCTCGCGCTGGGCGGATATCATCATCGGTGACCACAACCATTACTTCGACAGTCATGCACTTCTGTTCGCCCTGACCCAAGCAAATGACTGGCGCACGGTGGTACTGGTCGATGAGAGCCACAATCTCATCGAGCGCGCCCGCGGCATGTACAGCACCGAGCTCGACGCGCGCCAGTTCCACTTTCTGCTCAAGCAGTTGAGCCGCACGGGCCATCCGGCCCCGCTGCGCTCGGCCTCACGCGCGCTGGCTCGCCAATGGCGCGCGCTGGAGCAGCTCGATCAGGGTACTGACGGCGCTACACAGGCAAGCAAGGTCGATAGCAAGGACGCAGGCCACAAGGCGCAGCGCCTTGCGCTGGAGGCTCTGCCCGGCGACTTCCTCAAGGCCTTGAGCCAGTGGACCGGCGCGATGGGTGACTGGTTGGCAGAGCCTGACAAGGCCGCATCCCCTGCGGCGGTCAGGCAACAGCCAGCGAAAGCCACCGCCACACAAGCCCCCGAACAGCTGGGCCTGATCGCAAGCGATGCCTCCTCTACTGATCCGAGTGCTGACGATACAGGCACTGCAACGACAGACTCCGGCTCGCCCCCCTCCACGGCCAGGCGCCGTGTAGAACCCGATGCCGAGATGATGGAGGCCTACTTCGCGGCATTGACTCTGGCGCGACTCGCCGAAGGCTTCGGTGATCACTCGCTATTCGAGGTCGAACTCGCCGCCACGCCCCCCGCGCGGCAGGCATCACTGGCCAGCGATTCAAGCTCGAGTTCCGGCGCAGCATCGGATGCAGGAGCAGAAGCAGGAGGAGAAGCAGGAGCAGCAGCCCGGCCACGCAAGGCCCGCGGGCGCAGCGTGCGCCAGATCCAGCCGCGACTGCGCTGCGTCAGCCCGGCGCCGTGGCTGGCACCCCGCCTGTGCACCAGTCACGCCACCCTGTTGTTCTCGGCCACGCTCAATCCACCGGCCTATCACCATCGCCTGCTGGGTCTGGCGGACGATGCCGTCTGGCTGAGTGTCGACTCCCCCTTCACCGCGACCCAGGTCCAGGTCAGTCGTCACCGGATCTCGACACGCCTGCGGGATCGCGACGCCTCCTGTCGGCCGATCGCAGAGTTGATGGCGCGCCAATACCGTCAGCGCCCGGGCAACTATCTGGCCTTCTTCTCGAGCTTCGCCTATCTGGAACAGGTCGCCAGCACCCTGCAACGGCTGGCGCCGGAGATTCCTCAATGGCGCCAGACCCGCGCCATGACGGAGGCTGAGCGCACCCGCTTCATTCAGCGTTTCACGCCCGATGGCCAAGGTATCGGCTTCGCGGTACTGGGCGGCGCCTTCGGCGAAGGGATCGACCTGCCCGGTTCGCGCCTGATCGGGGCTTTTATCGCCACCCTGGGGCTGGCCGGCTTCAGTCCCGAGAATGAAGCGCTCAAGCAGCGTCTGGCCACGTGGCTCGATAACGACGCACAGCGACGCAGCCAACCGAATCAGGCTGAAGGCGACCCACACGACGATACGCGCGCACCGCGCCCGGTCATTCAGCCATTGAATGCCGATGACTGCACCTATCTGTACCCGGGGCTCACCAGAGTGGTGCAGGCTGCCGGGCGAGTGATTCGCAGCGAGCAGGATCAGGGCGTGATCCACTTGATCGATGATCGCTTCATGCGCCCGGAAGTCGCCCGGTTGCTGCCTCGCTGGTGGACACCGACGGATTGATGCGGGATGCAAGCGTGACGCCGCCACCATGCGCCGTGATGGCACAAAGCCTGCACATCAATGGAGTGTGATTGTGTGTTCATTTCGCTCTTGTCTTCGCTCTTCATTACGTTAGCCACCCGCAAGGAAGCCGCACGATGCCAGACACCGACAATGCCCTGTGGGGCGATGAGTATCCGCGTGACCTGATCGGTTATGCCGACACCCCACCGCATGCCAACTGGCCGGGTGGCGCGAAGATCGCGGTCCAGTTCGTGCTCAACTACGAGGAAGGCGGCGAGAACTGCCTGCTGCACGGCGATAGCGAGAGCGAGAAGTTTCTCTCCGAGATCATCGGTGCCGAGGCCTACCCCGCGCGGCACATGAGCATGGAGTCGATCTACGAATATGGCTCGCGCAGTGGCGTGTGGCGGATTCTGGATGAATTCAAGCGCCGGGAATTTCCGCTGACGGTCTTCGGCGTCGGCATGGCGCTGGCGCGCCACCCGGATCTGGTGGCACGTTTCCTGGAGGATGGCCACGAGATCGCCAGTCACGGCTGGCGCTGGATTCATTATCAGCACATGGATGAGGCCCATGAGCGCGCCCACCTGGAACGCGCGGTGGAAAGCTATCGCGAGCTGGTCGGCCATGCGCCGCAGGGCTGGTATACCGGACGTGACAGCCCCAATACCCGCCGACTGGTGGTGGAACACGGCGGTTTCACCTACGACAGCGATTACTACGGCGATGACCTGCCGCTGTGGATGGAGGTGACTACCGCCAATGGTGAGCAGGTGCCGCATCTCGTCGTGCCCTACACCCTGGACACCAATGACATGCGCTTCGCCAGCGCCCAGGGCTTCAACAACGGCGAGGACTTCTTCCAGTACCTGCGCGATGCCTTCGATGTGCTCTACGCCGAGGGCGACGCCGCGCCCAAGATGCTCTCCGTCGGGCTGCACTGCCGGATCGCCGGCCGGCCGGGACGCTTCGCGGCGCTGAAACGCTTCCTCGACTACGTCCAGTCGCACGACAGGGTATGGATCACGCGGCGCATCGATATCGCCGAGCACTGGCAGCGCGAGCATCCCTATACCCCCGCCAGCTGACGAACCACCCCTTCAAGCGCCAGCACCAGAAACGCCGCAGCCCTTTCGGGATGCGGCGTTTCTGTTCAACTCCAGTCAATGTCTGCAATCACACATGCAAGGCAGCGCTGGTCAGTTTTCCAACATGCAGGTCAGTTTTCCAACATGCTGGCCAGTGCCATCAGGCTCTCATCACGCCCCGGCAGGCCCAGCAATGACACGCCCCAGGGCGGGGGTGCGGCTTCCTGTGGCAGGCGTGCCGCCGAGTCGGCAAGCCACGGCAGACTCAGCTGCGGCGCACCGTTCAAGCCCGCCAGCGCGGTAAGCCCCATCAGGCGATGACGATAGGCCTCCATCACCTCAAGGCTTGCGCCCAGCAGCGGTGAGGCGCCCGGCGTGGTGGGCAACACGAAGACTGCCTCGCTGCCTTCCTGATGACTAGCCGGCTGGTTGGCCGCAAGCTGGCGGCGATACCAGCGGCGAAGGGTATCTGTCTTGGCTTCTGCTGTTTGCTCGTCGGCATCACTCAGGGTCATGCACCATTTGAGGCGCGCCGCGATATCCGGGTTGAGGCGCGGCCAGCGTGATTCGGGCCCATGCTCCGGCGTACTCAGCCATGCCTGGTGCGTGCGACGAATCTCACAGCCCTGCAGAATCCGGAAGGCTTCACTGACGTGTGCCATGAAGGTCTGACTCAGCATGCGCCGCTCGCACTGAAAGCCGAGTGATTCAAGGCGTCGGGAGAGCGGCCCGAGCAGGCGCTGATAAGGCCCCGCGGCCAGTCCTTCCGGCACCAGCAGGATGATACGAGCCGGCAGTCGAGTCGCTGTCGCCGCCGGCATCAGCACCTTACTGACCTGCGTCAGCGTCGCCAGATCCCGCGTCATCCAGCCGACGGTATCAAAGCGCGGTGCCAGCGGCTTGAGCCCAGTCACGCTGATACGACCATGGGTCGGTCGCAGCCCGTAAAGCCCGCAGTAACTGGACGGTACGCGGATGGAGCCGCCGGTATCGGTGCCCAGCCCGATCTCCGCCTCGCCACGTGCCACCGCCACCGCAGAGCCCACGCTCGAGCCACCCGGCAACCTCAGCGGCGCACGCGGATTCCCCGGCGTGCCGTAATGGGCATTGGTGCCATTGAGGCTATAGGCCAGCTCATCGGTGGTGGTGCGCGCCCGATAATCGGCCCCCGCCTGCTGAAGCGAGAGGACAGCAGGCGCCGTCTGCCACTCGATGGGGGCACTGGCCAGCAGGTCAGGGTTGCCCTGGCCGATGCGCTCGCCCTTGATCGCGAACAGATCCTTCACCACCAGTCTCTGACCATCAAGCGGCCCCTGTCCCCGCGGCCCCAAGAAACGTGCCGGCGCTACATAGATACGTTTGTCCACTGGGAGCGACTCCTTTCGGCTCATGATGTGGCCCACCGCTGCTCGCTCAAGACGCTGTGCTCATAGCACCGCGCCGAGGAAATGGCGCAGCTCTTCCGTGGCCGGATTGGCAAACAGTGTCGCGGGGTCCCCGGACTCATGCACGCGCCCCTGGTGCATGAAGATCACACGATCGCCCACATCGCGGGCGAAGTTCATCTCGTGGGTGACCAGAATCAGCGTCATGCCCTCACGCTTGAGCTGTTCCAGCACCTTGAGCACATCGCCGACCAGTTCCGGGTCCAGCGCCGAGGTGATCTCATCGCACAGCAGCACCTTGGGGTGCATCGCCAAGGCGCGCGCGATCGCCACCCGCTGCTGCTGACCACCGGAGAGCTGACTCGGCCAAGCATCGAATTTCTCCCCCAGCCCGACCTTGGCCAGCATCTCGCGAGCCTCGCGCTCCGCGACATCGCGAGCGATGCCCTTGACCAGCATCGGCGCCAGCATCACGTTCTCGCCGACGCGCTTGTGAGGAAACAGATTGAAGCTCTGGAACACCATGCCGACATCCTGCGCCAGGGCGGCGGCGTCCATCTCGCTACCGTCCAGCAGCTTGCCGGCGACATGGATGGCGCCGCCGTCATGCTGTTCGAGCTGATTGATACAGCGCAGCAAGGTGCTCTTGCCGGAACCACTGCGCCCGATGATCGACACCACTTCCCCCGGACGCACCTCGAGATCGATGCCCTTGAGGACCGCCACGTCACCGAAGGACTTGGTCAGCGCCGAAAGGCTGACCAGCGGTGCCTTTACCTTCTCGGAAACGTGAGCGCTCTCGGTGACAGTGGTCTTCGAGGAGACAGCGGCGTCGGATGAGGCGCTATCCAGCGCAGAAACTTCAGCGAGCAGTGACATTGAGACGTGCCTCCAGATGGCGAGCCAGCCGCGACAGCGGATAGCACATGGCGAAATACAGCAACGCGACCAGCGCGAAGACAGTGAAAGGTTCCAGGGTGGCGTTGTTGAGCATGGTGCCGGCCTTGGTCAGCTCGACGAAGCCGATCACCGAGGCAAGCGCAGTGCCCTTGATGATCTGAACCGAGAAGCCGACGGTCGGCGCGATGGCCATACGCAGTGCCTGCGGCAGGATGATGTGGCGCATGGTCTTCAGGTAGCCGAGCCCCAGCACCCGCGCCCCTTCCCACTGCCCTTTGGGCACCGCCTCGACACAGCCGCGCCAGATGTCGTGCAGGAAGGCACTGCTGAACAGCGTCAGCGCCACGGCCGCCGCCGTCCAAGCCGAGACATCCAGCCCGAAGACCGCCACGCCGAAGAAGGCCAGGAACAGCTGCATCAACAGCGGCGTGCCCTGGAACAGCTCGGTATAGAGACGACAGAAGAGCGCCGCCCCCGGCCAGCGGTTCAGGCGCAGAAAGGTCAGCGCCAGCCCCACCAGACTCCCGCCGATGAAGGCGATCAGGGACAGCGCCAGTGTCCAGCGCGCCGCCAGCAACAGGTTGCGCAGAATGTCCCACAGTGTGAAGTCGATCATGAGTGGGCCTCTTTCAGGACATGGGAAGACAGACGGCTACGCGGGGCCGGCGTCAGGTGGCGAAAGCCGAACAGGCGACGCCCGATGCGGTTGAGCAAGGCACGCATCGCAATAGCCAGCAGCAGGTACATGCCCGCCGTCACCACGTAGCTCTCGAAGCTCAGGAAGGTACGTGACTGGATGAAGTTGGCCGCGAAGGTCAGGTCCGCCACGCTGATCTGGGAGACCACGGCGGAGCCCAGCATCACGATCACGCACTGGCTGGTCAACGCCGGATACATGCGTTCCAGCGCCGGCATCAGCACCACATGGCGATAGCTCTGCCAGCGGGTAAGACCCAGTGCTCGCCCGGCTTCCCACTGGCCGCGACCGGTGGCATCGACCCCGGCACGCAGGATTTCACTGCTGTAGGCCGCCAGATTGAGTGTCATCGCGATCACCGCGGCCATCTCGGCACTGAGTGACAGCCCCAGCGCCGGCAGACCGAAGAAGATGAAGAACAGCTGGACGATGAAGGGCGTGTTGCGCAGCAGCTCCACCAGCATGCCCAGCAGCCGGCTGAAAGCGCTGGCCGGCGCACGATGGCGCTGCCAGACACACATCACCGCACCGAGTATCCCCAGCGTGGTGGTCAGCGCCGTCAGCCAGACCGTCGTCATCAGCCCAGCCATCAGGTCGGGTAGATACTGCAACAGGCGCGGAAAATCCGGGAGATAGTTCATTGATCAAGCCTCACGGGCAAAGGGATCAGACGTGTGACGTCTCGATTCAGGCATCCAGTGACGGCAGCGGCGCCTTGAACCAGGTCTCGGAGAGCGTGTTGAGCGTGCCATCCTCGATTCCCTGGGCGATCAGCTCATTCACGCGCGCCTTGAGCTCCGGCGTGTCATGACGCATGCCCACATAGCAGGGAGAGTTCTTGAGCGGCAGCACGCTGACCGGCACGCGGGCAGGATTGCGTTCGGCGATGGCGGCGGTGACGAGATTGCCGGTGGCGATCATCTCGACCTGGCCTGACAGGAAGGCCGACAAGGTCGTGTTGTTGTCTTCGAAGCGCTTCACGGTGGTCGATTCCGGTGCCACCTTGCTGAGCTCCATGTCTTCCACCGAGCCACGTGTCACGCCGATGGTCTTCTCGCTCAGTCCTTGCGCGGAGTCCACCTCACTGCCCTTCTCACCGAACACGCCGAGGAAGAACGGCGCATAGGCATCAGAGAAATCGATGGCCTTCTCACGCTCCGGGTTCTTGCCCAGGCTCGAGATCACCAGATCAACCTTGCGGGTCTGCAGATAAGGGATGCGATTGGCCGAGGTGACCGGCACCAGCTCAAGCTTCACGTCCATCTCGTCTGCCAGATAGCGCGCCATGTCGATATCGTAGCCACGCGGCTTGAGGTCCGGGCCGACCGAGCCGAAGGGCGGGAAGTCCTGGGGCACCGCCACTTTCAGTACCCCGCTATCTTTAATGTCACTCAGTGCATCCGCGTGTGCGCTCAGGGCGGTGGACGCCAACGTGCCCCACAGGGCCAGCAATATTCCCTTGCGGACCCAGTTGCCAAGACGCTGCTTGTTGCCTGTCCGTGCGGCGTGCTGCTGGGCCTTGCTCTCGTGACGCTTGCTCATCGGTCGACTCCGGTATCCGTCAATGCCAGGCGCTGGTGCGAGAACGGCTCGTCGTGCACCTGGTGCCTTGCGGCAGTGAATTGTTGTTGGTTGTTGATCGTCCCGCCGTGCTGCTTGCCGAGTGTCTCGCCGAGTCAGATCCAGTGACTCCCTGCCCCATTCGTCTTCAGAACCTGACCAATGAAACAAGTGATTCCCTTATCAATCTTTGCAACAGGTGTGCCAAAGGCTTCTGCCAGGTGCTCAATAAGGTGATCGAGTTGCAGGCAGCGCAGAGTCACCTGCGGCTCACACGCCCGAGCAGGGGCTTGAGAACGCGCTTGAGCACAGGCATGCAAGCCAAGTAGCGAATGGAAAGGAGAAGGAGCGACACATGCCTGCGGGAGATGAAATCGCGGATGACGCCCTCACCGGGCGACGAGTTCAGGGCGCCGACACCAGCGACATGGCAGCAGATGGTGCAGTCAGGGAGGCATATGCGCCCTGCAGGTGCGCAGAGCGCGGCGAGTCGAATCGGGCCGCCACACAGATCACAAGCAAGGCTGGCGGCCCAAAGGGAGGAAGAGAGGGAGAAAGGAAAGGCAGGAGCACTTCAGGATGGACGATCAGCCGTCGCCCAGCTCCTCCAACGCCTCGAAGGTATCGGTCACGCGGCGAATCTGGCTGCGCCCGCCGACGAGGTCGTCATGCAGCAGGCGCGTGGCCAACAGATTGATCTGGCTCATGGCTGCGGCGTAGCTGTCGAAGGCGCTGACGCTGTCCAACGGGCAGCGCAGGACATGCTCAATACCGGCGGGGATGGTGCTCAGGCTGTCATCACAGACCAGCAGCACCGTGCACGGTGCCTGCCCCAGCCATTCAAGCAATCGCGCCAAGCCCTGCGGGCGCCGGCGCATGGCGAATACCACCACGGCATCATCGGCGCCCAGACGTGCGACCTCCTCGCCGAGTGATTGGCCGGGTTGCGGCAACACCGCCACCTGCGCGCGCAGTTGCAGCAACTGTTGGCGCAGGTGCAGCGCCAGCGGATAGGCATTGCGAAAGCCGATGATCTGCAGCCGCTCGGCCTTGGCCAGAGCGCTGCTCAAGGCCGCCATGTCGAGCATGTCCAGCGCCGCCAGCGCCTGACGCAGGTTGCGACACTCCTGCTCATAGTGACGCTGGTGATGGTCTGCCGTCGGCGCTGCTGCCACTGGGACACCCGATTGACGCAGACTGCGCGCCTGGTCCCGCGCTTCACGGAAGTCCTGATAGCCGAGGCGGCGGAATAGGCGGCTGACCGTCGCCTTGGAGACGTCGGTCAGACGTGACAGTTCCGCGGCGTTGTATAGCGCCAGTTCATCCTGATGCGCGAGCAGGAAGCGCGCGATGCGCTGCTCATTCGGGGTGAGCTCCTCAAGCGAACGGGTCAGACGCTGGTGCAGACTCAGGCTCTTGTTGCCCTGTCTTGCGGCATGGCGAGTGCGGCTGACAGCGAGACTGACAGTGGCATCGGCAACAGGGGCAGGCGCTTCCCCCTCCGGGTGCGCTGCCCGCGACTCGCCGGACACGTCATCCTCGGGGGGCGCGCTGTGATCCATGGGCGCTCGTGGCATGAAGACACACTCCTGAAAAGATTCTGCGTGAGCGCAGAGCAATGATTGCCTCAACGATTGCTTCAAGACAGTGCAAAGCCTGGGCCAGGCGCTGACTGACAGTGCATAGACGAAAGGCGCAACCCTCGAGACAAGCCCTTTTTCCTCATCTCAAGCGCCTGTGACGCCCTCAAGCGCTGCGCGACGCCAACCATCCACACCGCGCGACAGACACAAGCGACTGTTTTTACTGTTCATCACATCAATCCGGCATGCAAGCCGCTTGATCAAGACTAGCCAGCCGACAGGTCATGCACCGTGCAGCAACGCCAACGACCCTTGCCGGACTGCAATATTCCCGATAAAGCGCTCGCGATGCGCAAGGAGCATTCTCATGGCCAACTCAACGATGACTGCCCTCCTCGATACCTGCCGAGCCATGACAGCCAAGGTCACGACACAGACTTTTACCCTCTTGCCGAGCTCTAGCGGCGCCACACAGGGTGTCGCAAGTCCCCAGTCCACTCAATTGCTGGGCGTGATGGCGATGGGCTACGAGGCACCGCCGCTGTGCCTGAAGGCAACGGCGGCCCCCACGACGCCTTCACCAGCCCACGACACGCGCAGCCAGGCTGAGATTGCCGCCTCGGCCATGGCGGCCCAGGACTCAGCCGAGACATACACTCCGACTTCGACCTCGACAGCATCGCCCATCGCGCAGCAGAAAGCCGTCTTCAACCCGGACATCAACCACAAGGCTCACGCTGACTGGGAGGCGATGCACCGTCACCACACCCTGCTGCGTCAGACCATGACGCGTCGAGGAATGCTGGCATGAGCGTCTATACCATCGGCATGGAATGCGGCATGCACATACCGCTGGAGAACAGCATCGCTCTCGCCCCGGCGCCCCGAATCAAGCTGGAACTGACCGCCGGCCAGCACGCTGGCGAGTACCTGAGCATGATGTCTGGGGCCATCCAGTCGCTGACGGATAACGACGGGACATTGCTGAAAAGCCTGGAGGCGCAGCTACCGCACCGCAGCCTGATCTGGACGGCACGCGGGATCACCGAAGTCGGGCGTGGCTGGCGCTGGCAGTCATCGCCCGGCCACCCCCAGGCACCCTGGCTGGACGCCGTGCATCACAGCTGGCCGAGTCATGCGCCGCGCTGGCTGCGCAAGGCGCCAGTGGTGGTTGTCTCCGCCGATGCGCTGCCGCTGGCCAACCGCACCCGCCACCAACGTGACCTCGCCCGGCTGTGGGCAAGCGCCGATGCCGCGCTGATCTATCTGGCCGACGATGCCCGCGATGGCTGGCAGATGCATCAACACTGTGACGTCTCCCAATTGGAGAAAGCCGAGTTGTCGGGGGCCAAGCAGGAGGAAGAAGCCGTACTGGATCGCGATCCCGGTATGCCCTTGGAGATGGCAAGCTGAGCGCCTGATGGCCTTTTCCTTCGCACTTTCCAGAACGACACACGAACGACTCAAGAACCAAAAAACCAAGAACCAAAAGCCCGCCCCGGAATCCGGGGCGGGCTTTTTGATGTGCGGCGAGGCACTGACAACAGGCAACATGCGCCTGACAGAGCGCTGAATGTGCCGGCTCAAGCGCTCAGCCGCTTAACCGCTCACGTCACTCATGCCGCTCATGGCTGTCGCGGGCACAGACCATCACATAGCGTACTGGCCACGAAATCCGCCAGCTGCTCCCAGTCTTCATCGGTCTGCGGCGCTCCCCCCAACTGATCGATCTGGGCGGCGAAATCCGCGTAATGCTGAGTGGTGGACCAGATGAGGTAGATCACCCACATCGGCTCCGCCTCGCGCAGCTTGCCCGCGGCCATCCAGGCCTTCATGACATCACAGCGCGCCTGCACCCAGTCACGCAGGTCGCCACTGAGATAGTCGCGCAGGAAAGGCGCCCCGCTGATCACTTCCGCCGCGAACAGGCGCGAGGCCTGCGGTGCCTGGCGTGCCAGCTTCAGCTTGACGCGCACCAGCGCTTCCAGCACCTCACGCGGCTCATCATCAGGCGAGATATCCTCGAGCGAGGCATTCCAGCGCGTCAGGGTCTGCTCCAGCAGGTGGACGTAAAGCTTTTCCTTGGAGCCGAAGTAATAGAGCAGATTGGCCTTGGGCAACTCGGCCACTTCCGCAATCTGCTTCAAGGTGCTGCCGCGATAACCGTGACAGGCAAATACGCATTCGGCGGCCTCGAGAATGCGGCTCTCAGCTTGCTCACGCGGAGAACTGGCGGGTGGCGCGCTCAATTCCGCACTACGGGTACGACGGACTTCAGCGTAAAGGGAAGAAGGAGAATCCGCGGGCATCGGCATCACTCATCAGGTCAGAAAAAAGCATTCGAGTCTCTTGGCGACAGCCCCCTGTCGGTCTCGCCTGTCAGCGGCGATGTGCGCAAACAGGAGGCTCTGGTCAAGCGACTGACACGTGGCGTTGGAACAGCAGTGAAAACAGCCCGTTGAGACACCGGTGAACAAAATACCACAACATGCACTGACCATTTGGTCAGATTCTTGCAGGAATCACAATACGACCTGTTACATTGATAGAGACAACAGCCTGCAGACCGACGCTCGCCGCCTGGCTAGAACAGGCCCGCTGGCAAGACAGACCAAGTCCGCGACCATGGCAGGACCAGGACTTGAGCGTAGTGAGCACGCTGTACGCAACAAGGCACCACAATGACAAAACGACCTGACAGGATGCCCGCATGATCGACTTCACCTTGAACGGGCGCGCGTGCCGACTGCCCTCACCCGCACCGGGAACGAGCGTACTCGAAGTGCTGCGCACCTCACTTGGGCAAGACGGCACCAAGGAAGGCTGTGCCTCCGGCGACTGCGGTGCCTGCACCATTGCCTTGCAGGGGCCGGGCCACAATGTGAGCACCGCCAATGCCTGCCTCATGCCCGCCCACCAGCTGGCCGGCTGCGACTTGATCACCGTCGAGGGTCTGGCGGATGCCAGCCAGACACCAACTCTCTCGGCGGTGCAGCAGGCATTGGTCAGCACCCATGCCAGTCAATGTGGCTTCTGCACCCCGGGCATCGCCATGAGCCTTGCGGTGCTGCATGCCTGCCATCAGCGCCAGATCGATCAAGGCGAAGTGATTGATGCCAGACAGCGCGATACCATGATCGACCATGCACTGGGCGGCAACCTGTGTCGTTGCACTGGCTATCGGCCGATCCGCGAGGCCGCTCACCGTCTACTGCAAGGCGAATTCGGGCCAGCCAGCCTGCTGGACGCTCGCGTGAGCACAGGGGAGGCACAGCACGACACCGCCCCTGATGATGAGAGAGACGCCGGCCGCTTCTATCGGCCGGTCACCTTGCAGGCCCTGCTGGCGCTGCGCGCCGAGCGCCCGGATGCCGCGCTGATCGCCGGCGGCACGGACCTGATGCTGGAGCACACCCAGCGCCTGCGCGACTTCCCGGCCTTGATCGACACCACCCAGGTCGCGGCGCTCGGCAAGATAGAGGAAGGCGAGCACGCCGGTCAGGCAGGCTGGTGGATCGGGGCCGCGGTCAGCTATCACCAGCTGATGCCGCTGCTGCGGGAACATTACCCGGATGGCGCGGAGCTGCTCACGCGGCTGGGCAGTGAACAGATCCGTCATCGTGGCACCCTGGGTGGCAATATCGGCAATGCCTCGCCCATCGGGGACATGCCGCCGCTGCTGATCGCGCTGGACGCCTATATCCAGCTGATGAGCCAGGACAATGAGCGCATTCTGAAGCTCGAGGACTACTTCCTCGACTACAAGCGCACCCAGCTGATGCCGGACGAGATCATCCACTCCGTCTTCCTGCCGCGTCCGCTGCACAACCAGCGACTGGCGGTGCACAAGCTTTCCAAACGGCGTGACGATGACATCTCCACCCTGCTCGGTGTCTTCGCCTGGCGACGTGATGCCAGCGGGCGCGCGCAGCACTGGCGGGTGGCCTTCGGCGGCATGGCCGGGGTTCCGGCCCGCGCCCCGCACCTGGAGGCACTGCTGACGCTGCAAGCACTGGAATCTCTTACTCCCGCCAGGCTGACGGGACAGACTCGCCAACAGATCGAGCAGGCGGTGCAGGCCGATTTCTCACCGCTCAGTGACGTGCGCGGCTCACGCGAGTATCGCCTGCTGGCGGCCAGCCATCTGATTCCCCGCGTGGCCCAGCGCATCCTGAATGAGCGTCAGACCACGACTTCCCTCACGTCACTGGAGAGCCTCGATGCGTACCTTGCACAGTCTTGAGTCCGACGCCAGCGCCGCGCCGACCGCCCCCGTCCTCCAGTCGCGTCAGCATGAAAGCGCCCAGCGCCATGTCAGCGGTTCGGCGCGTTATGTGGATGACCTGCCACTGCCCGCGGGCACGCTGCATCTGGCCATCGGCATGAGCGAGGTCGCGCACGCCACCCTGGAGGCGCTGAATCTCGAGGCGGTGCGCCGTGCCCCCGGCGTGGTCTGCGTGCTCAGCGCCGCCGACATCCCCGGCCACAGCGATGTGGGGCCGGTCTTCCCCGGCGACCCGCTGCTGGTCAGTGACATCATCAGCCATCATGGTCAGGCACTCTTCGTGGTCGCCGCCGACAGCGAGCGCGCGGCACGTCAGGCGGCGCGACTAGCCAAGGTCGCAACGTCCCCCCTGCCGGTGTGCTTGGACCCGCGCGAGGCGGCCAGCCGCGGTGATCTGGTGCGCCCGACCCACACCCAGGCGCGGCTCGCCAATGGCCGCGCCGGCGATCTCGACAGCATCAGCGCCAGGCTCGCCAGATCCGCCTGGCAATTGAGCGGTGAGCTGGAAAGCGGCGGTCAGGAACACTTCTATCTGGAAAGTCAGGCCGCACTGGCCTTGCCGGGTGAGGATGACGAGATGCTGGTGCACAGCTCCACCCAGCACCCCAGCGAAGTCCAGAAGTTGATTGCCGAGGTGCTCGGAGTGCCCTTCCACGCCATCACGGTGGAGACCCGCCGCATGGGGGGCGGCTTCGGCGGCAAGGAAACACAGGCCGCGCCGGTGGCCTGTCTGGCCGCGATGGTCGCCCGCCGCACGGGCCGCGCGGCACGCCTGCGTCTGCCACGTGGCGATGACATGCGCCTGACCGGCAAGCGCCATCCTTTCCACCATCGCTATGAATTCGGCGTCGATGACAGCGGGCGCATCGAGTCCGCCATCATCGAGCTGACCGGCGACTGCGGCCACTCGCCGGACCTGTCGGATGCCATCGTCGATCGCGCCATGTTCCATGCCGACAACGCCTACTATCTGGGCAATGCCCACGTGCGCGGCATTCGCGCACGCACCAATGTGGCGTCCAATACCGCCTTCCGCGGTTTTGGCGGCCCTCAGGGCATGTTGGCGGTGGAGGCCGCGATGGAGGATATCGCCCGGCGTCTGGGGCGTGACCCGCTGGAGATCCGCAAGCGCAATCTCTACTGCGAGGGCCGTGAGACCACGCATTATGGCCAACACGTCAATCAGCACCCGCTGCTGGCGACCCTGATCGATCAGCTCGAGGACAGCGGCCGCTACTGGGAGCGCCGCGCCGAGATACGCGCCTTCAATGCCGCCAACCCGGTGGTCAGGAAGGGGCTGGCACTGACACCGGTCAAGTTCGGCATATCCTTTACCGCCAAGCACCTCAATCAGGCAGGTGCCCTGGTACATGTCTACACCGATGGCAGCGTGCAGGTGAATCACGGCGGCACCGAGATGGGCCAGGGCCTGCACACCAAGATCACCCAGGTCGCGGCCCGTGAACTGGGGCTGAGCGTGGACAAGGTACGCATCACCGCCACCCGTACCGACAAGGTGCCCAACACCTCGCCGACGGCGGCAAGCTCCGGCGCTGACCTCAATGGCATGGCGACGCGTGATGCCTGCCTGCGCCTCAAGATGCGTCTGCTCGACTTCGCCGCCGAGCATCTCGCTCAGCCACGCGTCAGCCTGAGCCTTACGGATGGCGAGCTGCATGGCCCGAACGGTGTGCTGATGACCTGGGGCGAGCTGATCCAGGCGGCGTATCTGGAACGCATCTCACTGTCCGAGAAGGGCTTCTATGCCACCCCGGATATCCATTACGATCGCGCCAGCGGCACCGGCCACCCCTTCTACTACTACGCCTTCGGCGCAGCGCTGTGCGAAGTGGTCGTCGATACGCTGAGTGGGGAGTACCGCCTGGAAAGCGCCGAGATCCTGCATGATGTCGGAGATTCGCTCAATCCGGCCATCGACATCGGCCAGATCGAGGGCGGCTTCGTGCAGGGCATGGGCTGGCTGACGACGGAGGAGCTCAAGTGGAACGAGGATGGTCGGCTGCTCACCGATGGCCCGGCGACCTACAAGATTCCGGCGATCAGTGACGTGCCAGCCGGTGCGCTCAAGGTGCGCCTGCTGGAAGGCCACCCCAACTCGGCCGCCAGCATCTATCGCTCCAAGGCGGTCGGCGAGCCACCCTTCATGCTCGCCATCAGCGTGTGGGCGGCACTGCGCGATGCACTGGCCTCGCTGACCGACTACCGCCGCGCGGTACGCCTGGACACCCCGGCTACGCCGGAACGTGTGATGCTGGCGGCGCGCGAACAGCGTGACTGGCAGGAGCAGCACGACACTCCCGGCGCAGAGTCAACGCAGGTGACGTCATGAGTGCCGGCAAGAATGTCGACAAGAGTGCCGTCCGCTGGTATCAGGCGCTCGCCGAGGCCCAGGCAGCATTGACGGCGCATGCACTGGCCACCGTGGTGACGGTGGCGGGCTCTGCCCCGCGTGGGGCCGGCAGCAAGATGCTGATCACCCCCGATACACTCCATGACAGCCTCGGCGGCGGTCGGCTGGAACAGCTGGTGGTGGAGCGCGCCCGCGAGAAGCTGGCCCGGGGGCAGTCAGGCTGCCTGCTCGAGGAGATCGCGCTCGGCCAGCATGCCCAGCAATGCTGCGGCGGCCATGTGCAGGTGCTGATCGAGCTGTACCCGGCGCTTGCGCCACGCCTCGCCCTGTTCGGCGCCGGCCATGTCGGGCAGGCGATCGTCACGCTACTGGCACCGCTGGGCTGGCAGATCGACTGGCGGGACTCACGCGCCGAGCAGCTCACGAGTGCCACGACTCCGGCAGGCTGTGAGGGCCGTGTAGCGCGTCAGACGTTCAATGTCCTCACGGAACTGCCGACCGGGAAAGCTGCGCCAGGCAGTGAGGCGGTGCCCGTGATGGCGGGCAGCCATGTGCTGGTATTGACCCATGACCATGTCGAGGACCAGGTGTTGATTGCCGCGCTCGCAGCGCGTGATGACCTGGCCTCGCTGGGGTTGATCGGTTCCAGCAGCAAGTGGGCGCGCTTTCGCCAGCGCCTGCGTGGCGATCTCGAGGAGCATCAGGTCGCCCGCGTTCGCTGCCCGATCGGCGTGCCCGGCATCCCCGGCAAACGCCCTGAGGAAATAGCGATTGGTGTCGTCGCCGAGCTACTGCAGATCGAGGCACGGCGCAGTGACGAAGCGGCCTTGAACTCGGCCGACAAGGCCGCCAGACATGGCACGTCTCTCCAAAAAAGCACGTCAGCCCAAGGCACGTCACTGGACAGCCATGGGCTGACGCGTCAGGGTGCCCGCCAGCTGCGCGCCCAGTTCGCCCCTGACGCGATGCATCAGACAGAAACGACACAGAAGGCCGAATGATGACTGACCAAGACACGTCGCACACTGCGGCCTGCCACCTGGATGAGCACCGCCTGACGGCAGCCCTGCGCGCGGCCGCCAGGGACGCTTCCTGCGTCAGCCTGCTGCGCGGAGCACTGCTGCATTTCGTCGCTGACCCTGAAGACGCCATGCTGAGTGAGGCGGCCTCGAGCGATGGCAGCGATAAGCAAGATAGCAATCAAGGAGACAGAGACACACGAGCCTCTGACATGACGGCGACCCTGGCACGCGCCGTCGAATACTACGCCGATGCGCTGCTGGTGATGCATGCAGGCCATGTGGTCGCCGTGGGGGATCATCACTCGCTTGCCCGACATGAGGCCGTGGGCGAGCTGATGCGCCTATCTCCGCCGCGCAACGTCGAGGGCCTGATGATGCCGGGCTTCATCGATACCCATGTGCACTTCCCGCAGCTGGATATCATCGCAAGCTACGGCCACTGCCTGATCGACTGGCTGAACACCTACACCTTCCCCGCCGAGCAGCGCTTCGCCGACCCCGCACATGCCGCCGAGGTCGCCGATGCCTTCCTCGATGCGCTGTTGTGTCATGGTTCGACCAGTGCCCAGGTGTTCGCCACCTCACATGCCACCAGTGCCGATGCCCTGTTCAGGGCCGCTCGCGCTCGCGACATGCGCATACACGCCGGGCGCGTGATGATGGACCGCAACGCCCCGCCCGAATTGCTGGACTCCGGAGTCGCCGCGCTCAAGGACGATGAGCGCCTGATCGCCGACTGGCACGGGCGTGACCGCCTTGGCTATGTGCTGACGCCGCGCTTCGCGCCGACCTCCACGCCCGAGCAGCTGAAGGCTGCCGGCCAACTGCTCAAGAGCCAACCGGACCTGCACCTGCAGACCCATCTGGCCGAGAATCTCGATGAGGTGAAGTGGGTCGCCGAGCTATTCCCCGACGCTCGGGATTATCTGGCGGTCTATGAGGATGTCGGCCTGAGCCATGAGCGCACCACCTTCGCCCACGGCATCCACCTGGACGATGGCATGCGCCAACGCATCGCGGATCAGGGCGCCAGTATCGCCTTCTGCCCGACCTCCAACCTGTTTCTCGGCAGCGGACTCTTCGATCGCGCCAGTGCCCGCGCCATGGGCATGAACATCAGCATCGCCACCGATGTCGGCGGTGGCTCCAGCCTGTGTCAGCTGGAGAGCCTCAAGGCCGCCTATCAGGTCGGCCAGCTTCACGGCGCGGTCGCCCATGATGTGACGGGGCTTGAGTCACGCACCAATCAACCGCTGACACCCTGGCAGGGCTTCTATCAACTGACGCTGGGCAATGCGCGCGCCATGCGTCTGCAAGACAAGGTCGGCAACCTGCGTCCGGGCATGGAAGCCGATGTCATCGTGCTCGACCCCGCCGCCACGCCCTTGCTGGCACGGCGCACTCGCTGGGGTCAGTCCAGCCAGGTATCGCTGCAGGAGGTGCTGTTCGCATTGATGATGCTGGGCGACGACCGCGTGATACGCGAAGTCCATGTGGCGGGCCAATGCCGCAAGCTGCACGGCCTGATGCTGAGTGCTTCTTCTGATACGCCATCCAGAGAGCCTGCCGCAGCATTAATGCCATGAAAGCATCACAGCGATGACAAGCAATTGACATATGGCACCAATTCTCGGGATTGGTGCCATTTTTTCATCTTAAAGATGCGCGCAATGCGGATACTCAACGCTGAATCCACTCGCTATGATGGCGACATCTTCTTCCAAAAGGTCATGGACGCTCAGCGACTGGCCTGCCACTACGAGGACCATCATCATGACTCCCACCGCCATCATGCAACGTCGTTATTCCACCAAGGCCTTCGATCCGGCACGCAAGATCAGCGCCGCCGACTGGCAGGAACTGGAAAACGTGATGCGCCTGAGCGCCTCCAGCGTCAATTCCCAGCCGTGGCACTTCCTGGTGCTGGAATCCGACGATGCCAAGCAGCGCTTCGCGCGCGCCGGTACCGATGACAAGTACGCCTTCAACTCGCCGAAGATCACCAATGCGTCTCACGTCGTGCTGTTCTGCACTCGCTCCACCCTGGACGACGACTACCTGAACCACCTGCTGGACACCGAAGCCTCTGATGGCCGCTTCAAGAAGGATGACGAATTCAGCGCGATGATGGATGGCGCGCGTCGTCTGTTCATCGACCTGCACCGTCATGACCTCAAGGACCTGCAGCACTGGATGGACAAGCAGGTCTACCTCAACTACGGCAGCCTGCTGTATGCGGCCTCCAGCCTGAACATCGATGCGGTGCCGCTGGAAGGCATCGACCCGGTGGCGCTGGATGCGGAGTTCGGTCTGCGCGAGAAAGGCTTCAACGCCCTGGTCGCCGTGAGCCTCGGTTACCGCGCCGCTGACGACTTCAATGCCGAGCTGCCCAAGTCCCGTCTGCCGGCAGACGAGATCTTCACTCGCCTGTAAGGCTCGCGCTCAAGAGCGGATTCTGAATATCTGTTCAGAAAGCTGTCCGCAAGACATCGACGTGTCCGCCTTGCGGGCCAACGACGGGCACGGGGGGCAAGTCGCTGCCCGTGCCCGTCGCATTGCATCCCGATGACGGACATGCCACCTTTTCGAGGCAGGCCGGCGCAGTGCATTCCCGGCGGCGATGTCCGGCTTGCGTGCCTGATTCGTTTCGCCTAACCGTCACGTCCACTTCTTACGCCCACGACAGGATTCATGCCATGTCCATCAAGCTTATCGCGACACTGACCTTCCCCGCCGACCAGCAGGACAAGGCACGCGATGCTCTCGCCGAACTGGTCGAGAAGAGCCAGTCCGACAAGGGCTGCCTGCAGTACGAATTCTTCGCGATCGACAAGAACGTCGCGGAAGGTGAGCCGGTACCGGAAGGCGACTTCGTGGTACTGGAAGAATGGTGGGATGAAGAAGCCATCGAAGCCCACGTGGCCACCGAGCACTTCCAGGGCTTCCTGAGCACCTTCGGCGAAGGCGAGATCAGCCTCAATATCCAGCGCCTGCTGACGCCCTGATCCGCTGAGCGTACGTTCGCTCAGACAAGGCGCCGCGAGAGCGCAGACAGACCCCCGCCGGGCATCACACCCGGCGGGGGTCTTGCGTTTCTGGCACACGGGCCTGGCCGCGGGACACGCAACAAGTGACGGAAAAATCGACACGAGCACTGAACTTGGTTCATATCTTGCTTATAATTGGCTGCCCGCGCTGAACACTCCAGTGCCCGACACCATTTCCGTTATTGCACCGCGAGCAGAACAAGGAGCGTCACATGAGCCAATCCTCTTCCGATTCCAAGGGGATCGACGAACCACTGCTCGGCCTCGAAAGCTGCCCGTCGGTCCCCATCTCGGCACTCGCTGGCGCCCAGCATCTGCTGGCCAGTCTGGCCGGCATCATTGCACCGACATTGATCATCACCAGCGCGCTGGGCCTCGGTGCCTACACCGCCAGCCTGCTGTCGATGGCACTGATGGTCTCCGGGGTCGCCACCTGGATCCAGTCCCAGCGTATCGGCCCGTTCGGCTCGGGGCTGTTGAGCATCCAGGGCACCAGTTTCAGCTTCGTGTCCGCACTGATCACCGCCGGGTTGATCGCTCGATCGCAGAATGCCAGTGACGAGCAGGTACTGGCGGTGCTGTTCGGCACCTGCCTGGCGGGCAGCCTGATCGAGATGGCGCTGGGCACGGTGCTGCCATGGCTCAAGCGGGTCATCACGCCCGTGGTCACCGGCGTGGTGGTGATGCTGATCGGCCTGAGCCTGATCCAGGTCGGCATGACGGACATCGGCGGCGGCTTCGGCGCCGAGGACTTCGGTGCGCCCGCCAATCTGGCGCTGGCCGGTTGTGTGCTGATCACGGTGCTGGCCTGTCAGGTCTCGCGTCATCCGTGGCTGAGAATCGCCTCCATCTTCATCGGCATGGCCGTCGGCTGCATCATCGCCGCCATCGGTGGCCTATATGATGCACCGCAGCTGGCCGATGCCGCCCTGCTGGCCCTGCCGCATCCGGCGACCCTGAATACCGGCTTCGATTTCTCGCTGGCCGCCTTCCTGCCGGTGGCCTTCATCTTCATGATCACCGCCATCGAGACGGTCGGTGACCTCACCGGCAGCGCACGCGCCTCGGGTCTGGCCGTGGATGATGAGCTGCACCAGAAGCGTCTGCGCGGCGGCGTGCTGGGCGATGGCCTGAATTCCGCACTCGGCGCGCTGGCCGGCACCTTCCCCAACACCACCTTCAGCCAGAACACCGGCGTGATCCAGCTGACCGGCATCGCCAGCCGCCATGTGGGCCGCTACGTGGCCGGCTTCCTGTTGCTGCTGGGGCTGTCGCCCTTCATCGCCACCCTGCTGACCCAGATGCCGCGTCCGGTGCTCGGTGCCACCACCACGCTGATGTTCGCGCTGATCGCGGTGTCAGGCATTCGCATCCTGATGGCGCAACCCATCGGGCGTCGCGAGATGATGATCATTGCGCTGGCCCTGGGGCTGGGGCTTGGTGTCGGCATGGTGCCGGATGTCCTGAACGCCATTCCGGGCGCCTTCGCCGATGCGCTGCGCTCGCCGATCACCATGGGCGGCCTGACCGCCATCATCGCCGAGCTGCTGCTGCCGAAGATGGAAGACGCCGAGGTGTTCAATCCCAGAGCGAGTGAGCGTGAATCCACCGACAGCATCAGCGCGGACCAGGAACACGCCTGACCCGCAGGCTCAGCGATGAGACGTGAAAGAACCGGCGCATCATCGGCCGGTTTTTTCATGTCGGTCTGGAAAGTTCGCACTTCGGGTGCCGGTCATCCAATCTCCACATTGGCAAGACAGGCTCGCACAGCGGTGACTCTTGCCATCGGTTACATCGTCACCTTCCTCATATCAGCACTTTCACACTCAACACCCTTACACTCAGCCCCCTGGCAGTCACTCCCCTTTCCAGCAGCATTTCAGATCGGGACGCGACATTGCGCCCCAAAGCCATTGCGCCCCAAAGCCAGACACAAGG
This sequence comes from Cobetia sp. LC6, assembly GCF_030264805.1. Taxonomy (NCBI): domain Bacteria; kingdom Pseudomonadati; phylum Pseudomonadota; class Gammaproteobacteria; order Oceanospirillales; family Halomonadaceae; genus Cobetia; species Cobetia sp. LC6. Next base: position 161,873 of record NZ_JASSPL010000008.1, on the reverse strand, counting down.
AACGTATCGCTCATGAAGAACACTCGACTCATCTCATCAAATGCGCCGTGCTTGAACGCATCCCCCGACTCGCTCATGGCGCTGAAGGCCCTGCTGGGGGCTGCACTGCTCAGTACGCTGAGTGCCTGTGCCAGCCAGGCGGGCCATGAATGGCAGGCCGACACCACCTATCAACTGACGGTGCTGCATACCAACGATCACCACGGTCGCTTCTGGCAAAGCAGTGATGGCGAATACGGCATGTCGGCGCGCAAGACGCTGGTCGACCGTGTCCGCGCCGAGGTGGAATCCGCAGGCGGCAGCGTGCTGCTGCTGTCGGGTGGCGACATCAACACCGGCGTGCCGGAATCCGACCTCCAGCAGGCTGAGCCCGACTTCAAGGGCATGAATCGCATCGGCTACGACGCCATGGCGGTGGGCAACCATGAATTCGACAACCCGCTGGAGGTGCTGCTCAAGCAGCGCGACTGGGCCGATTTCCCGATGCTGGCCGCCAACATCTACGACAAGACCACCGGCAAGCGGCTATTCGCGCCCTGGAAGATCTTCGATGAGCAGGGTGTCCGTATCGCGGTGATCGGTCTGACCACCGAAGACACCGTTCGCATCGGCAATCCCGAATATTTCAGCAAACTCGACTTCCGCGATCCCAAGGAAGAAGCCCGCAAGGCCATCGAGCAGCTCAACGAGCAGGAGCAGCCGGACCTGATCTTCGCAGTCACCCACATGGGCCACTATCAGAACGCCGAACATGGCATCAATGCGCCGGGCGATGTCTCGCTGGCACGTTACCTGCCCTATGGCGAACTGGACATGATCGTCGGTGGCCACTCCCAGGAGCCGGTCTGCATGGAGGGCATCAACCGGATGGCGGGCTTTGCGCCCGGCGATGATTGCCAGCCGGACCGCCAGAACGGCACCTACATCGTGCAGGCGCATGAATGGGGCAAGTACGTAGGACGCGCCGATTACGAGTTCCGCAATGGCGAGCTGACCATGCGCAACTATCAGCTGATTCCGGTGAATCTCAAGAAGACCGTCGAAGTGAACGGCGAGCGCATGAAGGTGCTGGTCGCAGAGGAAATTGCCGAGGACAGCGAACTGCGCGAATTCCTGCGCCCCTATCAGGAAAAGGGCCAGGCGCAGCTCAACGTCACGGTCGCGCAGAGCAACGGCAAGCTCGAAGGTGATCGCGATGTGGTGCGCTTTGCCCAGACCAACCTGGGCCGCCTGATCGCCACCGCCACCATGCAGGCCGGCAAGGCCGACTTCGGCGTGATGAACGCAGGTGGCGTGCGCGCCTCCCTGCCCGCGGGCGAGATCACTTACAAGGATGTACTGACTGTACTGCCCTTCGGCAACACCGTGGGGGTCGTCAGCATGTCAGGCAGCGAGGTGCTCGACTACCTCAATGCCGTGGCGACCCTGCCGGTGGACTCCGGCGCCTATGCCCAGTTCGCCGGCATCAGCCTGCGCGTAAATCGAGCAGAAAGCAGCGTGTCCGACGTGATGATCCAGGGCCAGCCTCTGGACAGAAGCGCGCAATATCGCTTCAGCGTTCCGAGCTTCAATGCCGCCGGCGGGGATGGCTATCCCAAGGTCTCTGACCAGCCAGGTTACCTGGATACCGGCTTCGTCGATGCCGATGTGCTCAAGGCCTATCTTGCCGAGCAGAGCCCGATCGACGTCGAGGTATACGCGCCCCAGGGCGAGATCGTCTATCAGTGACGCTTGAGGCTGCTGTCATACAGCATGCACATGACAACGGGGTGCCTTGGCGCCCCGTTGTCGTTTTCAGAGCGGGAATATTCTCGCCAGAGGCGGAAGTCGGACTATACAAGTGCGGGTCGCACAGGTTTGATAAGACAGGTGCACCACTACAACAAAGACCATCGAGACCCTGGCCCATGAACCTCAACCGCACCGACAGTGAACTGCTCAACCTGCTGATCAAGGACGGTCGCATGTCCTATGCCGATATCGCCCGCAAGCTCGGCATTTCACGTGCCCATGCCCGCAGTCGCGTCCAGGCGCTGGTCGAGAGCGGCGTGATCGAACAGTTCACCGCCGTCATCAACCCCGACAAGCTCGGCAAGGGCATCTCCACCTTCGTGGACCTGACCGTCGCTCCCAGCGCCATCGAACGTATCGCCGAGGAGCTCTCCGCCTGCGTCGAGGTGGTCAGCCTCTACATCATGAGCGACCTGAAAAGCCTGCACATCCACACCCTCACCGACAGCTACGAGGCCTTCGATGCCTTCGTGCGCGCGCATATCTTCAATCGCGACGAGATCCTCTCCGTCGACTGCAAGTCGCTGATGACTCGCGTAAAGCACCGGCGTGGCGGTGCGCGGCTATAACGTCTCTGTTTCTGCCTCCGCCTCTATCTCTGACGCCGCAGCCCCGGCCGGCGCCAGGGCTGACATCTCAATCGTCATCTCCAGTATCACCTCAAGCGTCACTGCAATCTTCCCAACCCGCGCAGCAGCCGTAGCGCGATCCACAGAAAGCCCAGCGGGAACAGCACCGTCTGGGTGATGAACAGCATGGTGAGGTCGATCACCTTATCGGTCATAGCATCAAAGCCCTGGGTGACACTGGTGATCGGCCCGCCGACCCAGCCTTCCATGCTGCCCTTGAACTGCTGCCACCAACTGCGCTCCTCGTGCGCGCCGCCTACCTGCTTGTCGGCGACTTCCGCCAGCTGCTGCTGCGTCACGCTCAGCTGCGCCATCTGGGTATCGCGGCTGTCATCGAGAAAGGCCTGACCTGCGGCGCCGCTGGCCAGCGCGACACTCAGCACCGCGAAGCGCAGTGCGATGCCCCACAGAGCCAAGCGCAGTATGGCTACCTGCCACCAGCGCTGACTGGGATGCACGCCATCGACCGATTGGCGACTGCCCGTGAGCAGCCCGAGTGCCGCCAGCAGGCAGGTACCGCTGGCGAATACCTTGATGATCACGGAACCGGAGATGCCCAGCAGCAGCTTCTGCAGCGCCAGCGAGCCAGTCGCCGCGAACATCACCCACGAGAAGCGCTCGATCATGTCATTGGCGGGGTCCAGCGCTTCCCCGGGCGAGACCTGAAAGACCTGCAGGTCGATGGTCGAGGACTGCAGCACCGAGATGGTCGCGTTCAGGCCCTTGGCGATGGCGAAGGCACTGAACGCCTGGCCCAGAGTGGCGTCGAGGAAGTCCAGCGCCCACTGCTGCGGCATTTCCCACCAGGCAAGCACCGCCATCACCACGAGGATGGCGACCAGCGGGATGCGCGGCACCTGTGCCCCTCCGGGTGCCCCAGGCGTGGCGGGCAAGCGAGGCCCGGCAGACTTCATCACGAAGGCGGATGAGGCGGCAGGTGAAGACACCGAGCGGGCGGCGGGCTCTTCAGGCTCATGAGGTGACATTCAAAGCTCCATCAGGACAAAGCCGCATGATGCCACCGCCCCGATAGACTGTCGTCTTTGGTGCCTCGCATGAAGGCTCGATGTGGGCGAACCGGCTCTTATTGGCCTGCTCAGGTTGACCGACGCTGATTGACCGACTCCGAGCACCCCTATCCAGATGCACCATGATCGATCGCACGCACCATCAGGTCGCGAGCATGACAATTGATCATGTCCACCCCACATTCGTGAGCCAGATGTCACCCTCTAGGTCGCTATCGGTGAACAAATGCCGCGACAAGCGCCATCTTCCGACATATGTCAGGCCCTGCCCCCTGCCAATCAGCGCTGACACGGCCTCACCTGGGCAACGCCAGGGGCGCACCCACGCTCCATCAGCGGAAAACAGCACCGAAAACCACCATCCAGTCGATTGAAAATAAAGGACAAATATCCCTACGCGCAAAATGGCACATGCCTTGCAACGTCATCCGTGTAGCCCACTGACAAATGGCAGCCTTCTGGCTGACAAATGACAGGCATCGCTACTCAAGAACATGCAGAAACACCTACACAACAAGATCGCCGGCCGCGATGTCGGCATGCCGTACAGGCGCCCCTTGAGACAGAGAACTCTTTCACAAAGAGCATTCAGAGCCGTCTGTCGCAAGGACATTACTGGTCATCCGTCCGCAGGAGATCCTCCCATGACATTCGATCGTCGCAAGTTCCTGGGTGCCGCACTGGCAACCTCAACCGCTGGACTCGTGATGGGTGCGCCCGCCATCGTGCGCGCGGAATCCAACAAGACCTATCAATGGAAGATGACTAATGCCTACGGCCCGGGCTCGCCCTTCTATGTCGAGGGCCCGGGCAGCCCGACCGATTTCTGCCGCAAGGTGGAGGCCATGTCGGGCGGGCGCATGAAGATCCAGCACTTCGCGGCTGGTGAGTTGATTCCGGCCCTGGAGGGCTTCAATGCCGTCGCCAGTGGCGTGGTGGAGATGAACGCCGGCAATGCCTACTTCTGGGCTGGCAAGATTCCCGCCGCCCAGTACTTCACTACCGTGCCCTTCGGCATGAATACCCAGGGCATGAATGCCTGGCTGTATCACGGTGGCGGGCTGGAGCTGTGGCATGAACTCTACGCCCCCAAGGGGCTGATCGCCTTCCCGATGGGCAATACCGGCGTGCAGATGACCGGCTGGTTCCGCAAGCCGATCAATACGGTCGAGGACTTGAAGGGTCTGAAGATGCGCATCCCGGGGCTGGCCGGCAAGGTCTACGCCGAACTGGGCGTAGCCGTGCGTCTGTTGCCCGGCGGAGAGATCTTCCCGGCGCTGGAGCGCGGTGTCATCGACGCCGCCGAGTTCGTCGGCCCCTATCAGGATCGTCGTCTGGGGCTGCAGAAGGCCGCCAAATACTACTACACCACCGGCTGGCACGAGCCGACCAACGTTACCGAGCTGATGATCAACAAGGCGGCCTGGGAGGGCCTGCCCGAAGACCTGCAGGCCATCGTCAAGGCTGCCGCCCAGGCGTGCAACGTCGAGAGCCAGGCCTGGTGCGAGTCGGTGAATGCCGAGGCGCTCAATGATCTGGTCGACAACGAAGGCGTCACCGCCCAGCCGCTGCCGGACGAGGTGGTAGCGCGCCTGAAGGAAGTCACCGAGAAGACGCTGACCGACATGGCGGCGGCCGATCCGGACACCGCGCGCGTCCACGAGTCCTTCATGGCCTTCCGTGACCAGCACAAGGAATGGGCCGCCGTCAGTGAGAAGACCTTCCTGGCGCTCTGACGGCTGACATCGAACTTCCCTCTCCGTCGCGCCTACTGCAGCTCACGCCCCAGTGCCTGAGCGAGTCATCGCTGGTGTCATCCCTGCTTCCCTGTCCAACGCCACGACCTGTCCCGTCGTGGCGTTCACGAGGCCATGTCATGCTGTACATCATCCATTTTCTCGAGGGCATCATCGAGCGACTGGGCGTCATCGCCCGTTACTCGCTGCTGGCGCTCGTATTGCTGGTCGCCGGTAACGTGCTGCTGCGTTACTTCTTCAGCATCAGCCCCGTGCCACTCCAGGAATTCGAGTGGCACCTGATTTCTCCCATCGCGCTGCTGGGCATCTCCTACGCCCTCAAGCATCGCGCCGACGTTCGCGTCGATGTCTTCTACGACCGTTTCTCCCTCAAGGGCCGCGCGCTGGTGGATCTGATCGGTGCGCTGATGACCATCGCCATCGGCGCCGCCATCGCCTGGCTGGGCCTGAGCTACACCGAGCAGTCCTGGCAGCTGATGGAAGGCTCGCCCGACCCCGGCGGCCTGCCCTATCGCTATCTGCTCAAGGCCTTCATTCCCCTCGGGTTCTCCGCGCTTGCGCTGCAGGGCGTGGCAGATTGCCTGCGCGCGCTGCTGGTGCTGTCCGGCAAGTCCGTCGACGGTGACCTGGAATGCGAGGTGACGCCATGAGTCCGAACGAGTGGATCGCGCTGGCCATGATCGGCGGTTTTCTGGTCCTGATGCTGATCGGCATTCCGGTCGCGATTTCCCTGGCCGTAGCCGGTTTCGTCGCAGGGCTGGCGGGTTTTGGCCCGCTGCTGTTCAGCCTGATGCCGGCACGTCTGTATGGCGTGGTCACCAACTACACCCTGCTGGCGATTCCCTTGTTCGTCTTCATGGGGGTCATGCTCGAGAAATCACGGGTCGCCGAGGACATGCTCGAGACCATCGGGCGGGCCATGGGTGGCGTCAATGGCGGCATGGGCATCGCGATCATCCTGGTCGGCGTGCTGATGGGCGCCTCTACCGGCATCGTCGGCGCGACCGTGGTCACCGTCGGCATGCTGACGCTGCCGACCCTGTTGCGGCGTGGTTACCACCCCGGCGTGGCCTCGGCCACCATCTGTGCCTCCGGCACCCTGGGGCAGATCATCCCACCGAGTCTGGTGCTGATCCTGCTGTCGGAAATTCTCGGCGAATCCGTCGGCACCCTGTTTGCCGCCGCCTTCGTACCGGGGCTGGCCATCGCCGTCATCTATATCGTCTATCTGCTGGTACTGGGCTGGTGGAAGCCGGCTCTCGTCCCGGCCATCCCGGAAGAGGAGCGCGCCGCTGCCGGTGGCATGAAGGAATTGCTGCGTGACCTGGCGCGTAGCGTGATTCCGCCGCTGATGCTGGTGTTTGCGGTACTCGGCTCGATTCTGGGCGGCGTGGCCGCTCCCACCGAAGCGGCCTCGATGGGCGCGTTGGGCAGCATGCTGATCGCGCTGCTGGCGCGGCGTCTCAACTTCGCCATGCTCAAGGCCTGTCTGCACTCGACCCTGACCATCACCGCCATGGTCTATTTCATTCTGCTGTGCGCGCAGCCCTTCTCACTGGCCTTCCGCGGCCTTGGCGGCGAGAACATGGTGCATGATCTGTTCAACCTGCTGCCGGGTGGCGAGCTGGGCGCGCTGATCTTCCTGATGGTGATACTGTTCGTGCTCGGCTTTTTCCTCGAGTGGATCGAGATCAGCTATATCGCGCTGCCGATGTTCCTGCCGGTCTTCATCGGCTATGGCACCGACATGGTGTGGCTGGGCGTGCTGGTGGCGATGAATCTGCAGATGTCCTTCCTGACGCCGCCCTTTGGCTGGGCGTTGTTCTTCCTCAAGGGCGTCGCCCCGCCAGAGGTCACCACCCGCCATCTGTATCTCGGTGTACTGCCCTTCGTGGGCCTGCAGGCTATGGCAGTCGTGCTGCTGTTCTGCTTCCCGGGGCTTGCCACCTGGCTGCCGGAAGCGATCGGTTGGTAAGCCGGCCAGCCATGTACCGGCGCGGCTCGAGACACTTGACGGGTAATTCAGCGCAAAGGCCATTGGAAAGGTAATTCAGCAACGCGTAATGTCTTGTGGCCTGCCCATCGGCTCGCCTCCCTGGAGACAGTACACCCGCCAGCGCTTCAGGCAGTGCTTCAGGGGACAAGCATCGACTGCCGATGGCGTTCATCGGCAACCTTCATCAGCAATGAACTACCCCGCGCCATACGGGGACGACAAGGAAACACCATGGAACTGTTCTCAGCCTATCCACTGCACTGGATTCTCGGCCTGATCGCCGCACTGATCGTCACCGGCATGATTGCCGGCGTGATGGCCGGCCTGCTGGGGGTCGGCGGCGGCATCGTCATCGTGCCCGTGCTCTTTCACCTCTTCAGCCTGCTGGGCGTCGATGAAGCGGTGCGCATGCACCAGGCCGTCGGCACTTCACTGGCGACCATCATTCCCACCTCGATCATGTCGGCCAGGGCGCATTACGCCAAGGGCAATCTTGACCCGGCGATTCTCAAGCGCCTGCTGCCGGGCGTGATCATCGGCGTCATCATCGGCGGCCTGCTGTCCAACCTGTTCAGCGGTGCGGTACTGATGGGGCTGTTTGCCACCGTGGCCTTCCTGGTCGCACTCAACATGTTCCGCCGTCAGTCCACCGTGCTGGGCAGTGGGCTGCCGGGTCCGCTGGGCAGCAGCGCACTGGGTACCTTCATCGGGAGCGTCTCGACGCTGATGGGCATCGGCGGCGGCACCCTGAGCGTACCGACCCTGAGCACCCTGGGCACCCCGATGCACCTGGCCGTCGGCACGGGCGCGGCGCTGGGTCTGGTCATCAGCCTGCCGGGCACTGCCAGCTTCCTGCTCAATGGCATCGGCGAACCTAACCTGCTGCCGGGCTCCATCGGCTACGTCAACCTGCTCGGCTTCGCCGCCATCGTGCCGGCCACCATGCTGTGCGCCCCGATCGGCGCGAAGCTGGCCCACGCAATGGACGCCGCCAAGCTCAAGAAAGTCTTCGCCATCTTCCTGATGTTCACGGCACTGCGCATGTTCTACGACCTGTTCACCGGTAGCTGAAACGTACTGGACGCTCAATAACAACAACGGAATCCCCAGGAGCAAGACGCCATGATTCATACCCGACGTGGTTTCGGCGGTGCCTGCGCCGCGCCTCACCATCTGGCGGCGCAAGCAGGCCGCGATATTCTGCGCGATGGCGGCAATGCCATCGAGGCAATGGTCGCGATGGCGGCAACCATTGCGGTGGTCTACCCCCACATGAACGGCATCGGCGGTGATGGCTTCTGGCTGATCAAGCGTCCGGGGCTGGCGCCGCTGGCGATCGATGCCTGTGGCCCGGCGGCAGGGCTTGCCAGCCGGGAGTTCTATGCCGCCCAAGGCTACGGTGTCGCTGATGATGAGGCTGCCGCCCCCCTGATGAATGGCGACAGCATCCCCTCGCGGGGGCCACTGTCCGCCTTGACGGTGGCCGGTACCATCGGCGGCTGGCAGGAGGCGCTGGCCTTCTCTGCCGAGACCTCGGCGGATGGACGCTCGCCCGTGGCGCTCGCGACACTGCTGGGTCATGCCATTCGGCATGCCAATGATGGCGTGGCTGTCAGCGCCAGCCAGAAGGCACTCAGCGAAAAACACCTGGCTGTGCTCTCGCAGCAGCCCGGCTTCGCTGAGCGCTATCTGGGCCAGAGCGAGTCAGGTGAGCCGATCGCGCTGGAAGAAGGCGCACGCCTGCGTCAGCCGGCGCTGGCCGCGACGCTCTCACGTCTGGCAGATGCCGGACTCGATGACTTCTATCGTGGTGAACTTGCCACGCGCATGGCACAGGAGCTGGAAGCCGGAGGCAGCCCGCTGCGCCTGGCAGACCTCAACGGCTATCGCGCCCAGCGCGTCACGCCGCTCAAGGTTCGCCTGCGTGACAGTGAGGTATACAACCTGCCAGCGCCTACCCAGGGCCTCGCGACGCTGATGATTCTGGGGCTCTACGATGAATTGAGCGCCAGGCATGGCATCAGCGAGGCGGATGGCAATACACCGCGTCATCTGCATGCGCTGATCGAAGCCACCAAGCGTTCCTTCCTGGTGCGTGACAGTCTGATCACCTCGCCGGAATGCCTCGAAGGTGGCCTGGCGGGCAGTGTCGCGACTCAGCAGAGGCATCTCGCCGCGGAGGCTCTGGCAGAACAGGCAGCCAGGGTCGACATGCAGGTCGCACTTGGCTGGCCCTACGAGCCCGCCGAGGGCGACACCATCTGGATGGGCGCCACGGATAGTGACGGCACCACCGTCAGCTTCATCCAGAGCGTCTATTGGGAATTCGGCAGTGGCATGGTGCTGCCCAGCAGTGGCGTGATGTGGCAGAACCGTGGGCTGGCGTTCGATCTGGAGCCGGACAGACTGCGCAGCCTGGCGCCGGGCCGCAAGCCCTTCCATACCCTCAATCCGTCACTGGCCTGCTTCGATGATGGCCGTGTGATGGCCTTCGGCACCATGGGCGGTGAAGGCCAGCCGCAGACCCAGGCGGCAGTCTTCACGCGCATCGCGCGCCACGGCATGTCACTCCAGGACGCCATCAGTGCGCCCCGCTGGTTGCTCGGCCGCACCTGGGGCGATGTCAGCACCAGCCTCAAGCTCGAATCACGCCTCGCGGGTGAGATGGCTCAGACACTCGCGGCCATGGGCCATGAGGTGGAAGTCCTCGATGAAGCCTTCAGCGACACCCTGGGGCACGCCGGCGCCGTGATGCGCCACCCGGACGGACAGGTCGAGGCAGCCCACGACCCACGCAGTGATGGTAGCGCGGCGCTGACGTGAAGGCACTGTCTGATTAAATTTGCGAGAACCGTGAGGAATACGCAAAAAGGGACTGCTCAGGCAGTCCCTTTTTGCTGCATCCCCCATGTGTCGAGGCGTGAAACGCTATCACACCTTCAAGGCGCGTTGCGCTGCGAGGGGCTGCACGTGAAAGCACCGGGGCGCTTCTCACCGTCTTCGCACTCGTGATAACGCCTGGCGGCATTCGCCCACCAGGCAAGTTGTTCGAAGGCCCGCCCGAGATAAACATCCCATTCCCGGGCATCCTGATTGCTGGCGTAGCCGCCACCCTCGTTGAGCACTTCCTGGGCCCTGGGTACGTGGATCATCGCCGAGACCGGCAGACAGCCCAGCTCCGACAAGAAGGTGCGCATGTTGACCGCTGCGCGTACCCCACCCCACTGCCCTGCGGAATAGGTCGCGATGACCGAGGGCTTGTAGGAGTAAAGCGAGCTGCCGAAGTGATTCAGCAGATTGGCCAACGCCGGACTCATGGAATGGTTGTACTCGGGGCTGACCATCACGTAACCATCCGCCGCTTCGATTTGCTGGGCGAGATTGAGCAAGTCCGGGGGGGCATTGCGTTGCGCATAGGAGAACAGTGGCTTGAAAGGGTCTGCCAGAGCGTAATCCAGTGGATCGATCAACACCGCTTCATGGCCGCTTTCCTCGAGCAGTGCGACGCAACACCTGGCGACCCTCTCCCCAAGGCGTGCAGGTGCGGGAGGTGTCCTGGTCCGCACCGACCCCAGAAAGACGAGTATCTTCAGTGCCATTGCTATCTCCTTGTGGTGAGCCCCATGAGGTGAATTCCTGTGCTCGATATTCGCTCTTTCATTGCATCATTTCCCGAACCCAGAACACCAGAACACCAGAACACCAGGGTGCAGAACACAGAATCAATTTTCGTGATGCACCTGACACAGATCATGAGTATGCATTCTCAGCCGTGCATGCCCTGCCATGAATTCCTGCCATGAATTTCTGGGCTGGTTGCTTTACCTCCTCCCGCATTCTTTCCGTGATTGTGCTGAGACATCACCCTTCCAGTACCCGCAAGGGTATGCCCTGCTGGCAATGAAGCATGTCACCCACAGTACCTGCAATTGGTGACTGATGACCCTCTGCAAAGGTAGCGTGGCGGAGTATCTGGTGTTGCGTCAGTAGCCCATCATTTTCATGACAATACCGATCTCATATCTCGCAGAGTCCAAAGGCTCAAGGCCATGCACGAGCCAATCCGGAACCATGCGAAAAATCGCAACTTCATCTAATTTGGCATCATGTTAGCCGCTTATAACGACACTATTCTGCCGTATAAACGTCATCCATCATGTCGCACACATTTCATCAGCGCGCTGGCAATCCTGAGGTACATGCCAACGTTGCTATATCCGGTTTCGCGTCATGACGCTGCAACAAACATGCACTAAAACTAATTAAGTGCTAGCTTTGCCATCCCCATAGCATGAGAAAACCAACCCGCCTCATGACACGAGGAGACAGACAGGGAATGCAAGACACTCAGGACGTAGCCGTCATCCAGCAGTTCACCTCTTCTTTCACGCATCAGGCCCATCGCGAGACTGTGTCTTTCTTTGGTCGCAATCATCCGCTATTCCGCCAGGTGCTCACGCTACGCGAAGACCACCACAGCGCCTCGAAGGCCTACCTCCAAAAGCACCGTGACCACGATGATGTGATCGACAGCAACAGCCAGCATATCTGCCTGATGGATACCCAGCGCGACACCGTACTGGGCAGCATTCGTGTCACCCCCGGTAGTCTCGAGTCGCGCACACTCTTCGATGACAGCGATGCCGTGTCCATCCCCAAGGGCGCCATCTATGAATTCAGCCGGCTGGTGATGGCACCGGAGGCCAAGCGATTTTCCCACGGCAATCTACTGATGGCTGCTGCGGCACATCATGTCAGATCTGAAAAAGGCGCCGGCATTCTGGCCTTGTGCAAACGCGCCAACATGAAGATATTCAAGCGTTTCGGCCTGCTGCCGATCCACGATGCCACGCTCCGGACTGACAAGCACCTGGGAGATCTCTACATGGTGTACGCCAGCATGGAGACCATAATGCACACCGCGAAACAGCGATATTGCGCGCCCGAGCAAGCGCCACAGCCAGCGTACCTCTCACCAGACGCTACCCCGTTCTCGCCGGGCCCGGGCCTCGCAAGCCAAGCTCTCTGAACGTAGAACGCTCACCAGTACTGCATCGCAGCCAGCCTACGCGCTGACAGCATATCTGTATTGCGCGCACGACCCGGGGCCAAGCCACCTCCGCCTGATTTTCCATTCCCTCTTGCAGTCGCTGAGGCTTTGCACCATTATTGAATGATAATGATTATCATAATCATGACGATTCGCTAGAGAGACGGTAACCGGACACGGGAGGGCCTAATGGACGAATGGAAGCGTGAAACACAGGCAGGCAATGTATTGTTCGAACAGGGCGACTACGCCATGGCAGAGCAGCATTATCTCAACGCCTGCCATTTTGCCGACATCTTTCTGATGCCCTCAGCAGACCCGGATGGCGGCGTCGCGGCACTGGTCGTGAGCTATCAGAATCTGGCCGAGCTCTATCGCGCCCAGGGCCAACACCCGCAAGCGATGCGCGCCCTGCAGGCTGCCCATGCGCGCCTCTCCCATGCGCTTTCCGCCCCGGGTCTTTGCCATGCCCATCAACAAGCCTTGCTGCGCGGCAGCGGCCAGGTACGCATGGAGATCATGAATACCGTGCAATGGCTCGGCGTTAACAAGCGACGGACTCAACCGACAAAACCCGCGGAACACTCCACGACGCGGGTCTATCACTGACTCTCACCCTCACAGGAGATACGGCATGAAGAAAACCCTCACCACGAGCGGACTGCTGTTGCTGACCGCCGCCAATACGGCCCTGGCCCACCCGGGACATGACCACAGTGACTGGAGCAGCCCACTCGTTCACACCCTGTTCTATGGTGCCATCGCAGCCATCATCGGTACCGCGTTCTTCGTCATTCGTCAGTCGCGTCACAAGCGCCAGAACACTCAGCAAAAGGAGGATTGAGCATGATTCACGCCCTGCTTCGCGGCATTGACCGCCTGGTATCAGTCCCTGCAGCTTCCGCGCACTGTGATATTCCCTGCAAGATCTACGACCCGTCTGCTGCGCAGATCGCCGCGCTCAGCGTGATCCGCTTCATGGACCTCATCAATGAGCTGGGTCAGAAGGACAGCCTGACGCTGGCAGACCAGGCCCTGCTGGCGCGCCTGGTGGAGCAGAAGGAAAGCCACGCCGAGAAAGCCAAGCATGAGATTCGCATCATCTGGGGCGATTACATCAAGCAGCCGCAACGTGACGCCTATCCGGACATCGATGCACTGGTCCACAGCATCATGCTGGCCGGCTCTGCCTGCAAACAGGGCATCGAGCGCGACAAGGGCGAGAAACTGCTGACCCTCATCAATGAATTCGCTGTGGCATTCTGGGATACCAAGGGACTTCCCACCTTTACTGCGACCTGCCCGTATCCGCCATCTGAAAATGTCGTCTATCCGAAGCTGGACTGATTCAGCGACATGACGCGCCAAAGCACTGATGAAGCGTGAATTGATCAAGAGTGAACGGATGCCCTTCGGACTCTATCGCGTCAATGGCATCAGCATGTCTCCCGGCCTTGCGCCGGGAGATTATGTCGTGACGCTTAAACGCTGGAAATCGCGCTATCGCATCGGCGATATCGTAGTGGCACAGCACCCCCACTTCGGCCGTATCATCAAGCGCATCCGCGCGATACAATCAGACGGCATGCTCTGGCTGGAAGGCAGCCATCCTGACAGCACCTCGACTGAAAAGATGGGCTTGCTGTCAAATCACCTGATCAAGGGGCGAGTGATCCACACCTTCTCTCAAGACAATACGTGAGCCTTTCTTTCTCCTTGCCACGACTTCCCTTTGATATCCAATCTCTCCGCTAACCATCACACCTCCTTCATCAGCCTCAGCGCGTCGTAGATCGCCGCATGGGTATTGCGGGTCGCGACGGCGTCGCCGATGCGGTAGAGCTGGAATTTGCCGTCTGCTGTGCGTTGGGTGTGTTCCGGGCTCGGGCCATCTGCGGGTTGGGCGAGTCCCTCGATCAGGGCGTCGTAGTCCACTGCCCCGCCATTGCGTGAGTGAGGCTTGAGTTCGAAGTAGAGGTCTTCCATCGGGCGGGCGCCGTAGTTGACGACTACCTGATCGACGATTCGCTGATCCGTGTAGGCACCAGTGCCCTTGCCCTGCGCTACGGCATCATCCAGGTAATCACTGCCGATATGGGCGATGAGCTGACCCTCCTCACTGCGCGTGACACCGCCCAGGCGATAGGTCGGCGTGAAGGTGACGGCGAGACGTTGCAGGCTGCGCATGTAAGGCACCAGGTTCATGGCCATGATTTCCGGCGCGAAGGTGCGGTCTGGCGTCATCATCTCGAGCCTGGCCCCGCTGTTGGCGATCATCTCGGCGGCCTGAAGTGCGGCGTGATCTCCCGCGTCATCAAACAGCAGCACGTTGCGGCCAGGCGTGACATGGCCGGAGAGAATGTCCCAGCTGGAGACGACCAGCTCACTGCCGACCTGCGGTATGTCTTCCTCGGGATAGCCACCGGTGGCGACGATGACCACATCGGGCTGTTCCGCCAGCACATCCTCTGCTTCCGCGAAGACGTTGTAGCGAATCTGGACACCGAGCGCCTCGCAGCGACTGATTCGCCAATCGATGATACCGATCATCTCGCGACGCCGCTCGCTCTGCGCGGTGAGGCGAATCTGGCCACCGGGTTGATCGGCGGCTTCCAGCACTACTACCTGATGCCCACGTTCACCGGCGACACGTGCGGCCTCGAGCCCTGCCGGGCCCGCCCCGATGATCACGACCTTTCGGGTGACCTCGGCAGGCGTGATGTCATGCGGCTGCTCCAGCTCCCGCCCGGTCGCAGCGTTATGGATGCAGTAAGCGGAGCCGCCCTGATAGATGCGATCAAGACAATAATTGGCCCCGACACAGGGGCGAATATCCTCTTCCTTTCCGGCCAACAGCTTGCGCACGATGTGCGGGTCCGCCATGTGGGCACGCGTCATGCCGACCATGTCGACCTTGCCGGTGGCGATGGCGTGGCGCGCAGTGGCGATGTCCTGAATCTTGGCACCGTGGAAGGTCGGGAAATCCATCGCCTCACGAATCTGTCCAGCGAAGTCGAGATGCGGCGCACTGGCCATGCCCTGGATCGGGATGACATCGGTGAGCCCTGCATCGGTATCGATATGGCCGCGCACCACATTGAGAAAATCGACCTGACCGCTATCGCGCAGCAGACGCGAGACTTCCAGGCCATCACTGGCGTCCAGTCCGCCACGCAGGCACTCATCCCCGGTGTAGCGAACGCCGACGATGAACTCGTTGCCCACCCGTGCGCGAATGGCGCTCAACACTTCCATGGTGAAGCGCAGTCGATTCTCGAGACTGCCGCCATAGGGGCTCTCCAGGGTATTGGTGAGCGGCGACCAGAACTGGTCCATCAGATGGCCATAGGCCTGCAGCTCGATACCATCAAGACCCGCCGCCTGCATCCGTTCTGCGGCATCCGCATAATCATTGATGAGACGCGTGATATCCCAGTCCTCGACCCGCTTGGGAAAGGCGCGATGAGCCGCCTCGCGACGATGCGACGCCGACACGGCAGGTAGCCAGTCGGCCTTGTCCCAACGCGTACGCCGCCCCAGGTGGGTGAGCTGGATCATCACCGCGGTGCCGTGCTCATGGCAGGCATCGGTCAGCTCGCTCAGCCATGGCACCACCTCATCACGCCAGGCGAGAATATTGTTGAACACCGGCGGACTATCCCTGGCGACCGAGGCGGAGCCTGCTGTCATGGTCAAGGCGATACCGGCACGCGCACGCTCCTCGTGATAGGCGCGATAACGTGCCTTGGGCATGCCATCTTCGGGATAGGCGGGCTCGTGGGAGGTCATCATCAAGCGATTCTTGAGGGTGAGGTGCTTGAGCGTGAACGGTGTGAGCAGCGGATCCAGAGCCATGCGGCCTCCTGAACGTCAGGTCATGAGCCATCACAAACAGAGATGCCTTTGTCGTGTACACATGTGTACATGAGCTGACTATAGCCCTAGAATCCAGATCGTGCGTCGCTGGAAATGGCGTTCTAGTCCCGCTGGCGCAGACAGAATCGTCACTGTCGCAGACAGCATGCTCGAGACGCGCCACTCCCCCCGTGCTGGTGTCATGCTTGGGTCTTCGAGCCCCCGACGACAGCATCCCCCGCCTGTCAGCCCTTCAGGAGCCCGCCCATGACAGAGAGCACCGCCACACGACCCGAGAGTGCGAGCGCCAGGCCGGAGGGACGCGGCAAGGCCGAAGACTGGCTGGAAGCCGCCTATCAGCAACTGTTGCTCGGTGGCGTGGATTCGGTGCGCGTCCTGACATTGGCCAAGACGCTGGGGCTGTCACGCACCAGCTTCTACTGGAGCTTCAAGGACCGCGATGCCCTGCTCGCGGCCTTGCTCGCCCGATGGGATGCTCACAATACTGCTGGCTTGATCGGTCGCTGCGAGCAATACGCGGCCACGGTGGTGGAGGCCATGCTCAATGTCTTCGACTGCTGGCTGGATGAGTCGCTTTTCGACTCCCGCTTCGAGCTGGCGATCCGCAACTGGGGCTTGAAGAATGATGAGGTCGCCGCTGTCGTCGACCGCGCCGATCAGGCACGCCTACAGGCACTGACCACGATGCTGATGCGTCATGGCCAGCCTGGCCCCCAGGCTGATGTCCGAGCGCGCACCATTTACCTGACCCAGATCGGCTATCTGTCGATGCGCACTCAGGAAAGTGTCAGCGAGCGCATCAGTCGCGTCGCCGAGTACGTCGAGGTCTTCGTCGGCGAGCGCTGCGCCCCCCAGGAGGTGGCACGCTTCGCGGCGCGACATCCGGCCTGAAAAAACAAAGCCCTCACCGACGTCGGTCGGCAAGGGCTTGGCGCAGGACCGAACTCAGGGTTCAGCCTGGAGCAGAACGCGCTCAGAAGGCTTCCCACTCCTCCTCTTCGCGGCGCTGGAACCCGCGCGTGGCATTTGCCGGCGGCGGGAAAGCTGTCTGCTCGGCATCCGCCTTCGGCTGCGTGTTCATGTGCGACATGGACTGATGCGACAAGGGCTGGCGCGACATTGATGAATTTGCCATGTCCTGGGCGCCCGCCACCTTGAAGCCTGCCATCAGCTGCTCCAGTGCCTGAGCCTGAGCGCTCATGCTGCGCGCTGCGCCACTGACCTGATTGACCAGGGTGGTGTTCTGCTGCGTCATCGCATCCAGCTCGCTGACCGCGGTATTCACCTGGCCGACGCCGGCACTCTGCTCACGCGCGCCGGCACTGATCTCGGCGATCATGTCGTTGACACGCTCGACACTGGAGAGAATCTCGGCCATCGCCTGACTGGCGTCCTTCACCTGCGCCACGCCCTGCTGCGTGTGCGAGATCGACTCGTCGATCAGGCCGCGAATCTCGCGGGATGCATCGCTCGAGCGCGTCGCCAGGGTGCGCACTTCCTGCGCGACCACCGCGAAGCCACGCCCATGCTCACCGGCCCGCGCCGCTTCCACCGAAGCATTCAGCGCCAGGATGTTGGTCTGAAAGGCGATGCCGTCGATCAGGCTGATGATCTCGCTGATGCGCTCTGCGGAGCGGTTGATGTCTTCCATGCTCGCCTGCGCCTTGCGCATGTCGTCATTGCCGCGGCGCGCCTGCTCGGAGGTCGAATTGACCAGCTGGCTGGCCTGCTGGGCGGAATCGGCACTGTGTTGCACGGTGGTGGTGATCTCCTCCATCGAGGCCGAGGTTTCCTGCAGGCTGGAGGCGGACTGCTCGGTGCGTGCCGAAAGCTCCTCGTTGCCCTGGGCAATTTCACCGGCAGCCTGATTGACGGCGCCCGTGGTGCCCCGCACCTGACCGACCACACGACTCAGGTCCTCGCCGACGCTGTTCATGGCTGCGGTCAGCTTGCCGATCTCATCCTGACGCTGACTGGTGATGCGCCGGGACAGATCGCCCCGCGCCAGCGCCTGAGCCAGTGATACCAGCGCATCCAATGGGCGACTGATCAGGCGACGCTCAAGGAAATAGAGAATGCCGGCCACGACCAGCGCCAACAGCAGTGCCAGCCCGAAGACCTGATTGCGGACCTGCGTGATGCCCGCCGTCACTTCCTGCTTGTCGATCGTGGTCGCCACGATCCAGTTCCAGGCCGGATAGTGCTGGAAGCTGGTGATACGATCGCTGTCGTCACCCGCCAGGCGGTAATCGATCTGACCACTGTCGGCGGCAAAGAGTGGCGCGAAGGCCGATTCACCCTGCGCATTCTTGAAGTCCATCAGCGAGCGGCCCTGCCACTGCCCCGTCGTCAGCACCTTGCCCTGCTGCCCCGGTGCCGTGCTCGCCACCAGACTGAAGTCCTTCTCATGCAACTGGATATTGGTGATGGTGGCATACAGCTCATCGATCTGCTCGCCGACATCCACCCCGATGAACGAGGCCCCGATGAGGTTGTCATTGAAGTCGGTGATCGGGCGATAGCGCGTCATGTAGTGACGGCCCGCCAGATAGAGCATGCCGGTATAGGGCTGGCCGGCATTCAGCGCATCCTTGACCCCACCACTCAGCGTCAGCCCGAGCAGGCTTGAGCCATCTTCGGTCTTGAGGGTGGTGGCGATCCGCACGAAATCCTCACCATCGCGCACGAAGAAGCTGACCGGGGCACCAGTGCGATTGGCGAAGTCGGCCAGATAACCGGATTGATTGTTGAGCATGAAGCCGGCATTGAGCAGCGCCGGGGCATCGCGCTCGCCGATCGGCAGACGTCGGTCCTCGATCAGCGTGAAGTTGTCAGGAATGGTCGCCAGGAAGGCATTGAGCATGCGGGTCACGCTGGACTGCATGGTGGTGTCGAACAGCTCGATGGTGTTGGTGATCTGTTGCTGCTGCTGAGCGAGAGCGCGTTCTGTCTCGCCTTCCACCTGATGCATGCTGGCCGTCGAGAACACCAGGCCCAGCGCCGTGAAGGCTGCCATCATCAACAGCAATACCAGCAAGGCGAGCTTGCTGCCGACACTGGCGCGGGCCAGACGCTTTCTTGTTGTCATCACTACGCGATACCCCGATCCAAGAGAGAAGTATCACGTCTATCGGCCACCGGACGCAGAACTGTAGCGATCCTGCTGACGAGGGGTTGCTGAAGAGTTGGCACTGACAAGGGGGGGCTGGCCAGCGGGGCCTTGGGTTGCCGCTGATCAGTCCCCCCTCATTCATGCCTCACTCATCCCTTGCCCCACATCCATTGCGCCTCATCCATTGCATCTCATCCATTGCCCCTCAGCGTTTTGCCTGCCACCAGTCATCCAGCAGCTGGCGCTCGGAATCGGTCATCTGGGTCATGTTGGCCAGCGGCATGCTCTTGTCGACCACCGTGCGCTGATGGATACGCATGGCCTGACGCTGGATGTCATCCCAGCCATTGAAGGCCACGCCGGCCGCCGGAGCCGTCAAGCCGATCAAGTTCGGCGTGTCACTGTGACAGCCGGCGCAGCGTTGCTCGACGATATGGCTGACCTTGTCTCGCAGGGCCTGATTCTCCCCCGGGCCCTGGTTGACCGCAGCGCTGCTGGCCGTGACAGATGCTGAAGACGCTGTAGTCTGGGCGGTCGCAGGCGCCGTCTGTGAGCGCGGTGAGCAGAGCAGGATCACGCCGATCAACGCCAACACTGCCCCCACGGGCACCCACAGGCGCTTGACGCCCTTGTGATGATCCACCGTGGCGATGCGGATCAGACCGCCCATCACCAGCAACAGAAGGATGACGCCGAGGCGAGAGTCATTGGCATACAGCAGCGGGTAGTGGTTGCTGATCATCATCAGCACCACAGGCAGCGTGATGAAGGTGTTGTGTACCGAGCGCTGCTTTGCGCGCTGGCCGTGGACCGGGTCCGGCGATGCCCCACGCTGCGCAGCGGCCAGCAGCGCCTTCTGACCCGGGATGATCACATTGAAGACGTTGCCCGCCATGATGCTGCCCATCAGCGCGCCCATCACCAGAAAGGCGGCACGCCCCGCGAACAGTTCGGTCGCGACCCACGCCGCCAGCGTCAGCCACATACCGACCGCGACGAACAGCGCACCGGCATGGCGCTTGAAGGGGCTGCGGCACAGCGCCTCGTAGCCCAGCCAGCCGCCGACGAGCACGCCCAGAGCGCTGCACACGGCCAGGGTGCCGCTCATCTCGAACACGCGCGGGTCGATCAGGTAGGCGTGAGGCTGCAGCAGGTAGATCAGCGTGAACAGCCCCATCCCGGACAGCCAGGTGACGTAGGCTTCCCACTTGAACCAGTGGATCTCGCTGGGCAGCCGTTCGCTGACCCCATCATGGCGAAACAGATGATAGAGGCCGCCACCGTGTACCGCCCACAGCTCACCGCCGGGGCGGCCATCGACCGCATGAGTAGCGGGCTTGCGCCGATTGTCGAGCCAGATGAAGAAGAACGATGCGCCGATCCAGGCGATCCCCGCCATGACATGCAGCCAGCGGGTCAGCAGCATCGCCCAATCGAGAAGATATGCGCTCATGCCGGCTCCTTAGCTGCCGCGGTAGACACTGTAGGCCCACGGGGTGACCAGCAGCGGAATGTGATAATGGCCGTTGGCCTCCAGCGTGAACTCGACCGGCACCCGGCCGAGCATGCCCTTGCCCACCGCGCGGCTGGCAAAGTAATCCCCGACCTGAAACGTCAGACGATAGACGCCGGAGAGATCAGCGGAAGCGTCGCTTTCCTCAAGCAGCGGTGCATCGAGGCGCCCATCGGCATTGGTGGTGACCTGCGCGATCTCGTGGAAGTGACCCTGCGCATCCTGGTGCTCCAGGGTGATATGCACACCGCTGGCAGCGATGCCTTCGGCCTGGTTGAGCACATGCGTCGTCAGTCTGGGCATGGCGATTTCCTGTTCTTGTGTGGGTGTGGCGGGTACGGCTGGGCCCTGTACGACGGGGGCCTGTACAAATGAAGCCCTGCGAAAGACGGCCGTGTTTCGGTTTTCTGGCTTGCCCTGTTCTGACCTGCCGTCAGCGGTTGGTGGTATTGCACCCGATGAGTGCATTGCTGCATTCTGACCGATCGGTCAAGGTGCAAGCCGTATCTCCCCATCGCAGGCGCCGCTCGGCGCCGCCAGGCAAGTCGGAGGCGATACAGCCTTGTCGTCCACCCGCTGGCATGGCGATGCAGCGTGTGACCGAGCGTTGGTCAGGCGCGTTGCCAGCGACGGCATGTGCCTTGCAAGCTGATGATTCCGTGAGCTTTTCAAACCTATCCCCCTCTCTGGAGCAAGGCGCATGCCAATCGAGACCCCGATGCACTATCTGGTGATGCTGGACACGCTCAACGCCCTGCCACCCGAGGCGCTGGCACGACGCTTGAGTGGTCTCTATGAGCACTCGGACTGGGTGGTGGAACGCGCCGCGGCAGAGCGCCCGTTCGCGAGCATGGAAGTCCTGCTGACGGCGTGTGCCAACGCAGTACGCCAGGCCAGTGATGCCGAGCGTCACCAATTGATTCTGGCCCATCCAGAGCTGGCTGCCGGCAAGCTGGAGGCCCTGACGCCCGCCTCGCAGGGTGAGCAGCGAGGCGCAGGGCTCGATCAGCTCGATGACGCCACACGTGAACGATTCCTGACGGCCAATGCCGACTATCAGGCGCGTCATGGCATTCCATTCATCATCTGCGTCAAGGGCCACAGCGCCTCAAGCATTCTCGAGGAACTGGAGCGCCGCCTGCCGCAATCCACCGAGGCGGAATATCAGGAAGCATTGGCCCAGATAAATGCGATCGCCGCAGTGCGCCTGCCGGGCCTGCTCGAGGCCAGTTGACGACCAGCACCGTTGCGGCCGCCGAGGCGCTCTGTCCCAAGCGCTCTGTCTCACACGTGCCTGGCGGCCACGGCCTCGATGCTGGCGATCAGTGCCGCCAGGGCCTTGGCGACATCGTCTTCGGACACCGCCTCCAGCGGGTGGTGGCTGATACCGCGCTCACAGCGCACGAACAGCATGCCCACCGGGCACAGATGGCTGATCGCCATGGCGTCATGTCCGGCGCCACTCGGTAGCCGGAATGGCACCTGACCGGTGACGGCGATGCCGGCATCGACGGCCTGCATCAATCCCTCGTCACAGGCCATGGCGTCGGCCGCATGCGTCTGCTCGCAGTGGAAGGTGAGGCCCCGTCGCGCCGCGATTCGGTGCGCCTCGTTCAAGAGTTCATCCAGCGCTCGGTCCCGCTGCGCATCGTCCAGCGCGCGGATATCCAGACTCAGCGCTGCCCCCCCGGGGATGACATTCACCGCCCCGGGATGCAGCTCGCAACAGCCCACGGTCGCGACCAGCGAGTGGTCCGCCATGTCAGCGCGCTTGCCCGCCTGGACATCACGCGCCAGGGCTTCCACCGCCAGTGTCCACTCCGCCGCCGCACACAGCGCATCCTGACGCAGCGCCATCGGCGTGGTGCCGGCATGCCCCGCCTGACCAACGAAGTTGACCGCGAAGCGTCGCGCACCAGCGATTCCCGTCACGGTGCCCAGTGCCAGATTCTCGGCTTCCAGCACCGGGCCCTGCTCGATGTGGACTTCCAGATAGCCCAGCGGCGGATTCGCCTGCAGGCTGGCCCCGGCGGCCACCTGCCCGGAAAGCCCGAAGCGTTCGAGCGCGTCGCCAAGCGTGATGCCGTCCTCATCCTCTATCCGCTCCCAGTCCGACTGCCAGCGTCCGGCGATAGCATGGCTGCCGAGCAGGGTCGCACCGAAGCGGGTACCCTCTTCATCACCGAAACCGACCACTTCCAGCGCGAAGGGCAAGCTCTGCTCGCCCGCATCGGCACGCTGCCTGAAATGCGTCAAGGCGGCCACCCCGAGCAGGACACCAAGAATGCCGTCGTAACGGCCGGCGTCCGGCACGCTATCCAGATGCGAGCCGATCACCAGTCGCGGCACGCCGGCTTCGCTGCCAGCGTCAGCGGTGAGAGCAGAAGGACACCAGCGGCCCCAGAGATTGCCGGCGCCATCCTGCCAGCTGCGCAGACCGGCGGTCTTGAGCCAGCCAGCCGTGGTGGCGTTGGCGGCGGCGTGTTCCGGCGTCAGATAGCGGCGGTCGATCCCGCTGTCACTGCGTGAGATCGCCGCCAGGGTGTTGCAGGCGGCCAACACATCGGCGGCCGTTTCCAGCGGCGCGATGGCATCTGCCCTCATGGATCCTGCATCGTTCATGGCTGGCCTCCCGCGCTGGGATTGACATGACCATTGGCCGCCTGACCCTGATGCTCCTGATAGAAGTCCAGCGCGGCGCCGACGCCACCGCCGGGCAGAGTCTTGACGCCACCACGGCGCAGGGTCTGCTCCAGCGCCGCCAGCGTGGTCAGCACGGTATCGCGACGCGCGTTGTAGCCCATCACGCCAAGACGCCAGACCTTGCCGTGCAGCGGGCCGAAACTGGTGCCGATCTCGATGCCGAAGTCCTCCAGCATGCTGCGGCGCAGGCCATCGCCATCCAGGCCGTCGGGAATCATCACCGCGCTGACGTTGTTCATGCGGTGGGCCTGGTCGCCGAACAGCGCAAGCCCCAGCCCCTTCAAGCCCTCGACCATCGCCTGGCCATGCAACGCATGGCGCGCAATGGCGTTGTCCATGCCCTCATTGACCAGCAGGCGCGCACACTCACGTGCGCCATACAGCATGCTGGTGGCTTCGGTGTGGTGATTGAGGCGCAGCTCACCCCAGTAATCGAGCACCATGGAGAGATCGAAATAGTTGGAGCGAATGCGTGCGCCCGGCTCCGCCAGCCGGTCCGCCCCGCTGCTGATGCCGGCCTCGACATGGCGACGCGAATGCACCACCTCCACCGCACGCGGCGACAACGTCAACGGCGAACTGCCTGACGGACCGGCGAGGCATTTCTGCAAGCCGGCGGTGACGGCGTCCAGCCCCCAATCGTCCGTCTTGAGCGGATTGCCCGCCAGCGAGGCCGTGGCATCGCTGTAGAACAGCACGCCTTCGCGGCGACAGATGGCGCCGATCTCCTCGAGGGGTTGGCACATGGTGGTCGAGGTATCGCCCTGCACCAGAGCCAGCACGCTGGGTTTGACCTCGCGAATGGCGGCTTCGATCTGCTCCGGGCGGAACACTTGCCCCCACTCGCATTCCAGCGTATGCACCTCGGCACCGCAGCGCTCGGCGATCTCGCGCAGCAGATGACCGAAGCGGCCGAAGATCGGCACCAGCACACGCTCCCCTGGCTGGATCAACGAGACCAGCACCGCCTCGATACCGGCACGCGAGGTGCCATCGATCAACAGGGTGGCATCATTGGTGGTCTCGAAGACGCCGCGATAGAGCTGCATCGTCTCGTTCATGTAGTGCGTCATCGCCGGGTCGTACTGGCCGATCAAGGGAGCGGAAAGCGCTCGCAATACACGCGGGTCCGCATTGATCGGACCGGGGCCCATCAGCAGGCGTTGGGGAGGATGAATCTGGTCAAAGGTCGAGCTCACGGTCGCTCCTCGTGCAGCAGGGCATGGAATGCGGAAAGACTCGCCAACTCGCCGAGCCTCATGCCCAGACTACTGCAACAAGTGCGCCAGAATTTCAGAAATGAAACAAATGTTGAATTGCCGGTGTATTTGACGGGCGCCCCCTCCCTGTCATGGCGTGGGCATCGAGGGGCAAAAGGCAACCAGGCAACCTGATAACCGAGTGACAGAAAGGCACCTCGGCAAAAGACGGCATGGCTCCAAGATAACGCTATAATCTTGCTGACCACACTGCCCAGTATCGCTCTGACAGTGCATGCCTTGCCTGCCAGGCACCATGACGGGGCATGAATGAGATGAATCGTCGCTTTCATTATCTGTTTCATGCGCCGGCCCACTGCCCGAGGCTGAACTCGCCACATGAGTCTGTTATACAAGGAGACATCGGATGAGTGAGGGTTGCCTCATCCGACCTGATCATCGCTGCCGGAGAGCTACATGACGCTGGAACAACGCCTGGAACGAGCAACGGAACTGGCCAGACAGGCTGGTGAACGCATGGTGCAAGCGCGCGAGGAACAGGGTTTCGCGCACCATTACAAGAAAGGCGATGAGCTGGTCACCGACATCGACGTGGCGATCGATACCTTCCTGGCGGAAGCGCTCGAAGCCGAATTTCCCGAGGATGCGCGCCTTACCGAAGAGCTGTCGCCCGAGCGGGACGTGATCGGTACCAAGGGTGGCCTGTGGGTGATCGACCCCATCGACGGTACCGTCAATTTTGCCCATGGCCTGCGCCATGTCGCCGTGTCCATCGCCTGGTGCGAGCGCGGCAAGATCCAGATGGGGGTCGTGCATGCGCCCTTCCTTGGCGAGACCTTCACCGCCATCCGCGGCAAGGGGGCCTGGCTCAACGGCGAGAGCATTTCAGTCAGTGAGACCGATGAAATGAGCCGCGCACTGGTCGCGACCGGCTTCCCCTACAACCGTGACAGCCGTCCGCCGCTGCTCAAGCGCCTCTCGGCCATGCTGCTGGTCTGCCAGGACGTGCGCCGCAACGGCAGTGCCGCGCTGGATCTCTGTGATGTGGCGTGTGGACGCCTGGATGCCTATTACGAAAGCGTCTCCCCCTGGGACTTTGCGGCGGGCCTTCTGATCGCGCGTGAAGCCGGCGCACGCACGGGGCACCTGTATCGCTGTCCGGACGGCATTCCCGATGAGCTTTATGGCGAGAATATCGTGGTGGCCTCACCAGCCTTGCATGCTCCGCTCAAGCGTCTGTTGGAAGAGGCCGATGCCAGTTCAGGGCTGCCGGGGCTGTAGCGAAGTGCTTCGTCAAAGACTGTAGTGACGCGACTGTGATGACATGACTTTCATGACGTGACTTTAATGACAGACTGCCGCTGCAATACGCAAGAGCCCCGCCAATTGGCGGGGCTCTGTGTTTCTGGCTGGCTGACACTCGGCATCAATCGCCCAAGTTACCGCCCTTCTTCTTGCCCTTGGCGGCCGACTTGCTGGAGGCCTTGCGGGAGTCTTTACTGGCGGAAGGCTTGCTCGCCGGTTTCTTGTCAGCGCCGCCCGCTTTCTTGCTGGCCGCCTCCCCTTTGGCGCTGGCCTTGCCGGTGGCAGCACCTTGAGGCGCGGTGGCGGTTGATTCAGCCTCAGCAGCCTTGGCGGCGGCTGGCGACACCGTCGGCTCCTTGAGCAGGCTCAGGCGTTGGCCGATTTCCTGCCACAGGCTGCGATAGCTGACCGCCGGTGAGCTGTTGCGCGAGAAAGTCCCGATGGGTTTGCGCTCGATTCCCATACGCTCGACCACGCTGGAATACGGGATATAGCCACTGAGTTGCAACGGATAATCCTGCTTGAGCGATTCCATCACACCCTTGTGCAATGTCTTGCGGCGATCCACCAGAGTGAAGAACGGCCAGACAGGCACATCGAGATCGATCTCGGCCAGATAGGCGTTCAGTTGCTCCAGGGTACGCAACGACAGGACCGTGGGAATGAGCGGCACCAGCAGGGTATCGGCAGAGGCGAAGACCTGCTCGGAAAGACTGGAAATGCTCGGCGGACAATCGAGGATGACAAGGTCGTAGTCATCGCGAACCGGCTTTAGGACCTTGCGCAGTCGGGTTCGCTTCTCTTCCTCGAGAATGTGGTCGAGATTGCGGTAGGAAAATTCCGCCGGCAGGACATCCAGGTTCTGATAATCCGTGGAACGAATGACGCGGGACATGTCCTGCTTGCCGCTGATCAGTTTTTCGACCCCACCCTTCAGCTTGGGCTTGGTACGCACATAAAAGGTCGCAGCGGCCTGCGGATCAAGATCCCACAGCAACACACGCAGGCCACTGTTGGCGGCACAATGCGCCAGATTGATGGCAGAAGCAGTCTTGCCCACGCCCCCTTTGATGCTGTACACCGCAGCGATTTTCATGGCTCCCTCCCGTCATTCCAGTTTGTGCAACGTTAGCACAATCCAGTGCCATGTCCCTGACTGACCACGGCGAAACGGGAGAAAATGATATGACCGTTTTATGTCAGACAGGCTCTCGCTCATCGACCAGGCCGCGCTTGAGCAACTGGTTCGTGAGGCGGTTGAGCAACAATCCGTACATCGGCAGGAACAGCAAGATCGAGATGGCCAACTTGATCGCGTAATCCACCCAGGCGATCTCGATCCAGTGAGCCGCCATGAAAGCATCAGGCCCATTGCGGAACGCTACCGAGAAGAAGGCAAAGGTGTCAGCGAGATTGCCGAACAATGTCGACGCCAACGGTGCGATCCACCAGTGGGCATTGCGGCGCAGTCGATCGAACACCTGAATGTCGAGCAATTGACCGATCACGTAGGCAATGAAGCTTGCCAGCGCGATACGGGCCACGAACAGGTTGAAGTCCGCCAATGCCTCTACCCCGGCAAAGCTGCCCGCCTGGAACATCACCGACACCATATAGCTGACCAACAGCGCCGGCAGCATGACCACCGCAATGATGCGCCGCGCCTGATACTTGCCGAATAGACGCACCGTCAGATCCGTTGCCAGGAAGATGAACGGGAAACTGAAGGCGCCCCAGGTGGTATGGAAGCCGAACAGGGTCATCGGCAACTGCACCAGGTAATTGCTGGCGGTGATGATGAGGATGTGAAACAGGGACAGTGCGACGAGTGCGCGCTGCGTCTGGGCTGACGAGAGGAGTAGCATTGCAGGTCCTTTTTGGATCAAAGCCGTCGTCCAGGGGTGAGGGAACCCTGTCACGAGCGTGTTGATGTTTGCGTCGACGATGCTGACATCAGTAGCCATGGCCTGAAATCGGCCTGACGCCATGTCGTAGCGATCGAGCGCCGCAGTCATGGCGCAACCGGCATGCTTCACTGACAGTCGCAGCAAGGCTTGCACATCGCCAGAACACAAAATGGCCGCGCATCGTATCACGATGCGCGGCCATTGACAGGTACCTGCGGGGAAAATCTGGCCAGATGGTCAGGCCATCAGTCTCCCTAGGCGGCCCTTATGCTGCAAAGACAGTGTTGCAATGACATCCATGCAATGAAAGCGAGTGCCAGAGTCACTTCTTCCAGATGCTGGCATCGACCTTGCCCTTGAGCTCCGGGAACTGCTCCGGATCAAAGGTCGGCTCCTTGCCGGCCTTATGCTGACGGTCGTAATCCTTGAAGATACGGAAGGCCAGCGGCGACAGCAGCAGGATGGCGATCAGGTTGATCAAGGCCATCGCGCCCATCGACAGATCAGCGAAGTTCCAGATGTTCTTCAGGCTGGCGACAGCACCGAGCATGACCATGCCGAGGACGGCGAAGCGGTAGACCATGATGACGGCCTTGGCGTTCTTCTTGCCGGAGATGTACTCGATGTTGGACTCGCCATAGGAGTAGTTCGCCACCAGGGAGGTGAAGGCGAACAGCAGAATGGCGATCGCCACGAAGCCGCCACCCCAGCTACCGACCTGTGAGGACAGTGCCGCCTGGGTGATCTGGATGCCATCATTGCCGCCATCGTTGCCCAGGGTGCCACTCATGATGATGATGGCCGCGGTCGCGGTGCAGATGACCAGGGTGTCGATGAACACGCCGAGCATCTGGACGAAGCCCTGGGAGGCCGGGTGCTTGGTGGTCGCCATCGCGGCGGCGTTCGGAGCGGAACCCATGCCTGCTTCGTTGGAGAACAGGCCCCGCTTGATGCCATTCATCATCGCCTGGGCGATGGTGTAACCCAGCGCGCCACCTGCGGCCTGCTCAAGACCGAAGGCACTACGGAAGATGGTGCCCAGCGCAGCCGGCAGCTCGGTGATGTTGATGGCCACGACGAAGATGGCCAGCAGCAGATAGAGCAGTGCCATGATCGGCACGATCAGCTCAGCGGTACGCGTGATGCGCTTCATGCCACCGAAGATGATCGGCACCATGACCACGACCAGCACCACGCCCATGATCCACGGCGGCACGCTGAAGGCCTGCTCCATGGCAAGCGCAATGGAGTTGGACTGCACGGAGTTGAAGGCCAGACCGAAGGCGATGATCAGACACACGGAGAACAGGATGGCCATCCAGCGCTGACCGAGGCCCTTCTCGATGTAATAGGCCGGGCCACCACGGAAGGTGTTGTCTTCATGCGAGACCTTGTAGGCCTGCGCCAGGGTGGACTCGATGAAGCTGGTGGACATGCCGACCAGCGCCGTCATCCACATCCAGAAGATGGCGCCCGGGCCACCCAGTGAAATCGCCACGGCGACACCGGCGAGGTTACCGGTACCGACGCGCGCCGCCAGAGAAGTGGCCAACGCCTGGAAGGAAGAGATGCCGCCTTCACTGCCCTGACGAGATGTGGCAAGCAGCTTCCACATGTGCCCGAAATAACGGAACTGGATACCCTTGGTCATGACCGTGAAGAAGAGACCCGCTCCGATGAGCAGGTAAATCAATACACTGCCCCACAGCAGGCCATTGCCTGCATCGATCAACGCCAGGATCGGCGCTGGAATGATGGACGTTGTTTCCGACATGTCGGTCTCGCTTTGGCGGGTTTTTGGTCTTGTCGACGCTGACAGAGCAACGGAAAGCCCATGACTTTCCTGCGACTGACAGCGAGCAACCACTACGATCAGGTTGCTCGACATGCTTTGGTGAGCGCCATTCTTCATATCCCACGGGGATAAGCAAGAAGAGCCCACTGTAAAGCGGTCTTCTACGCCCGAATTCTAGGGGAAAAATAGCGCAATGGCGGTGTTTTTCACTGCGATCTAGACTTTAGATGAACACGGGAATGTTTCACGTCTTGTTTGGCTCGGGCATAATGCGCCCCCTTCCGGAAGTCGCCGCCTGCCAGTGGCGGCCCAGGACTTGTCGGGCGCATGCTCGCGACTCATCGATTGCCGTTGCGCAACGGCGATCCCGTGAGTGTGCGCTGCGATCAGGCGGTGCAACTCCCTGACACCCACGCACCATAACCGCCATCACGGCACCCGGCAGTGCGCATTGTCCCGGCGCCTGCCTTTGATTACAGGTGATACATGGAACTGACCAGCTACGCGGCGTCCCCGCTTTCGCTGCTCGCCCCGATCATAGCCATCGGTCTCGCAATACTGACACGTCGTGTCATGCTCTCCCTCGGGCTGGGTATCGTGTCAGGCGCCCTGCTGCTGAATGATTTCTCGCCGCTCGTCACGCTGCACTATCTCTGGCAGCAACTGGTTGCCGTCTTCATCGAAATGCCGGACAGCGGTCAGCTTGCCGATGCCAGCCTCAACAGCTGGAATGTCTATATTCTGCTGTTCCTGCTGGCCTTGGGTGCCATGGTCGGCGTGATCACACTGGCAGGCGGCACCCGAGCCTTCGGCAACTGGGCGCGGGCGCGAGTCACTACCCGCCGTGGCTCGCAGCTGATGACCGTGCTGCTGGGGGTATTCATCTTCATCGATGATTATTTCAATAGCCTGGCCGTGGGCAACATCTGTCGTCCACTGACCGATCGTCAGGGGCTGTCGCGCGCGCGCCTGGCCTATCTTATCGACTCCACCGCCGCTCCCGTCTGCGTGCTGACGCCGATCTCCAGCTGGGGTGCCTACATCATCAGCCTGATCGCCGGTATTCTGGCGACCCACCACATCACGGATGTCAGCCCGTTCGGTGCCTTCCTCGAGCTATCCGCCTTCAACTACTACGCGATTGCGGCGCTGGTGCTGGTGATCGCCTCCGCCTGGTTCGACATCAACTTCGGTGCCATGCGCCGTCATGCCATCGCGGCGCGCGACGGTGAGCTTTTCGATGCCAAGCGCGGCAATCCGCCAGGCAACACCCACGTGGAAGAGTCCGAGCGTGGCCGCCCGATGGACCTGCTGATCCCGATCATCGTGCTGGTCATCGCAACCTTCTTCATGATCGTGCAGACCGGCGCCAGCGCACTGGCCGCCGAGGGTGAGGCCTTCGGCCTGATTCGCGCCTTTGAACTGACGGATGTCGCCAAATCGCTGATCATCGGCGGCGCCATCGGTCTGCTGGCTGCGGTAGCGATGCTGCTTCGGCATCGCATGGGCGCTGGTCGCAGTCTCAGCGCCATCGCCCAGGGCGCCAGTTCCATGCTGCCTGCCGTCTATATCCTCGTCTTCGCCTGGCTGCTGACCGGCATCATCGGCTCTCTGGGGACCGGTCAGTACCTCGCCACACTGGTCGAGGGCGTCGTGTCTCCGACTTGGCTGCCGATGCTGCTGTTCGTGCTCTCCGGCCTGATGGCCTTTGCCACCGGCACCAGCTGGGGCACCTTCGGCATCATGCTGCCCATTGCCGGTGACATGGCGGCCGCCACCGAGCTCGCCATGATGCTGCCGATGATGGGGGCGGTGCTGGCCGGCTCCGTGTTCGGGGATCACTGCTCGCCGATTTCCGACACCACCATCCTGTCCTCGACGGGTGCCAGCTGCCACCATATCGATCACGTGATCACCCAGTTGCCCTACGCCCTGCTGGGTGCCGCGATCTCGCTGATCGCCTACCTGGTGATGGGCGTGACCGACAGCACCCTGTTCGGCTGGTTGAGCCTGGCGGGTCTGCTGGTCATCAGCATTGCATGGCTTGCACGCCGCGAGATGGCCGATCCGGTCGTGGCACGCACGTGATGCAATAAATGCTGCCTTGCTGAAAAAAGCCCCCGCCATGTCTCATGGCGGGGGCTTTTGCCTTGTTGGAGCAGCACGGACCGCGTCATGCGTCCGCGATATCACTGCATCGGCTCATGCGCCTCGATTCATGCGCTACGTGCCTCCCTCGCCTGACCGACGCCAGCATCGCTCAGGGCTTCACGCACATCCTCCAGGCTTGAGGGGTCATCTATCGTCGAGGGCACCTGGTATTGCTCGCCCGCGGCGATCTGACGGATCATCTTGCGCAGTATCTTGCCTGAGCGCGTCTTGGGCAGGCGCTCGACGACCAGCACCTCCTTGAGCGAGGCAAAGGCCCCGATTTCCTCGCGTATCCGCTGGGCAAGCTCGGCGCACAGGCTGGCTTCATCCCCTTGCCAGCCATCCTTGAGAATCACCAGTCCCAACGGCATCTCGCCCTTGAGCGAGTCCTCGATGCCGATCACCGCGCATTCCGCGATCGCGGCGTGTGCACCGAGCACCTGCTCCATCTCGCCCGTCGACAGGCGGTGCCCCGCCACATTGATGACATCATCAATGCGTCCCATCACGAACAGATAGCCCTGCTCATCGAAGTAGCCGCCATCCCCGGACAGGTAGTAGCCGGGGTAGGCGGCCAGATAGGCTGCATGGAAACGCCCGGGGTCCTGATAGAGTCCGGTCAGGCAGCCCGGCGGCAACGGCTGACGCAACACGACATTGCCCTGCTCTCCCGTGGGAACCTCATCCCCCATGCCATCGAGAATCTGTACATTGAAGCCCGGCAACGGCCAGGTGGCACTACCGGCACGTGCCTCGACCGGCGCCGTCACCTCGCGACTGCCTTCGGTGAGCATGTCCAGCCCCAAAAGGTTGCCGGCGATGGGCCAGCCGGTTTCGGTCTGCCACCAATGATCGACGACCGGCACTGGCAAGAGGTCGGCGAGCCAGTGATAGGTCGGCGGGTCCAGTCGCTCTCCGGCCAGAAACAGACTGCGCAGGCTGGAAAGATCGTAGTTGGCCATATGACTGGCTTCCGGGTCTTCCTTCTTCATGGCGCGGAACGCCGTGGGCGCGGTGAAGAAGCAGTTGATGTGGTATTCCTCGATCAAGCGCCAGAAGGCTCCGGCATCCGGTGTCTTGACCGGCTTGCCTTCATACATGACGGTACTGGCCCCCATCAGCAGCGGGCCATAAACGATATAGGAGTGGCCGACGACCCAGCCAATGTCCGAGGCCGCCATGAAGGTATCGCCGGGGCGGGTCGCATAGAGAAGCTCCATTGAATAATGCAGCGCCACGGCGTAGCCGGCGTGATCACGCACCACTCCCTTGGGCTTGCCAGTCGTGCCGGAGGTATAGAGGACATAGAGAGGTTCACTGCCCATCATGCTGACCGCTTCAGTGGCCTGGGCGCTGGCCAGACACTCATGCCAGTCATGATCACGCGGCCCGAGTGTCGCCCGCTGCTGTTCACGCTGCAGGATCAGACAGGCTTGCGGGGTATGCTCGGCAAGCTCGATGGCCTCATCCAGCCAGGGCTTGTAGGGAATGATGCGATCGACTTCCACCCCGCAGGACGCTGCCATGATCACCTTGGGCGCGGCATCATCGATGCGTACCGCCAGCTCCTTGGGGGAAAAGCCGCCGAAGACCACCGAATGCACCGCCCCTAGGCGGGCACAGGCCAGCATCGCCATCATGGCCTCGGCGACCATCGGCATGTAGATCACGACACGGTCGCCCTTCTCCACCCCGAGATTGCGCAGCCCCCCCGCCAGCAGAGCCACCTCATCACGCAGCTCACGAAACGTGTACTGCCGCTTGCTCTGGGTGACCGGCGAGTCCCAGTACAGCGCGACTTGATCCGCTCGCCCATTGGCGACGTGGTGGTCGAGCGCGGCATGGCAGATGTTCATCTCGCCATCGATGAACCAGCGCGCATGCTGTTGCTCATCCCAGGCCAGAATGGTCTGCGGCGGGCGAAACCAGGCGATGCGTTGCGCCTGCTCAGCCCAGAAGTCTTCTGGTGTCTCGTTGGCTTTCGCCGTCAGAGCTAGATAACGCTCGCGTGCACAGGAGTGATTGGCGTCGGGCATGGCGTACCTCGTGATCCACGAATGGCTTTGTGGGCATCTCTTGCCTGCCCTGACGCAAGACCTTTCCCCGGGGCCCGTTGGCCGGACCTCTTTTGATGTCGTCATTGATGTCGCTCGCCAAAGGCGATGCGACAGACGACGATGGAGAGAGGGGCAGGCAGTACAGAGACACCTGACTCGATAGTTACGTTGAAACCTTAGGCCAAAAATCGCCCTTCAAACTCACTCGCCTCACCGTTTTCAGCGTCTGATGGTCTTATACTCAGTCCTTGGTCGCAGACGGCCTGACAGCGTGAAAGGCGTCATTCGCGCAATGAAACATACGCTTGAACACGGTCTCATAGCAGATGCGACCAAAAGTCAAAGCCTGAGAACGACCATGTCGATGATTTACCGTTTAAGATTGTCTTGGACGTAGCACGCGGAGTTATTGATCATTCACTAAAACAAGGTTAGGTCATAACAACATGCCAATGGCCCATTGCGTCCCTCGGGATGCATCAAGATAGACCGACCGGGAGAGACCGCATGAACGCAACACTTTCTACAGCTGCAAGGAATAACCCCATGCCAGTGTCCAGCGATGCCATCACCCTGCACCAGGCCGGTGACCGCGTCATCGAAGAAGCCACTGCCCTGCTCAAGGCGATGGGCAACGAGAACCGCCTGCGCATCCTGTGCCTGCTCAGCGACAGCGAAATGTCGGTGAGCGAGCTCAACTCGCGCCTGGAGCTGTCGCAATCCGCGTTGTCACAGCATCTGGCCATTCTGCGTCGTGAAGGCATGGTCCGCACACGCCGCGCTTCGCAGACTATCTACTATTCGCTGCAAGGCCCCAACGCCACAGGTGTCATTCGTGCCCTGCAGGACCTCTATAACTGAAAAAGGGCGCCAGCCGGTGACTGACGCCCCTTGAGGGGAATGTCGCTGAGTCACGCTGATCGTGACCCGCTAGACATCTGTATCACTCGCCGACTCCAACAAGATCGGGCAGGCCACGGAATGGCCTTCCAAGCCTCTTCTCTTTACCAGCGACGGCAATCTCTTTTATTGCTGATGCCAGCGCGACTCCGCATTGCGCTCCAGCACGCGGTCCAGCACGCGATCCAGACTCGATGTCACGCCCTTGCCGAAACGGTCCATCACGCGGCGCGGCTTCTCGAGACTCACCTCGAATATCTTGACCTCTTCCTTTAGATAGCGCGCCAGCAACGCCTGACTGGTACCGACCTCGTCGATCAGACCGATATCGATGGCTTCACTGCCATACCAGATATCGCCCTGGGACACTGCCTCGACGTCCAATTGCGGACGACGGCTGCCGACATGCTGCTTGAACAGCTCATGGGTGCGCGCCAAGTCCGACAGGAACTTCTCACGCCCTTCTTCACTGTTCTCGCCGAGCATGGTCAAGGTGCGCTTGTAACGCCCCGCCGTCAGGATCTCGACATCCACATCATGCTTCTTGAGCAGACGGTGCACATTGGGCACCTGAGCCACGACACCGATCGAGCCAATGACCGCAAAGGGCGCTGCCACCACGTGATCCGCCGCACAGGCCATCATGTAACCGCCACTGGCCGCGACCTTGTCGACCGTGATCGTCAGTCGCGCGCCACTGGCACGCAGACGGTCCAGCTGTGCCGCGGCCAGACCATAGGCATGCACCAGGCCACCACCGGACTCAAGTCGCAGTACGACCTCATCCTGCTCACCCAGCACGCCTTCCAGTGCCGTGATCTGTTCTGCCAGGCTTTCCACACCACTGGCCTTGATGTCGCCGACGAAGTCGAGCACGAAGACCCGGCGCCCACGCGTGCTGGCCGGCGTATCGTCCTTGTCCACATTGCCGCCCTTGTTGGCTTTCGCCTTGGCCTTGAGCGATTTCTTGAGCGCCTTGGCCTCCTGCTTGTGCTTCTTGGCCCGCGCCTTCTCCTTGGCGGCGTACTCGGCCTCTTCCAGGCCGGCGTGGCTCAATTCGCGTTGATAGCCCTTGATGCGCTCATGCCAGGGGCGAACCTTCAGCTTGGCCTGGCGCTCTCCCGCTTCCCCCTGTCGTGCACGTGCAATGATGAGCACGATGGCCGCGATCGCGACCACTACGGTGATCGCCTGGGCCAGAAAGAGGCCGTACTGTGAAATCCATTGCATGCACTTGCTCCTGAAACATTGAAGAAGGTGTCTGATCTCTCGCCTGCACGTGAGCGGCGAACGCTAGCTCTCGAGTGCATGGCTGTCAGGCAGAAGGTCAAGGCATCTGCCACACGGCCAGGACCCCATAACGAAATCACCGGCTAAAGGGCCGGTGCGGGATGGTACTCGATATGGGGGCGAGCTTGCCCGCCTGCAAGGCTGGCAGGCGCTTGGGCAGATTACACGCTGCTCGTATTGTCATGTGACTGGCGAGCCGCCTGTGCGGGTTCTCTAGGTGACCTGGACGCGATCTGTACGTTATCCCTATATGTTACTTCTACACGTTACTTCTGCAGGTTCGGAGCTGAGCGCTGAAGCGCGGAACACGCCAGATCGATCAAACGACTTGATTGGAACGCTCGTTTGAAATAGTCTGATGTCAGTCTTGAAGGTCAGCAGCGTGATCACTTCATGGTGAGCAAGGTGATGAACGACACCCCACCCCTCATCATGCACGTCATCTTTCCCCGCGATCATTGACCTTTCTCCACCGCTAGCACTGACAAGGAATATCACCATGGCCGACGCCAACGCCGTCATCGACATGCTCAAGAGCCGTTTCAACCCCGAAGCCGCCAAGGGCATGGATGAAGTCTTTCAATTCAACATCACCGACAGCGATGACTACTACATGGTCGTCAAGGACGGCACTCTGGACGTCGGCGAGGGTGAGCACGATGATCCGTCAGTGACCCTGAGCACCGACAGCGATACCCTCAAGGGCGTGATGAAAGGCGAAGTCGACGGCATGCAGGCCTTCATGACTGGCCGCCTGAAAGCCACCGGCAACATCATGCTGGCCACCAAGCTGACGTCTCTGTTCCCGAACAAGTAAGCGTCTACTTGAGCAGGTGCATCGTTGCGGACAAGCCCGATGAAAAGGGTCGCTTGATGCACCAGCCAAATAAAACGCCCCGGCCAATGGTCGGGGCGTTTTCTTTGGGGAGAGGCTCACAATTTCAGCGGCCCGTCGCGACCGAGCGCAGGAAGTTGTCGATCAAGGCATGCGAGATCGAGAACTTCGGGGGCAGCCCCGGCAAGTCTTCCGGCGTGAACCACTGGGCATCCTCTATCTCGACACCATCGATGGTGATGTCGCCACCGGCATATTCCGCGTAGTAGCCCAACATGAACGAGTGCGGGAACGGCCACGACTGACTCTGGAAATAACTGACTCGCCCGACCTCGACACCGACTTCCTCGTGCACCTCACGCCGCACGGCCTCCTCGGCACTTTCACCGGCTTCGATGAAGCCCGCCAAGGTCGAATACATGCCCGGCCCGAAGCGCGGACTGCGTGCCAGCAACATCTCGCGCCCCCGAGTGATCAGCGTGATGATACAGGGCGAGATACGCGGGTAGCTGCGATGCTGACAACCGGTGCAGTGCATGGCGAACTCATGTTCCAGACGCTTCATGCGCTTGCCACAACGGCCACAGAATCGATGGTCGCGCAGCCACTTGAGTACCTGCAGCGCGCTGGAAAGCAGAGGAAACTGATCACGTGGCAGCGTATGCAGCCACTGACGCGCGGTGGGCCAATCCGCACTGCCATTCTCACCGAACACCGCAATCGGCGCGCCCTGCCATTCCCCAAGGGCCACGGCGCCGCTGGGCCAATCCGCGATAGGCTGGATGATGCCGCCATCCGGCGCAGGCGCCACGCCATCACGCCCCACGCGAATCAGATAACCATGGCGCTGAGTCACACGCGAGAGATCACGAATCAACATCAGGCGTCGTCTCCGCGGGCACCTCGGTTGTCCAAGCTGGCGCCTTCAAGACTGGCACTATCAAGACTGCCCAAGGCATCGATCGAGAAGCGATCGAACAGGCACTCATCCGCCTTGCCGCGAATCTCTTCACACCAGGCCGAGTGACGCTCAAGTTCCAGCGCGGACAGGCCGGGCGTGACCAGACGTGGGCGATCGGCACGCAGGCGACGAACCCCGACGATACCGCCCTCCTCGCCATCGCCTTCCTCTATCACGTCCAGGCCCAGCGCCGTCTGGCCACCGGTCATCGCCAGATAGACGTCGCCGAGAATCTCGGCATCCAGCAAGGCGCCGTGCAGCACGCGATGCCCGTTGTCGATATCGTAGCGCTTGCACAGCGCATCCAGATTATTGCGCTGTCCGGGGTGCTTCTCTCGGGCCAGCTTCAGGGTATCGAGTATGGCGCAGTGATCGGCGACCGGGCCCAGCGGGTTGGCACGCTCGGGGTTGATCAGCCCGAATTCGTGATCGATGAAGCCCACATCGAAGGGCGCATTGTGGATGACCAGCTGGGCACCCTTGATGAAGTCCCAGAAGGCATCGGCAATCTCGGCGAAGACCGGCTCGTTGGCGACTCGCTCATCGGTGATGCCGTGGACCCCGATCGCCTCTGCATCGATCAAGCGCTCAGGATTGACGTACTGATGGTAGGTGCGTCCGGTCAGGCGGCGGTTGATCATCTCCACCGCGCCGATCTCGATCAGGCGATGGCCTTCCTTCGGGTCGATACCTGTCGTTTCGGTATCGAGAATAATCTGACGCATCTCAGACCTCTTGGTAAACAGTGATAGCTCCCTGATCGGTCCGCCTCAAGCTTCGGCCCGCGCATCAGGGTGCCTCAATATCGGATCCTGCATGTCCGTGCTCAAACACGGCTGGCCACCGCGCTCGGCGTGCCTGCCAGCCGAGGCACTCAGCGGCGGCGCTGCATCTCGTCGATGGCCTCGTTGGCCAGCGCATCGGCGCGCTCGTTGCCCTCATCGCCGCTATGGCCCTTGACCCAGCGCCACTCGATATCATGCCGCTCACTCTGGGCCAGCAGTGCCTTCCACAGATCTTCGTTCTTTACCGGCTGCTTGGCTGCCGTCTTCCAACCGCGCTTGACCCAGCCGTGCACCCACTTGGTGATGCCGTTCTTGACGTATTCGGAGTCGGTCCACAGCACCACCTGACAGCGCTTGGTAAGCGCCGTGAGCGCCTCGACCGCCGCCATCATCTCCATCCGATTGTTGGTCGTCTGGGCCTCGTTGCCATTGAGTTCCTTGCGATGCTTGCCACTGACGAGAATCGCGCCCCAGCCACCCGGACCCGGGTTGCCACGACAGGCACCATCGGTGTGGATGACCACGCGAGTCGGTGCCGCCTTGGGCTCGGGCGTCGCAGCGGCGGAGGGGTTCTGGGGTTCGGACGTGGATGCACTCTGGCTCACAAACGGCACTCTCGACAAAGGAAACGAAGACGGGCAAGTGCGATGGCGCTGGCTGTCATGACAGGGACGAACCTGGCCCGCGGAGTCGGGGCTCGCAACTCACCCCTGTCAACCACTCTCCTCTCCGGGAGCCATTGCGCGGCAACAGCAGGCCTCGCCACAGTGAGCGTCATTCTACCCACTCGCATCCAGCATGGCCAAAGCCCCTGTATTTTTTTACAGCTTCCGCCAGGCTGAAGCTCTATAGAAAAGGAGCCCAGCAGCGCCCCCTCGAGCTAGCCGCGCTCGGACAGATCTCTGCGCGACTCACCCCTCACATGTCCCTCCCGGGAATGCACCCGCGTGGCCTGACCGATGGAGACACCGGGGATGGCGACTCGTGGTCGCTTGGCATTCAAGGGCTGTACATACCCGACATTGCGCCGTGCCCGTATCAACATCAGACTGCCCAGCGGCAGGTTGTAGCGACGCCCCATGCGTTCAAGCCAGCCATGTCGCAGGCGTAACCCCGGCAGATGGAAGCCGGCATAGTCGATACGCTCGATCTCGAAATCCACGAAGGCCAGCCAGTCACGCAAGGCCGCGGGCGTTCGCCAGCTTCCCTCCCAGGGAGTGATGTGGCGACGCCGCGGGTCCAGACGCAGCAGTCCCTCGCCGGAGAACGGCTGCCAGGCCACGATGACCAGACAGCCACTGGAGCGCAGGACACGAGCCGCCTCGCGCAGCAGACGGTGCGGCTCCGGCGCGACCTCCAGCAGATGATGGAGCATCACCAGATCCATGCTCTCGTCCGGCAATGCCAGCTGGGTCAGCGGACAGATCAAGGTGGATGGCGACTCGGCAAGCGCCGCCTCGGGGCTCCATTGGATGGCATGGCGGATGGCGGAGAGTGACAAGAGGTCATTGCCGCCCGGGCCCAGGTTCAGGCTGTGAAAACCGAAGCAGCGCTCGAACAGCGGTGACAGCATCTCGCGCTCCGCCGTCAGGATGTCCTGCCCATCCGGGCCCTCGAAAAAGGCACGCATGGCGCGCACATGGGCACTCAATTGGCGAGCATGCTGGCGCTGGCGCTCATCGGCGGTCAGGGACGCGCTGGCCCTGTCTCCACCCGAGTCATTCACACCAAAGGGGCCTTTCCACATCTTGCATCTCCCGGGCTTCAGGCGGGGAGACACTCCCCACGGCATAGACAGGCTTTGACACTTGCCTACATTCTCACACCATAAGAGGTTTGACACTTACCTGCTGGCTCGTCAGGCTTGTTATCCGGAAAAATCAGATTCCCGCCACGAATCAGTCCACTGGGCATCATCATGCTGGCTATCGGCCTTGCGATTGATGGCGTTCATGGACCTGAGCACAGGCGGCCAGTCGTGGCTTTTCCTGATGGACTCTTCCTCAAGGACGCTTCCTGCAGGACCAGGCATCTGCCATCCGCTGCCTGATCGCAAACGGCGAGCCTGACCGGGAACGAAATGCCGATGAGCGAGTCTTGTACAGGACTGTGGGTACCGAGCGTCTCGACAGCCCGGCCCGACACTCAGGATAGAGTGAAGCAAGGTGTTACCCAACATCCTGCGAATGACCCATAAACATGCGTTGTCGATGATGGAGCCCCCGGATTGTCCCTGCCGCCCGGATACGCGGCATGGGGGAGCTCTCAGTAGCAAGAGCGGCCTGAGCCGTCTCTGAGCATGATCTTGTGCCGATTTCGACAACTAACTCTCAGTAAGGAGTCGATGGAACGCCTGCCCATCAGCATTGCAGGCGACGATGACATGCCATGTTCATCTGCTTCAGCCTCGCCGATTCCCTGACGAGGACGTATGAAGCCACTTTTCGCGTCACTGGCCTGTCATTGCTTCGATCGACGACTGCAAGACATCAAGAGCACCTGACCACCATGATGAGCGTAACGCCCATAGCGGCCTTTCAGGACAACTACATCTGGTTGATACAGAGCGACGACAACCCCCGCGTGGCGGTCGTCGACCCCGGTGATGCACGCCCGGTGGTGGAGGCGCTGGAGTCCAGAGGCCTGACCCTCGACACCATCCTCATCACCCATCATCACCAGGATCACACCGGCGGCCTGCCGGAGTTGATCGAACGCTATCAACCTCGCGTGGTCGGCCCGCACAACCCGGCCATCCACGGTATCGACGAGCGTGTCGGCGATGGCGACAGCTTCCGCCTGCAGGGCCGCCTCTTCGAGGTCATGGAAGTGCCGGGCCATACCCTGGACCACATCGCCTTCGTCAGCTCCGGCATGCCGGGTCTGCTGTTCTGTGGCGACACCCTGTTCAGTGGCGGTTGCGGACGCCTGTTTGAAGGCACCCCGGAACAGATGCATCACTCCTTGTCGCGCCTCGCCGCTCTGCCGGAAGAAACACTTGTCTTCCCGGCACACGAGTACACGCTGGCCAATCTGGCCTTCGCCAGTGCCGCCGAGCCGAACAATCCGGCGCGAGACACCCTCAACGCAGAATGCGAACAGCTGCGTTCACTGGGCCGTCCCACGCTGCCCACCCTCATCGGCCGAGAAAAGCAGATCAATCCGTTCCTGCGCAGTGACGAGATGACGCTGCAGCGCCATCTCGAGCAGGAAGGGCGCCTCTCGGCACCCTTGGGTCAGGAAGATTCTCCACTGGCGGCCTTCACGGCACTGCGTCAGTGGAAGGACAACTTCTAGCCCTGCTGCCCGCGTGCCATTGCCCCGTTCTGACGCCACCAGGTGAGAGGTTGGAGCGCGGTGTGAATGGCATTTCGCGTGACAGCGGGTCGAGAACATTCCTGATCTCGATCAGCCCCCGCAGTCACTGATTCGTGCCGGCATGGCCGGCCAGCCGAGCCGCCGCTGACCCATCCAGCGGCGGCTCGCCAGAGAGTATTTCGTCAATGCATCAGCAAGACCTCCGTACCGACGGCCAGATGGCCGCCGACACGCCGTGTCGTGTCACTCCGATCCAGGCCCCCTTCCGTCCGGCTCGACTGCGTCACCTGATTCGCCTCGCCTCTCTGGGTGCCACCCTGTGCCTGATGCCGCTGACCGCCAG
Organism: Cobetia sp. LC6; assembly: GCF_030264805.1. NCBI lineage: Bacteria > Pseudomonadati > Pseudomonadota > Gammaproteobacteria > Oceanospirillales > Halomonadaceae > Cobetia > Cobetia sp. LC6. The sequence goes on along the minus strand of NZ_JASSPL010000008.1, from coordinate 119,551 downwards.
TGCCAACTCAGCGATGGTGCCCGGGGTTACGCCCACCAGTGAATATCAGCGCGCCCCGCTGAACTTCATGGAGGCCGTCGATGCCATTCCCGCGCACTACGATGACGTCTGGGAGCGCCTGCGCGCCAGCTATCAGTTACAGCAGGACACCGGCCGCCCACGCGTGCGCAAATGGATCAGCTGGTATCAGGAGCACCCTCACCACGTGGAGCGTATCGCGGAGCAGGCCCGCCCCTGGATTCGCTACGTGACACTGCGTACCGAAGCACGCGGCCTGCCGGCAGAGCTGGCACTGCTGCCCTTCATCGAGAGCGCCTACGACCCGGACGCCGCGCATCCGGGCGGTGCGACTGGCATGTGGCAGTTCATGCCGCGCACCGGTGACGCCATGGGGCTGACACGCAACCGCTGGTATGACGGCCGCAAGGACGTGTTGCTGTCTACGGACGCCGCGCTGGATTACCTGGAGACCCAGGGCGAGCGCTGGTATGACGGCGACTGGGAGCTGGCATTGGCCGCCTACAATGCCGGTGCCGGTACCGTGAACCGTGCACGCCGCCGCGCCGGTGGCGATGAGGATTACTGGAACATCAAGCTACCCAACGAGACCATGGAATACGTGCCGAAGCTTCTGGCACTGGCCGCGGTGATTCGCGACCCTGAGGAATATGGACTGTCGTTGCCGAAGATTGACGACAAGCCGGAAATCGCGGCCGTCGAGACGGGCGGACAACTGGACCTGTCCACCGCCGCCAAACTGGCCGGCATCAGTGAAGATGAGCTGCGCGCCCTGAACCCGGCCTACAAGCGCTGGGCCACCACGCCGGGCGACAGCTCGCTGGTCATTCCCGCCACCGCCCGCGACACCTTCCTCAGCCAGCTGGCCACGTTGCCTGAAAAAGCGCGCCAGAGCTGGGCCAGCTATCGCGTGAAGCGCGGCGACACCCTGTCCGTCATCGCACGCCGCAATGGCCTGACGCTCTCCGAGCTGAAGCAGAAGAATCGTCTCTCGAGCAACACCATCCGCATCGGCCAGGCACTGATGGTGCCGGACCGTGGCGCCTCGGTGGCCACCCAGCTGGCCTCGGCCAACGGCGAGAAGAAGGTGCGCGTGAAGAGTGGCGATTCCCTGTCCTTGATCGCCGCACGTCACAATGTCAGCACTCGACAGCTCGCGCGCTGGAACAAGCTGTCATCGGCGGACTACCTACGCCCCGGTCAGATGCTGACTCTTTACAGCGCCAACTGAGTCTTCGACCACAACTGAGTCTTCAACCAAAACTGAGCCAGTCGATTCACGCGTCTTGAAGCGACGAGTGATACGCGATTCCTGGACGCCCCTGCCATCCGTGATGGTGGGGGCGTTTGCGATTCAAACGCCGCAGCATGGCCGCTGACAGGGAACTTCGTTACTCTTGGCGGGGTCGATGCAAGGAGACCGGCCGAAGCCCGGCGCGCTGCGTGCAGCTGCTTTACCGCTTCTACAGTTCTCCATCAGCTCACGGCAGCTCACGGTCGACAGCCGTTGAGGCGACCCAGGCCAGCGGAGTTGATAGTGAGCAAGACGCAATCCAGCCGCGCTGCCAAGCTGCCAAGCTGCCAAGCTGCCAAGCTGCCAAGCTGCCGGTCATTTCATCACGGCCGCGAGGCCCGGGTCATTCAGTCAAGGAAGTCTTCGATGCAGCGTGTTTCTTCACTCGCCCCCCGTCGCTGGGCCGCGCTACGCGCGCTATGCCTGGGGGCGCTGATGGTGAGCGGCTCGTTCACTGCCACGGCCAACGCGGCTGAGCCCAAGGCAGCCGGGTCCAATGCGAATAGCGGGCAATCTGCCGATTCACGCCCCAGCGCCGACATGGCGTCGGCCACGCAGGCAACCAGCGCGCAAGCAACCAGCGTGCAGGCAACCAGTACCCCCACCTCGAACGTGCAGACGCCGCTGGACGTCCCGACCGTGCATGGCCTGGCCATCTACGGCGAGCCCGCCCACAAGCCCGGCTTCACCCACTTCCCTTACGTCAATCCGGAGGCGCCGGTCGGCGGGCGCATGACGCGCGCCGCCATCGGCAGCTTCGACTCCACCAATCCCTTCATCCTCAAGGGCAATTCGGTGGCGGGACTCAACTACTTCGGCGGACTGATCTACGACACCCTGATGATCCCCTCCGCCGATGAACCCTTCACCGAATACGGATTGCTGGCCAGCGGCATCCGCTTGGCCAAGGACCGCAGCGCCATCGAATTCGATATCGACCCTCGGGCACGCTTTCACGATGGCGTGGCAGTGACTGCCGAAGATGTCATCTTCACCTATCGCCTGCTCAAGGATGAAGGCCTGCCGTTCTTCAAGAGCTACTATCACGATGTCACCGGCGTCAGCGTGATCGATGCCGACACCGTGCGTTTCGAGATGGCGCCAGGCGCGGCGCGCGAATTGCCGCTGATCATCGGACAGCTACCGGTGTTGCCGGAGCACTACTGGAAGAGCCGCGACTTCACGCGCGCCACCCTGGAAATTCCGCTGGGTTCCGGCCCCTATCGCATGGCGTCTCTGGACGCCGGCCGCCAGGTTCGCTATGAGCGTGTCGACGACTACTGGGGCAAGGACCTGCCGGTCAACAAGGGCCGCCACAACATCCAGACACTGGTCTACGACTACTACCGGGACCAGACCGTCTCGCTGGAAGCCTTCAAGGCCGGCAGCATCGATCTGCACGTCGAAAGCAGCGCCAAGAACTGGGCGACCGCCTACGACACTCCCGCGCTGCACGATGGGCGACTGAAGAAGCTGGAAGTCCCGGACAGCAACCCGGCAGGCATGCAGGGTTTCGTGCTCAATGAGCGCCGCGAGCGCTTCCAGGACCCGAGAGTCCGTGAGGCACTGGCGCTGGTCTTCGACTTCGACTGGATCAACCGCAACCTCTTCTACGGTGCCTATCAGCAGACCCACAGCTATTTCGAGAATTCGGACATGGCCGCGGATGGCATGCCCACCGGCAAGGAACTCGCGCTGCTTGAGCCCTTCAAGGATGAGCTGCCCAGCGCGGTCTTCGACAAGCCCCTGCCGATCGATGAGCCACAGGAATTACGCCCTCGCCTGCGCAAGGCGTTGGGGCTGCTGCGCGAAGCGGGCTATGAAGTGGTCAAGGGCCAGCTGGTCAGCCGCAGCAGCGGCAAGCCGCTGACGCTTGAGGTGCTCAACTACGACACCCAGTTCGAGCGCATCATTCAGCCCTGGATCCGCAATCTGGCGCGCATCGGCATCAAGGCGCGGATTCGCACCGTCGACGTCAATCAGTACATCAACCGCCGTCGCAGCTTCGACTTCGACGTGGTGGTCGGCAGTTATCCGCAGTCCAACAGTCCCGGCAGCGAGCAGCGTGAATACTGGACCAGCGACTATGCCGACGTGGCCGGCTCACGCAACCTGATCGGGCTGAAGAGCCCGGTGGTGGACGCGCTCACTGATGCCCTGATTCAGGCACAGACCCGTGAAGACCTGCTCAGCGCGACACGGGCACTCGACCGCGTACTGCGCTGGGGCTTCCATGTCGTGCCCCAGTGGCACCTGGCGGCGACGCGCATCGCGCTCTGGAACAAGTTCGGCTATCCGCAGCCCTTCCCGGAATACCAGCTGAGCCTGGACAGCTGGTGGATCGAGCCCGACAAGAATGCCTCGCTTGAACCAGGCGAATGAATCAGGTGAATGAGCCGGGTGAACATGCCTGTTCAGCAAGTCTGGTCAACAAGCCTGAAGAACACGCTCGGCGCCTATGCCAGGCATAGACGCCTGGCAGGACTGACGCCTTGCTGATGCGTCCACGACACCAATAACCGATGCCCCTTGCACCGCACACAAGATGCCGGCGATGAGGGGCACGCAGGGAGATTGCCATTGGGTGCCTATATTCTGCGCCGGATTCTGTTGATGATTCCGACGCTGCTCGGAATCCTGTTGCTGAATTTTCTGATCGTCCAGGCCGCCCCAGGTGGCCCGATCGAACAACTGATGTCCCGTCTGGACGGCATGAGTGCCGGTGCCAGCACCCGTCTCAACAGTGGCGGCGGTGATGGTGTCACCAGCGGTGGCGGTGGAGGAGCTGCCTCGACCTATCGCGGCGCGTCAGGGGTCGACCCGGCCTTGATCGAGGAGCTGGAGCAGCAGTTCGGCTTCGACAAGCCGGTCTGGGAGCGCTTCACCGACATGGTCGTCGATTACGCGCAGTTCGATTTCGGCGACAGCTTCTTCCGTGATCGCCCGGTGATCGACCTGATGCTGGAGCGCCTGCCGGTCTCCATCTCGCTGGGGCTATGGACCACGCTGCTGGTCTATCTGGTCTCGATCCCGCTGGGTATCCGCAAGGCGCTGGTGCATGGCTCGCGCTTCGACATCTGGACCTCCGGCGTCGTCATCGTCGGCTACGCCATTCCGGGCTTTCTGTTCGCGATCCTGTTGATCGTGGTATTCGCCGGCGGCAGCTATCTGGACTGGTTCCCGCTCAGGGGGCTGACCTCGCCGGACTTCGAGGAGCTGTCTACCGCCGGCAAGATTCTGGATTACTTCCATCACATCGCCCTGCCCGTGCTGGCCTCGGCCATCGGCAGCTTCGCGACCCTGACGATGCTGACCAAGAACAGCTTCCTGGACGAGATCCACAAGCAATACGTCCTGACGGCACGCGCCAAGGGAGCCAGCGAGAACCGTATTCTCTACGGGCATGTCTTCCGCAACGCCATGCTGATCATCATCGCCGGGCTGCCCGCGGCGCTGGTCGGCATCTTCTTCACCGGCTCGCTGCTGATCGAGGTGATCTTCTCCCTCGACGGGCTGGGGCTGCTCGGCTTCGAGGCTGTCCTGCAGCGCGACTACCCGCTGATCTTCGGCACCCTGTATCTCTATACCCTGATCGGTCTGATCCTGAAGCTGGTTTCTGATCTGATGTATGTGTGGATCGACCCGCGCATCGACTTCGCGACACGGGAGGCCTGACATGCGTCACGAGACAACAGTTCACGAAACGTCGGCTCATGAAACGTCGGTTCATGAAACACAGCTTCACGAGACACCCGCTCAAGACGCAAACGACGGCAGTCAGCAGCCACTGCAACGTCCGCGCGCCTCACGCCTGTCGCCCATCACCCGACGGCGCATGGCGGCCTTTCGTGACAACCGTCGCGCCTGGTGGTCTCTGCTGATCTTCGGCGTGCTGTTCGTGCTCTCACTGGGGGCCGAGCTGATCGCCAATGACCGCCCACTGCTGGTCGAGTATCAGGGCGAGACCTACCTGCCGATGCTGCACGAGTATCCGGAGACCACCTTCGGCGGCTTCCTGCCCACCGCCACCGACTATCGCGACCCCTATGTGATCGAGGCCATCGAGGCGCAGGGCTTCATGCTCAACACCCTGATTCCCTACTCCTACGACACCCTGGATCTGAATCTGGGCTCTCCGGCGCCGTCGGCCCCCAATGGCCGTCATTGGCTGGGCACCGATGATCAGGGCCGTGACGTGCTGGCGCGCGTCATCTATGGCTTCCGGCTGTCGGTAATCTTCGCGCTGGTACTGACGGCGGGCTCGCTGGTGCTGGGGGTGGTGATCGGTGGCCTGCAGGGTTACTTCGGCGGCAAGGTCGACCTGATCGGTCAGCGTCTGATCGAGGTATGGTCCGGCCTGCCGGTGCTGTTTCTGTTGATCATTCTCGCCAGCATCGTCGAGCCGAACCTGTGGTGGTTGACCGGTATCATGATGCTGTTCTCGTGGCTGGGCATCGTCGATATCGTGCGCGCCGAATTCCTGCGCGCACGCAATCTGGAATACGTGCGCGCCGCCCGAGCCATGGGCCTGCCTTCCCGCCTGATCATGTGGCGTCATGTGCTGCCCAACGCGATGGTCGCCACCCTGACCTTCATCCCCTTCCTGTTCACGGGGGCCATTACCACCCTGACCGCACTGGATTTCCTCGGCTTCGGCCTGCCGGCCGGTTCCCCCTCGCTGGGCGAGCTGGTCGCCCAGGGCAAGAACAACCTGCAGGCACCGTGGCTTGGCATGACCGCCTTCCTGAGCCTCGGCATCATGCTGACGCTATTGGTCTTCATCGGCGAAGGGCTACGCGATGCCTTCGACCCACGTCATATCAGTGCCCGGGAGCAGAACGCATGAGTCATCCCTCTTCGCCTGCGGACAATATCGGCACCGCTGCCAGCGTGCTGAGACTCGACGACCTCTGCATCCGCTTCGGCCAGACAGCCGTCGTCAAGCATCTCTGCCTTGAGGTCAGACGGGGAGAATGCCTGGCCATCGTCGGCGAGTCCGGATCGGGCAAGTCCGTCAGCCTGTTGGCGAGTCTCGGCCTGCTGCCGGGCCACGCCCATGTCACCGGGCAGCGCGAATTCACGCGGCCGGATGGCAAGACGCTGGATCTGGCCGCCCTGACGCCACGCCAATGGCAGCGGGTGCGTGGTGGTCAGATCGGCTTCGTATTCCAGGAGCCGATGACCTCGCTCAACCCATTGATGCGTGTCGGCGAACAGATCAGTGAAAGCCTGCGCCTCCAGCAGGGACTGCGCGGCAATGCCGCCCGCCAGCGCGTGTTGGAACTGCTCTGCCAGGTACAGCTGCCGCGTCCCGATGAGTTGATCGACGCCTGGCCGCACCAGCTCTCCGGCGGGCAACGCCAGCGCGTGATGATCGCCATGGCGATGGCCAATCAGCCACCGCTGTTGATCGCCGATGAACCGACCACGGCGCTGGATGTCACCGTGCAGCAGGAAATACTCCAGCTGCTGGACCGCCTGCGTCGCGATCAGGGCATGGCGATGGTCCTGATCAGCCATGACCTCAATCTGGTGCGCCGTCACGCTGATCGCGTGATCGTGATGCGCGACGGGGAGTGCATCGAGCAGGGGCGCGTCAACGAGGTATTCGTTTCGCCGCAGGCCGATTACACCCGCCAGCTGCTGGCCGCCGAACCCGAAGGACTCGCCAGCGACTTGAGTGCCGAAGACGCCGCGACACCGGTTCTCACCGCGCGCAAGCTGGAGGTGCGCTTCGCGCGCAGCAGGAAGCTTTTCCAGAAGCGCCCCGTGGACTTCGTCGCCGTTCATCCGCTGGATCTGACGCTGGCGCGCGGCGAGACGCTCGGCGTGGTCGGGGAATCGGGTTCCGGCAAGACCACACTCGCTCTGGCACTCTTGAAGTTGCAGGCCGCCAAGGGCGAGATCCGCCTCGAGAACGAACGCATCGATATGCTGGATCGCAATGCGCTGCGACTGCGTCGCCGTCAGATGCAGATCGTTTTCCAGGATCCATACGGCTCACTGTCGCCACGCATGCCGGTGGCGGACATCATCAGTGAAGGTCTGCGCTTTCATCACCCAACGCTCAGCGAGGACGAGGTTCACCAGCGGGTGGCGCAGGTGCTGGAGGAAGTCGAACTGCCCTCGGCGTGTGCCGATCGCTACCCCCACGAGTTCTCCGGCGGTCAACGTCAGCGGATTGCCCTGGCGCGCGCCCTGATCCTCGAGCCCAGACTGCTGGTGCTCGATGAACCTACCTCGGCACTGGACCGCAGCGTGCAGAAACAGCTGATTGCTCTGCTGCGTGAACTACAGACACGCCGAGGCCTGAGCTATCTGTTCATCAGTCATGACCTGGCAGTGGTTCGCGCGCTATCCCATCGGGTGATGGTGTTGCGTGAAGGACGTCTGGTGGAGACGGGCACGACGGCAGAAGTGCTCGGCAACCCTCGCGAAGACTATACGCGTGCCCTGATACAGGCCGCGGGTCTTGGCTGACACGCTCTGTCATGGCCTGACCAGAGCCGATTGGCCTGGCTGACCTGGGCTGCCCTGCTCTGCCATAGCATGCCGATCGCCCTGCTCGGGCAGCCACAGATGATGAGCTGGGCGTTGGCGTATTGCAGTCAGTGCACCCTTGCGTTGCAAGACGCACGTTTTGTCGATTGCAAATAATAAAGGTTCTCAATATGATCCAGTGAGATGCGGGCCGACCATCGAGAGACCGTGTAATGACTTCCCGCCCTCTCCCGAGCGGCCCCACGCACTGCCGTTCTGCGCGCACTGCATAACAACAGACCGATCAAGGGAACCATATGACTGCCTCTTTTCGTTTTGCCTCACGCAAGCCGTTGGCAGCTGCCATCGCATTGTCAGCCTCCATGTTCACCGGTGCCGCTCTGGCAGAGCATCATGGCGCCGCACATGACAAGGCGCTGACGGCCGAAGCTGTCGTCGCCCAGTACGCCAACGTCGCGCATGCCACCTACAGCGATGCCCTGGCCAGTGCCAATGCCCTGCGCGCCGCCAATGCCGCGCTGATCGAATCTCCGTCCGAAGAGACGCTTGCCGCGGCACGTGCCGCCTGGAAGCAGGCGCGCGTCGCCTACCAGCAGAGTGAAGTCTTCCGCTTCGGCAATGCCATCGTCGATGACTGGGAAGGTCAGCTGAACGCCTGGCCGCTGGATGAAGGGCTGATCGATTACGTCGAAGGCGACGGCTATCAGGCCGAGCTGGGCAACCCGGGTGCCAGCGCCAACATCATCGCCAGCGACAGCGTGCAGATCGGTGCCGACAAGATCGACACCACCGAGATCACCCCGGAGCTGCTGGCGTCCCTCAACGAGCTGGGCGGTTTCGAGGCCAACGTGGCCAGCGGCTACCATGCCATCGAATTCCTGCTCTGGGGTCAGGACATGCACGGCTTTGAGGCCGGTGCCGGCGAGCGCCCGGCGACCGACTTCGCCAAGGGCGATGCCTGCACCGCCGACAACTGTGACCGTCGCGGCGCCTACCTGCTGGCCGCCAACGACCTGCTGATCAGCGACCTGGAATACATGGTCGGCCAGTGGGCACAGGGTGAGAAGGACAACTACCGCGCGGAACTGACCTCGCTGCCGGCCGGTGAAGGCCTCGAGAAGATGCTGTTCGGCATGGGCTCCCTGTCACTGGGTGAGCTGGCTGGTGAGCGCATGAAGGTCGCGCTGGAAGCCAACTCCTATGAAGACGAGCATGACTGCTTCTCCGACAACACTCACTACTCGCACTTCTACAATGCCAAGGGCATCCAGAACGTCTACGAAGGCAAGTACGTGACCCTGGACGGTCGCACCTTCGAAGGCCCGTCACTGCATGCACTCGTCGCCCAGAATGACCCGGAACTGGCCGAGAAGATGCACGAGGCACTGGACACCACCATGGGCCAGCTGCAGGTGATGGTCGACACGGCAGAAGCCGACGCCGGAATGAAGTTTGACCAGATGATCGCCCCGGGCAATGCCGAAGGCGCCGAGATCATCAATGCCAGCATTCAGGATCTGGTCGCCCAGACCCGCCTGATCGAAGAAATTGCCGGCACCGTCGGTATCGATGGCCTGGAAGCCGATACGGCAGACCACGAATTCTGATCAACTGCTCCACATTGCCAAGCGTGAATTGGCTGAAGACCCCAAGCTGCCTCGCCTCGCGCTGATATCCTCGCCCGAACCTCTCTCACGACAGGTTCGGGCGTTGATGGTTCTTGCGCCAGCTTTTCATGCGCGTCTGCCGATAGAGTCCTGAGAGAAAGCTCTTCGAGCAGCCTGACCGCGCAAGCCGAGAAAACCCTGTATGCCAATATTGCACCACGACATGAAGCTGCGTCCCTCCCTGACCCGCTCCCTGCCGCTTGCCATCGCCCTGGCGTGTCTGCCTGCTCAGTCAGCATCGGCAGATCAAGCCAAGCCCACGGCAGATTCCGCGATGACAGTGATGAGCTATCTGTCTTCCCTGCCCTTGCAGGACACCGACAGAAGCGGCGGTGAAGGCAGCGTACGCAAGCACGACACCAACGCCTATTCGCTGCCGGCCAAGAACCTGAGCTTCGATCAGCGCCTGTCCTTCAGTGTCGGCAACAGCTTCTTCAAGAGCCCCTGGGTGATCGCGCCCGCCAGCACCACCGCGCGCGATGGCCTTGGCCCGCTGTTCAACACCAACGCCTGCCAGAACTGCCACGTCAAGGATGGTCGCGGCAGCCTGCCGGCCGAAGGCGATCCCTCGGTGGGCCTTTTCCTGCGTCTGGGGCTGCCGGACAGTCACGAGGACAGCTGGAGCGATGAGGAGCGCGAATTCCGGCGTATCGCCGGGGTGATGCCGCATCCTGTCTATGGCACCCAGCTGCAGAATGCCGCCGTGCCCGGCATCGAGCGCGAAGGCCGCATGCAGGTGGATTACGAGGACGTGACGGTGACCCTGGCGGACGGGGAAGTGATCGCGTTGCGCAAGCCGCGCTATTCCATCGTCGAACCCGGCTTCGGTGACCCGGGCGCCATCGCGCTCTCCCCACGTCTCGCCCCCGGCATGGTGGGGCTGGGGCTGCTCGAGGCGGTCAGCGACGAGACCTTGCTCGAGTGGGCCGACCCGCAGGATGCGGATGGCGACGGCATCAGCGGGCGCGCCAATACTGTCTGGTCACTCGCCGAGCAACGCGAGGTCATGGGGCGTTTCGGCTGGAAGGCCGGCCAGCCCGATGTGCGACAGCAGAGCGCCAAGGCCTTCGCCGGCGACATGGGGCTGACCTCCAATCTGGTCAGCTCCACCGACTGCACCCCGCGTCAGAAGTGCGAGACATTGCCCGATGGGGGGGAGATCGAGGTCGACGACAACGTGATGGACAACGTGGCCTTCTACTCGCGCAATCTGGCCGTGCCCACCCGACGTGATATCGATGACCCGACGGTGCGCCAAGGCGAGCAACTGTTCCGCGAGCTTGAATGCGCCAGCTGCCACCGCCCACGCCTGACCACCCGGTCCGGCGGCGTGGCAGAGCAACTGGCCGAGCAGACGATCTGGCCCTACAGCGACATGCTGCTGCATGACATGGGCGAAGGACTGGCGGATGATCGCCGCGAATTCGAGGCCAGCGGTCAGGAGTGGCGCACACCGCCCCTGTGGGGCATCGGCCTGGCTCAGACGGTCAACCCTGCCACGGGCTTCTTGCATGATGGCCGTGCACGTACCCTGCTCGAGGCCGTGCTCTGGCATGGCGGCGAAGCCCAGCCAAGCCGCGACGCCGTCGTGGCCCTGCCGATTGACCAGCGTGAAGCCCTGTTGCGCTTCCTCGAGACTCTCTGACAAGGAATACCCGTTCATGTCCCGCGACACCTTCACCCATGCCGCAACCCCGATGAAACCTGCCCAGCGCAAGACCTCGCCCCTGGCCCTGATGGCCTGTGGCATGACATTGATGGGCGTCACACTATTCGCGACGAGCACACTGGCGGCGACGGACTCCATTGCCGCCGACACGGACGTCCCCGGCGCAGGCACCAGCGCAGAGGCCGTCAGCCAGTTTGCCGCTGACACGCTGAGCGAGGCACACCAGCAACTTGCCAGCCGCCTGCAACAGCTCGCGCAGCATACTCAGGCGTTCTGCTCCGCCAAGGGCGACACCACCCTCGAGACCCTCAAGCAGGACTGGCGCAGCGCCATGCTGGGGCTGAATCAGGTCAACTGGGTGGAAATGGGCCCGATCCTGCAGAACTCCCGTCAATGGCAGCTGTATTTCTGGCCGGACAAGAAGGATCTGGTCGCGCGCAAGACCCGTGCCCTGCTCGCCGGTGATGCCCCGATCACGGTCGAGAGTCTTGCGGAGCAATCCATCGTCATGCAGGGCCTGGGCAGCGTGGAGTATCAGCTGTTCGATGCCCGCTATGCCAACTCGCCTCTGACTGCCGACTCGCGTCGTTGCGAGTTGATGACAGCCAACACTGCCTACGCCGCCAATACCGGCAAGACGCTGCATGATGAGTGGCAGCAGTTCGCGCCGCAGCTGGCTGAAGGCACTGGTGCCTTCAGCGATCCGCGTGACGCCGTGCTTTCCCTGGTACGCGCGATGACCGTCCAGCTTGAGGCCATCAAGGACCGCAAGCTTCGTCGCCCGATCGGGCTCGACAACGGTGGCACGGCCAATCCCTATGCGGCTGAGTCCTGGCGTGGCGGAATGGGGCTTGCCAACATCGGGGCGACGCTTGCGATGATGGAGACGCTCTGGCTCGGCAATGACGAGGTCGCAGGCATTCATGGCTATCTGAATCAGCAGGTCGATCCGCGCATGGTGGCCTCCACCACCGGCGACTTTGCCGACGCGCGTGACGCCTTCGCGACTCTGCCGACGGATCTGGCCGCCCTGTTGCGCGATGATCCGCGCAATGGCGAACTGCAACAGGCCATGATCCATATCGAGACCCTGCAGGCTGGCTTCGCTGACACGCTCAACCCGGCTCTCGGGCTCTCTCTGGGCTTCAACAGTACCGATGGTGATTGATTCCGGAGTGCAGCACGTGATCAAGACAGGACACAGCATGCTGGATACCCATGCTGCGCAGGCGCGTCAGCGCCGTCGGCTGATCAAGGCGTTGGCCTGCACGCCACTGATGAGCCTGCCCAGCGGCGTGGCCGTGGCGGGCGGCAACAATGCCGCCAGCGCCCAGGGGCGGAAGCCACTCGGGGTAGCCATCTCGGCATGTGATGATGACACGGGGCAGCACTTTGCCAGCTGCACCAGCTATCAGGGAGTGGAGCGCTGGCGCCAGCCGATACGCCAGCGCGCCCACGGTGCCACTCGTCACCCTTACAAGCCGTGGGCATTGATCTTCTCACGGCGTCCAGGGACGGAAATCAACATCTTCCACCTGGATAGCGGTGAGCGGATCGCACGCATAGAGGCCGCACCAGACCGCCACTTCTATGGGCACGGCGTGTTCAGCCCGGACGGTGGTCTGCTCTACACCACCGAGAATGCCATCGCGCCCGGAGAAGGCCGCATCGGCATCTACGACGTGAATCGCGACTTCACGCGAATCGGCGAGTTCGCCAGTGGCGGGATCGGCCCGCACGAGATTCGCCTGCACCCGGATGGTCAGCAGCTGATCATCGCCAATGGCGGAATTCTCACGCGCCCGGAGACCGGTCGCGTGAAGCTCAATCTGGACACGATGCAGCCCAACCTGACGTTGCTGGACCGCGTATCTGGCGAGATTCGCTGGCAAGGCGAACCCTCCCATCACCAGCTGTCATTGCGCCACCTGGACGTCAGCCGCGAGGGCGTAATCGTCGCGGGCTATCAGTACCAGGGCCCCGCGGCGGACCACCACCCGCTGGTGGTGGTGAAGCACCCCAGCAGTGACCTCTTGCAGGAGCTGCCGTTGCCACAGGAATACGTCCCGCAGTTCAAGCAGTACATCGCGAGCATCGCCATCGCCCCTGAGGGCCACCTGGCCGTGGCGACCGCCCCACGCGGCAATCTGATCACGCTTTGGAGCCTCGAGACCGGCGAGCTTGAGACGACACTGGACTTCGCTGACTGTGCCGGGGTGCTGGCGGTGCCGGCGACGCAGGAGACCCCCGCAGGATTCGTGGTCAGCAATGGACGCGGGGAATGGCTGTTGATCGATGAGGATGGCCTGCCGGCACTGGGGCCGGTGCACCTGGCCAATACCCACTGGGACAATCATCTGGCGTTGATGTAGGACGTTACCGGGGACAACAGCACCCCATGGCGGGAAGGAAGGTGATACCCGGCCAGACACGACAACGCCCCGTAGGCTGCTGCCTGCGGGGCGTTGTCGTTCAAAAGGACTGACGCAAGGACGCAAGGAATCAGAAGCGATAGCTCAGACTGCCGATGATGCTGCGGGATTCCCCGTAGTAGCACCAGTAGCTGCAGCTGGCGACATATTCCTTGTCGGCGAGGTTGCTGACATTGATCTGAGCGCTCAGCTCGCGCGTGAAGTCATACCCCACCATCGCATCGAACAGCAGATAGTCCGACACGGTGGTATCCCCATCCACCGATTCACCGACATAACGGGCCCCCGCACCCAGACGCAGCCCATCCAGGGCGCCACTCTCGAAGGCGTAATCCAGCCAGCTGGAAGCCTGGTGGCGCGGTATCAGCGGCGCACGCACATCGTCTTCCAGGCGTGCATCGGTATAGGTATAGGCCGAGGTCAGCTTGAGGTGGTCCGTCAGGTAACCGACCATTTCCAGCTCGAAGCCACGCGACTGACGCTCGCCCTCCTGCACCTGTACACCGCCGGTGGTGACCAGCGTATTGTCTTCGGTGAGGTCAAAGACAGCCGCCGTCACGTAGCCATCCCAGCCGGCGGGCTGATACTTGGCGCCCAGCTCCCACTGGCGACCTTCGCGAGGCTCGTAGAGAGAGCCACCATCATCGGTCGCACTGATCGGCTCGAAGGATTCGGTATAGCTCAGATAGGGATTGAGGCCGAAGTCACTCAGGTACATCACCCCACCTGACCAGCTGATCTCGTCATCATCGGAGCGCTCACGAACCCCTGTTGTCCGATTGACGTTCTCGGTCTCGGCCTGGTCGTAGCGAACCCCGGCCAGCAATACCCACTTGTCGTCGATGCGCAGCTGATCCTGCACATAGAGGCCGATCTGTTCCTTGTCGATATCGCGCCGCGTGATCTGGTCATCGCTCAAGGCGGTGTAATTGCCATATTGCGGGTCAAACAGATCGATTGGATCGCCGAAGGCATAGTCATCCGCTTCCTTGCCCGACAGGCTCAGATTCTGATAATCCACGCCCAGCAACAAGGTGTTCTCGGTGCGCTCGCCATACCACTTGCCGATGGCACGGTTGTCGACGGTATAGCTGTCGATGGTGCCCTCGCGGTACAGAAGCCCGCGCTGGCCTTCTCGCGCCGAGGACTGGTAGAGGATGTAGCTGCTGATCAGGTCGAGATCCAGCTGGCTATAACGGAAATCCTGCTCCAGCGCCCAGGTGTCGTTCAGCTGGTGGCGCAGCTCATAGCCCAGGGAGGTCTGGGTACGCTCATCCTTGTCATACCCCGGCTCGCTGTAGTTGGTCTGCGGGTCCACCTTGCCGAACGGCGTATCGTCCACGGTGCCATAGGCCAGCTTGAAGGCATTGGTGGGCACGCCATCATCCTTCTGGAGGCTGGCGAGCAGCGTCAGCTGGGTGGCATCCGAGATGTCCCAGGTCAGGCTCGGCGCGAAGTAGTAGCGCTCGTTCTCGGTGTGATCGAGATCACCATCACGTTCGCGGTACAACCCAACCAGACGATAGCGAACGTCACCGTCATCACTCAGATACCCACTGGTATCCAGCCCTGTCTGGCGCAGACCGCGATTGCCGACCTGAATCTGAATCTCGCTCTGCGGCTCATCGGTGGGGCGCTTGCTGATGGCGTTGATCAATCCGCCGGGAGGCGCCTCCCCGTAAAGGATGGAAGAAGGCCCCTTGAACAGATCGACGCGCTCCAGCCCCCAGGTCTCCGGCAACCACTGATAGAAGCCTTCACGGTAGATGCGCAGGCCATCCTGATAGGTGGATTGATCAAAGCCTCGCACCTTGAACCAGTCGGTATTGTTGTCCGACCCATAATGGCCAGACAGGACGCCGGCACGGTAACGGAAGGTTTCATCGAGCTGCTGGACGTTGCGCGTGTCGAGCTCTTCGCGATTGACCGTCGAGACCGGACGCGGCGTCTCCACGAGCGGCGCATCGACTTTCAGTGCCGTGCCAACCACGACCATGGTGTCACCGGTCTCGTCGGCCAGCACGCTGGCGGAGTGTGACAGGAGCCCTGCCGCGATGCAGAGCCGTATGGCATGCGACAGAGGGGCGAGTGCCGGCCGGACAGTTATCTGCCGTGATGTTGGATATCTGGACATGTCGTGTTCCCTTGCAACGATTGTTGTGTGGTCAACTCCCGTCTCGTGGCGTCTCTTGCTGGCACGCTGATGTCGAATACGGAATGGAATCAGGATGATTCGTATTTCACCTTCATTGATCATGATGACCCGCCATTGCATGGAGATCCTGCCTGCAAGCTCGAGAATGGCACGTCTGACCGACTGCAACACTCCGAGGAGCGGTTCACTTTGCAGCTGGGCATCATCCCTGACGAATCACATGAGACCGCCTCCGGGGCTCACGTCCTGCCACTGCCTGTCTAGTGATATCGGAGAAATGGGCGGCCTTGGGATCCCGCGGCTGCCCCCACCGCCAGCCCGGACAGGTTGTTTCAGGCTTCATCCAGGCGCGCGACGGCATCCTGACTGATGCGATCACGCTGATCCCCGGACAACTCCTGCAGCTTGCCGGCGCGCATCTCGAACAATCTGTCTGCCTGCTCGAAATAATGATCATCGTGACTGATGGCGAAGACCGTCTTGCCCATCTCGCGCAGACGCGGCAACAGATCACGATAGAAGATACGACGGAACTGCGGGTCCTGGTCCGCCGCCCATTCATCCAGCAGCAGGATGTCACGACACTCGGCCACGGCCATCAACAGCGCCAGTCGCTTGCGCTGCCCTTGAGACAGCTCCGTATTGACGATGCGATTTCCGTCCAGCATCAGCTTCTCTCGCATCTGCAGATAGTCCATCCACTGTGCGATGAGTGCCGGGTCCGCCGGCTCGCCGGTCGGGCCCAGCAGATGATCGAACTGATGAAAATCGGTGAAGACCGCCGAGAACTGCTGACGCCAGCCTTCACGCTCATGCGCCTGAATCGGGTGCCCATCGCGCAGAAGTGAGCCTGAGGTCGGCTGATAGAGACCGGTCAAGAGCTTGGCCAGAGTCGACTTGCCACTGCCGTTACCGCCGATCAGAAACACCAGCTCACCGCGCCTGAGGGTGAGATCCAGCGGACCGACCGAGAAGGCCTGTTGATTGTCCTGCTCTGCGCTCCGCTCGATATCTTCGTGACTGCCATAGCGAAAGCAGACATTGTGCAAACTCAAAGTCTGCCAATCAGAACCGGCCGACGTGCCTGTGGCGGACTCATGACCCTGCGGAAGTGCATCTTGAGGAGACGCGAAATCGGCGTTGACCGGTGCCAATGCCAGCTTGCGCAGCTTGGCGAAGGCCACATCCGCCCCCAGCAGAGTCGGCAATGCGCCTACTGCCTGTATCAAGGGGGTGCGCAGGAAGAGAAGCGTCAGCGAAAAGGTCGCGGCGACCTCACCACTGGCCCATCCCAGGCCATTGGCCAGATAGAAGACGATGCCGATGGCACCCAGCATCATGATGTTGGAGAAGTTGACGGCACTCAGGTGGTAGGTATCGGCGCGCACGACGTGGTGACGATACTCGCGAGCATTGACATTGTAGCGGGTGTCGAAATAGTCACGCGCACGGGGTCGATTGAGCGCCAGCTCCTTGCGTCCATCGATGACAGCCTCGTAGTCGGCGTAAAGACGACTCTCAGCTTCCCGCACCTCGGCCAGGTGGCGATAGACTCGCGTAACCAGCCAGCTGCCCCCCATGATGGTGAAGGTCACCCAGATGGCAGTGACCAGCATCATGCCGGGGGATAGCCAGCCAAGATAGAACACGGCCCCCAGGGTCAGCACGATGCCCTGCACCAGTTCCGGCAGGCGCACGAACCCCAGGGTGATGTTGCGGATGTCACTGGACAGACTCGCCAGCAGATTGGCACTGCCCAGCTGCTCGAGCCGTTCGATATCGGTATCGAGAATCTGCTTGACCAGACGCCCGCGCAGTCCGTGCACGAAATGATGCCCCAGCGTCGTCAACGCCAGCTGCGCCCCCAGCGTGATCGCCAGCAACAGCAGAATCAGCCCAAGAAACTCCGGAAGCACCCCGACATGGGCCGCAAGCTCTTCATCAAGGGGGACGATGGCAGAATGCGCGATGAGTCGCTGGTTGATATAGGCAATGACACCGATACCCAATCCCGCGCTCGCAAGACTGAGAAGCATCACGCCAACAAAGGACCAGCGATAATGGGCAAGAACCACTTTCAGTAACGTCACACCTGCTCCCGGGCACCATGGCGATCAGACCGCCATCACATGACAACTGCGCAGGCCTGATGGCTGCACCGAGAGAGGATCTTACGGCGAACATATATTAATGCAAGAAATAATGAGAAAGATTATCACTACGTAAAAAGTGTCACCACAGCGTCATCTGACGATCCAGCAGGCGATCGAAATCATCCCCCACGAACGGCAGGATACCATCAGCGACGGGCTTGAGCTGGCGACTCAGGTAATGCTCGACATCGATGGACGAGCGCAGATATTCGACGGGTTCCGGGCCGGAGGTGGTCATCACATAGCGAATCCAGCCGCCACGCTGGTAGCGTAACGGCAGGCCCCGCCGTCGGTTCTCGTCATCCGCCAGGCGCGCCGCACGTACATGGGGCGGCACGTTGCGCTGATAATCGTCGAGTTTGCGTCGCAGTCGCTTGCGATAGATCAAGGCCTCGATATCCGTGGTGTCCGCCGCGCCATGGGCATGGCGTTGCAGGTAATCCTGCACGTAGCCTTTCAGATACTCCTGATAGGGACTGCCTTCGAAGATGCGACGATAGAGCCCCTGCTGGAAGGCCTTGGCCAGCGGCGTCCAGTCGGAGCGCACCGACTCCAGTCCCTTGAACACCAGCTCGCCATCCTGCCCTTCCTCGGCCTGTCTGATACCCGCATAACGCTTCTTGCTACCCTCCTCGGCCCCGCGAATGGTCGGCATCACGAAACGCTGATAATGGGTCTCGAACTGAAGTTCCAATGCACTCGCGAGATTCAGCGTCTCCTTGAGATGCTGTCGCCACCAGTCCGTGACATGGGCTGCCAGTTCGCGGCCGATCTCAGCGGCTTTCTCCTCGTCATGCGCCCTGCCAAGCCACACGAAGGTGGAATCGGTGTCGCCATAGATGACGGTGTAGCCGCGCGCCTCGATCAATTCCACCGTCTGCTGGATGATCTGATGGCCACGCCGTGTGATCGAGGACGCCAACCGTGGGTCGAAGAAACGACAGCCGCGTGACCCCAGCACGCCATAGAAGGCATTCATGATGATCTTGAGTGCCTGGGCCAGCGGCGCATCGCCCGCCGCACGTGCAACGTCCCGCGCCTGCCAGATATCCGCGACGATGGCCGGCAGGCAATGCCGGTCCCGCGAGAACTGCGCGCCGAGAAAGCCGGGGACGGAATCTTCAGAGGTCACGTTCGACTCACGCAGACCTTCGATCAGCCCAAGCGGGTCGATCAGAAACGTCCGGATGATGGAGGGGTACAGGCTCTTGAAATCCAGCACCAGCACCGAGTCATAGAGGCCGGGCCGGGAATCCATCACGAAGCCGCCGGGACTGTCCTCCCCCACCACATCTCCCAGATTGGGCGCGACCTTGCCGAGGCGATGCAGGCGCGGCAGGTACAGGTGGGTAAAGGCAGCCACCGAACCACCGCTGCGATCGGCCTCAAGCCCGGTGACACTGGCCCGTGCGAGCAGAAACTCCATCAGTCGCGTCTTCGCGAAGATGCGCGTGACCAGCTCGCAATCCTTGAGGTTGTAGCGCGCCAGAGACGGTTTGTCCTCGGCGAACATGCGCAGTATCTCGTCCAGCCGACCATAGGGGTCCTCGATGGCCTTGCCTTCCTGCAACAGCTCACGCGAGACGTTCTCGAGGCTGAACGACTCGAAATGCCAGAAGGCTGACTTGAGCGCCTCGATTCCGTCCACCACCCAGCGCCCGGCGATCCCGGCAAAGAAGTGCTCGGCCTGGCGAGGATGAGAGCGCCACTGCATCACGCTGGCGTCACGCCCCAGTCGCAGCGGCAGGCCTTCGGCCTCTGACAGCCGCACCAGCATGCGCAGATCGAACTGGATGACGTTCCAGCCGATGATGACATCAGGATCATGCCTTGCGACCCAGTCCAGCAGGCATTGCAGCAACTCACGCCGACTGACGCGGTACTCCAGCGAGAAATAGCGGCTGGCGCTTTCCTCGCCATTGGGGGGGCCCAGCATGTACACCTGACGCTGACCGCAACCCTCGAGTGCGATGGAATACAGATTGCCCCGCGCATCAGTCTCGATATCCAGCGATGCCCATCGCAGTGGTGGCCGATAGCCCTCCAGCGGAGCCAGCCGTGCATTCCTCACGCTGCCATCAGGCTGGCGCTCGCCGCGTGCCGTGACGCCTGCCGTGATGAAACGCTCCATCAGGTAGCGGTCCGTCGGGCGAATATCCGCTTCGTAGACGTCGACGCCAATCGCCTTCAAACGACGCGCCAGCTGACCCAGGGTGCGATATTCACGGCAGTAGAGCCCCACTACCGGGCGATGGTGGAAGTCTTCCAATGCCAGCGGACGCAGCTCGGCGCCGGCCTCAAAATTCACCAGTGTCTGAGCCAGCACCTGCTGTTCGGCGGGCAGGAAAGCGACGACTTCCTGCGGTGCACATTCGACACGTACGGCGCCTTCGTCGCTGCGGATCCAGAAGCTGATCACCACCCCCTCGGGCGTGTCCCGCCAATGACGTGTCAGCACGAAGCCATGAAGTTCAACAGGAGCGTGGCGGGAATCTTCGGATGCGGCCTCTGGCACTGCATTACCTTTACGTTGAATATACGAATGCCGGGCAGGATGAGAGCAAGACGCGCCTGCATCCTCATACGATAATATGAATTCTGTATCGTACAACATCCGGCGTGAAGCCTGAGCTTGACGACGGAAATACCGAGCTTTCCCGGCGACAGGATGGATGTCTGCGGCAAGGAATGCCTCTCCCGAGATAGCGGCACCCATAAGGAGCCTGCGTCATGCAACGCTTTGAGATGATTCAAACCCTGCTGGGCCAGATGCTGGGCCAGATCGACGACATCATCTTGCTTGCAGATGATCAGCGCCACATCACCTACCTGAATGACAGCGCAGTGAAGGCATTCGGCTACCCGCGTGAAGCGTTGATCGGCAAGCAGACACGTGTGCTGTATGCCTCCAGTGATGAATTCGAGCGCCAGGGGCAGAGACGCTTTCGTGTCGATGCCCAGCCCGCCAAGGAAGGCCGGGTCATCCGCTACCGACGCCAGGATGGTACCTACTTCTATGGGGAGACGCTCGGCGGCCCCATCAAGGACCCCACCAGCGACAACATCTTCATGTTCGGGCTGATCCGCGATGTTTCACGCCGTGTGACGGCGGAACACACCCTGCACAGCCTGCACGCCATCACCTCATCACGTGAACTCAACTTCAATGCGCGCATCGATGAGCTGCTGAAACTGGGCTGTGCCCATTTCGGCCTGCCAATCGGTATCTTCAGCCGCATCCAGGGCGGCGAATACGTCGTCCAGCGCGCCTGCCACCCGGAAGACCTGCTGGAACCGGGGCTGAGCTTCTCGCTCAGCGATACCTATTGCGATCACGTCTACAAGGCCGACAGCGTCCAGGCGTTTCACCATGTCGCCAGCAGCGAGATACGCAATCATCCCTGCTACGCCAATTTCAATCTTGAAGCCTATATCGGGGCGCCAGTGATCGTGGATGGCGAGCGTTATGGGACCTTCAATTTCTCGAGCCCGGACCCGGTCGACCCCTTTACCCCACAGGATATCGAACTGGTGCGCCTGATTGCGCTCTGGGCAGGACATGAGGTCGCACGCGCCAATGACTTCACAGCCTTGCAAGAAGCGCATCAGGCACTCGAGAAGATCGCGATCACTGACCCGTTGACCGGCCTCTACAACCGGCGTCATGCCCAGCAGATACTGGATGAGCGCATCGCGGCTCTGGCCACCGCCGAGGTTGATCACCCCCTATGCGTGGCACTGCTGGATTTCGACCATTTCAAGAAGATCAATGACAATCATGGCCATGACGCCGGTGATCTTGCATTGCAGCAATTGAGCGTTCTCGCCGATGAGCTCCTGCTGCCCGGCGATACCCTTGCCAGATGGGGTGGCGAGGAATTCCTGGCGATTCTGCCTGACTCGCTGCTCTGCGACTCAGCCACTCGCATCAACCTCCTTCGACAACGCATGAAGGACAGTGTCGTGGAGTACGAGGGCCAACGTCTGCCCCTGTCGTTGAGCATCGGGATGACCTGCCTGGAACCCGATGACAGCGCCACACGTGAGCAGTTGGTCGCCCGCGCCGATGAAGCCATGTACGCGGCCAAGAAGGCGGGGAGAAACTGCCTCAAGATGCTGTAACTTACCGAATTGACCTTGCATCGTCCGTCCTGTCTGCCCTGATCAGGGTCGCCAAGCAGGACGGACATTCTTGCCGGGGCCCTCGCCTCACGCCATCGCCTCCTCGCGCTCAGTTAGCGAACACGCTAAGGTCAGGCCCAACCCCTTCTGTCGATCCACCCGACACCGTCGTTGCCTATCCTCATGTCTTCACACGATTCCAGCGCTGTCCCACCCGGTGCGTCCTACGCCTTCGGCCTACCGGAAGACGGCGTGTTGTCTGACCAGCCCACCAGCATTGCGCCATTGACCGCCACTCTTGCCTCGCCTGCCCCCACTGACCGTCACCAACTCGGAATCTTCCTGCTGCCGGGCTTCGCGATGGTTGCGCTCTTCTCGATGATCGAGCCACTGCGCATCGCCAATCGACTGCGCGGAACACGCCTATATCAGTGGACACTCGCAAGCCAGGATGGCGCGCCGGTCAAGGCCTCCAACGGCATGGTACTGCCGGTGGATACTGCACGTGATGAGCTCACCGCAGTGGACAAACTGGTGGTGTGCACCAGCTTTGCCCCGGAAGCCTATCTGGAAGACCGCACCTTGCGCTGGCTGCAGGAGCGCTCCCAAAGCGGCTGCCAGCTCGGCGGCGTGGATACCGGCTGCTTCGTGCTGGCGCGTGCCGGCCTGCTCACCGGCAAGACGGTGACGCTGCACTGGGAGAGCCTGCCGGAATTCAGCCAGCGCTTCGATGAGGTGGACGCCGTGGAGTCACTGTATGAAATCAGTGACGATGGCTTCTTCTGCGCCGGCGGAAGCGCCCCGCTGGACATGAGCCTGGAGCTGATTCGCCGCCAGCATGGTCAGACGCTCTATCAGGCAGTACGCGAACAGCTGATTCTCGATCAGGGTCGCCTGCCGGCCAGCCGCCAGCGCGGCATCAGTCAGCAGACGGCCGATCTGGCTGACCCGCTGCTCAGGCGTGCGATCACGCGCATGGAGAACACCCTGGAGGCCCCGCTCAGCATCGAGGCACTCGCCGAAGAGCTCGGCCTCTCATGGCGCCAGCTGGAACGCCGCTTCCAGCAAGGGCTCGGCTGCACGCCTCGCGCCTATCATGGGGAGCGTCGCCTGCTGCATGCACGCAGCCTGCTTCACGATACCCGCCATGGCGTCACCGATATCGCCCTGGCCTGCGGTTTCACCTCGCATTCGAGTTTCACCCGCGCCTTTCGCCGTCGCTTCGGCATTACCCCGACCCAGGCACGCCGCCAGCCACCACGTCCTCTGGGGTGATCCACACCCGATACCCGCAACGTGATGTCGAATTGGGCACAGTCGGTGTCGAATTGGGCACAGTAGCGAGCGCCATGGGCTGCCATTCTGTCGGGGAATCGCTCACCTGACAGAAGGAAGGACTCTCCATGGCGCTCCCGATCACACCCGATTACGACAGCTGGCCAATTGACGAGACTCTCGTGAAGGTCGTTCACGAAGCACGCTATCTGAGCGTGACCTGGAGCGATGGCCGCGTCAGCCGTTTTCATAGTGTCTGGTTGCGCGAGAACGCCGCGGACGATACCACCGTCAATCCGGCGACGCGCGAACGCATCCTGGACCTCTCCCAGATTCCCGCCTGGCCGGAAATCGCCGAGGCCAGCATCGATGAGGACGGCGCACTCAGCGTGCTGTTCACGCCCGAAGACCGCCGCCTGCGCTTCCACCCGGGCTTCCTGCGCGCCAATGACTATGACAACCAGGACGCGCTGCCGCCGGAACTGCCGCCGCTGACGCTCTGGCACGGTGAGCAGCTGGAACAGCCGCCGACCATCGATGCCGCCCGCCTGGCCGAGGCCGACCATGGCAGCGCGCAGGAGGCGGAAATTCTGTATCCCACCCTGCACGAACTGCTCGGCAAGGGGCTGGTGCGCCTGCGCAACCTGCCGACGGAAGAAGGCGCCATCGAAAAGGTCGCCGAACGCATCGGCTCGATCCGCACCACCAACTTCGGCCACCTCTTCAATGTCCGCGCGATCCAGAACCCGGATTCCAACGCCTATACCTCCATCGCCTTGCCGCCGCATGTGGACCTGCCGACCCGGGAATATCAGCCGGGCCTGCAGTGCCTCTACTGTCTCGAGAACACCGTGGAAGGCGGCATGGCGGTGATGATGGACGGCTTCGCCATCGCGGCGGCGCTGAAGGAAGAACACCCCGAGGCCTACGAGACACTCACCACGGTGCACTGGCGCTACGCCAATACCTCGCGCAATACCGATCATGTCTGGTATTCGCCGATGATCGTGCTGGGTCAGGCAGGAGAACTGCTGGAGGTGCGGATCGCCAACTTCCTGCGCGGGCCGATGATGGCACCGTTCGAGCAGACCGAGACCGCCTATGAGGCACTGATGACGCTGCAGCGCATGTTGCGTGAGCCGCGCTTCGCCATGCGTTTCACCTATGCCCCCGGCGACATGGTCATCTTCGACAATCGCCGCCTGCTGCACGCCCGCGATGCCTTCGAGGGCGACAGCGGCAGCCGCTGGTTGCAGGGCTGCTACCTGGAACGTGACGAGGTGCGCTCGCGCTATCGCATGCTCAAGCGTGCCGAACGCGCCGAGCGGGTCGAGGAAGCCACCCAGGCGGTGTGATTCGGCACGGCATGCCTCTGCTCGCGCATTGGCTCACACATAAGCTCACGCCGATGGCCGGCATGAGAATGAGAACGTGCGGGGGAATCAGGGCGTGCGTGGCGTGATGACGAGCGTGAAGCCGGGGTCCTGCGGGATCAGGGGCGGCAGACAACGCACCTCATGACCAGGCAACTGGCGGGCAAGACATCGGGTCAGCGTCGCAGGTTCAAAGGCGCTGACCCATGCCGGCCTATCAGGCTTCTCGCCCCGCCAGTGGACGGCATGCATGCCCCATTCCGGCTCCAGCATGTGACGTGACAGGGTCTGCCAGGCCAGTTGATGACGACCGCTGCCCGACACGATGCGCGTGGACAATGGCAGACGCTCGACATCAAAGGCATCGATCACGATTCGCAGGCGTGGATGACGAAGAATCGCCTCGACGAGTCTCGCGAGTTGCTCGCCCTGCTGCCAGTTGGCACTGATGCGACAGCTGATCGCCACGCAGGGTGCGGGCGTTTCTGCCAGCACATCGAGAATGTCGCCGTGCACCACCTCGTCAAGCTGAGGCCAGTGCCGCCGCGCTTCCTCCACCATGTACTGCGAATACTCCACGAATCGCACGTCATGTTGGCGTGACAGAATCGCGGCGACCTCGGCAAAGCCTGCCATCAGGACTGGCTGCCCCTGATCATCGGGCAACAGGCGCGCCAGGCGCCGGGCAATGCGCTCTAGTGGATAGCCCTCACGATAGATGGCGTTCCAGTCGACGCTGCCTGAATAGAGATCCTCATCGCGTGAGACTGCCAAGGTGTCACCTGCAAGCGTGGCCATGAAAGGGTCGCCATCGTAACAGAGGTCGGCTCTGGCATTGCACGCCGGTCAAGCATGCCATGTTGTTTGCGGCTGGCCGTGTATGTCACTTCCGATGACTTCCGATGACCCCGGCCTCAATGTTGATGCCCTGCATCATGTGATGAGTGAGGATGATCCTCAGCCCGGCCACTGTTCTTCGGCTCATGGTTCTCTTTCGGCTCATGGCTGCCCTTCCGCTCATGGCTGTCTTGTAAATCAGCAGGCCCATCAGCTTCCTTGGCGTGATGTGGTTGGCGGGTGTCATCGTCATGATGCGATGACGATGATTGTGCAGTCTCCCCTCCGCCATGTTGATGACCATCACTTGCTGCCACAAGAGCCGTATAACGCGCAGCACTCATGCCCGGTAGCTCTTGCATGAAAGCGACCATCTGCCAGATATATTCATCCTGCATGCTCTTGCCCCATGCCGGCATTCCGCTGGCTTTTATCCCATGCTTGATGACCCAGAAGTGCTCTTCAGGCTCACCAGGCATATCCGAAGTCACAAAATTCGGTGGACTGGGGTAAAGCCCCTTGCTGAGCTCTGTCTCTTGCATGCCTGGCGCGAGATGGCAGGAGGCACACATCGATGCATAATTGCCGGCCCCCGCCACTTTCATGGCTTCATCATCGAGGGGTGGCGCGGCGATATCACTCGCGTGGCTCTCGATCGAACGTTCACGCGCCGTTTCAAGAATTCCATAGACCCATGCCCCATGCGGATCATCTGCCGCGACACTGACGACGCCGGAGTAAATGACTCCGGCCCCTGCTGCCAGAAGCACCATGAATGCCAGACACATCCCCAACAATAATTTCTTCATGTCGCCCCCCTTTAGACGGCAAGAATAGTCAATGACAAGGCTGTCAACCAAAGCGAAAAAAGGCCGACGAATGCCGGCCATCAACACGATCCAGAGTGACGCCTTATTTACAACACAACACAAAATCAATGGATAATTTTCAAATATCGCTCAGCAATTTACATTAAACCTATCATTGATCATCTTTCGCCATAACCATCTCTTATTCAAAAGCAACATTTAGAGAATAGCTACGTCCATTTTCGTCAGCCGAACCACTTATTGAATTGCCTGCGACCTCCAATTGGTAATAGCCTTCTTGGACATCCTGCTCCAGTGAAAAATGCCCATTATCATCAGAGGCTGTCGCGACGACATTTCCTTGTGGGTCTCGTAGCACAGCAGTCATCAGGTTGTTCTTACTCGAATCAGCTGCAAAATGTCGACTGCTGATCTTTAGAACTGCATCATGTTCAACGGCTATTTGGAAACGCAATGGCTTTCCAGCCACAAGTCCATATGTCTCTGAAACTCCAGCCGAAAGAGTCGGAAGACGGCTATGCTCATCATTGGCCTGCGTCACAGCGGTAAAAAAAGTCATGGTAGCAGCAAGTAACAGCGTTGATGTTTTCATGAAAATCATCTCTTTATGGGTTCACTTATCATGATGGCAACACAACCTGAAAACATCCTGAAAATGGGATAGATTATCATCACATTGTACAAACCATAAGACATAGTCTCCCAATCAAAAGGCCATTCTGCATATTCATGTAAAACATGATCACGCAACTACACCACCGCTATTCAATTGAAAAATGTCACTGCCATCCTGACTCCTCTAGAACATCATACGCACACCGACCACGACAGCCGTATCCTCCACATCCTCACCTTCTTCACGCTGCATATCGGCTGTTTCGCCATACTCTCTCTGCCAGTACATGCCGACATAAGGCGCTACCCGCCGAGTTATCTCATAGCGTGCACGCAAGCCGATTCGTACTGAATTGAGGCCCGTCCCAATCCCTTGCTGCCTGGACTCATTGGCAGCGAAGACCATTTCACTGCGTGGCTGTAGATACCAGCGCTGGGTCAGGCGCACATCATGTTCAAGCTCCAGGCTGGCAGTCACGATACCTTCCTCTCGGTACTGCACTGCGGCATCCGTCTCGATCCGGTAGGGGGCGGTCCCCTGAAAGCCGAAGACCCCATATACGCCTTCATCATGATCATCGTTGAACACACCACCCTGATAGCCAGCTCCAACCTGGAACTCCCAGAAATCGGCAACCAGGCGACTGTAGAGAAGCTCAAGGGATTCAAACTCGGCTTCTTCACCATCGCCTTGGACATTCTCCCCTTCTGACTTGAGATAGACGCGGTGGGTATCTCCGCCATACCAGGCCTGAAAATCCCACACCAGGGAGTCCTCTCCCTTGTCCGGAAGGCTATATTCCAGGCGATCGAAAACTGCGCTCCACTGGAGATGTTCGGCCATGGGCGATGGCCATGACGCCGGGGCATCATATCCATCCTGGGCAAATGCCTGGGAGGCACCAGCACTGGAGAATAGACATACCGTCACGCAGGCAAGACGAAATGAATGCTGACTGATTGACATGATGACTCCTCAGGAAACCTTTACGACACGGAACATACCTGCATCCATGTGGTACAGAAGATGACAATGGAAAGCCCAGCTACCTTCTGCATCGGCAGTGATCAACGCTGAGACGCGCTCACCGGGTTTGACATTCAAGGTGTGCTTGCGAGGGATCAGGTCACCGTGGCCATTCTCGAGCTCCATCCACATCCCATGTAAATGAATGGGATGCTCCATCATGGTGTCATTGATCAAGATGAGACGGAGGCGCTCATCTTTATGAAAATGAATAGGGCCATTGACTTCACTGAACTTCTTGCCATCGAAGGACCACATATAACGTTCCATATTGCCGGTCAGATGCAACTCCATCTCGCGCATGGGGCCACGTCTATCCGGCCATGGTGAATAGGCTTTGAGATCCTGATAGACCAGTACACGACGCAGCGATTGGTCCAGACCGATTCCCGCCTGGTCATAACGAGCCCCTTGCTGAGCAGCGCCTGCCATCAACATGCCGCCCTGGGCTGCATCGGCTTGCAGGCCAGTCATCTTCGAATGGTCCATGCCTGCCATCTGCGAATGATCCATACCTGCCATCTGCGAGTGGTCCATGCCCGCCATCTGCGAATGGTCCATGCCTGCCATCTGCGAATGGTCCATGCCTGCCATCTGCGAATGATCCATGCCTGCCATCTGCGAGTGCTCCATTCCAGCATGAGCGCCCATGGCCTCCATTCCGCGATCAGCGATCTGCCGTCGTTCAGGTACGGGCGCCTCCATTCCGGGGCGGGGTGCCAACGTGGCTCGCGCGTAGCCACTGCGGTCCATGGCTTCGGCGAAGATGGTGTACGCCTTGTCATCTTCCGGTGTCACCAGCACATCGTAGGCTTCCGCCACGGCAATACGGAACTCATCCACTTCTACCGGTTGCACTGGCTGACCATCTGCCGCTACCACGGTCATCTTCAAGCCGGGAATACGTAAATCGAAGTAGCTCATTGCCGAGCCATTGACGACACGCAGACGCACTGTTTCTCCACGCTTGAATAGCGCGCTCCAGTTTTCTTCTGGTGAATGACCATTGAGAAGATACGTATAGGTACTGCCGGTGACATCGGCAATATCCCGTGAACTCATGCGCATTTCTGCCCACATGCTGCGCGACTCGATCGTGTCCACCCAACCACCCCGTCGTACATCCGCAAAGAAATCAGCGACGGTGCGCTCCTGGTAGTTGTAGTAGCCTTCCATGGTCTTGAGATTGCGAAATACGGACTTGGGGTCTTCGAATGTCCAGTCAGTCAGCAGCAGGACATGCTCACGATCATAGGTGAAGGCTTCGGAGGTTGCGGAGTCGATGATCAATGGCCCTGCGTGGCCTTCCTGCTCCTGGAGGCCTGAATGACTGTGATACCAGTAGGTGCCGCTCTGAGTGACAGGAAAACGGTAGGTAAAGGTTTCGCCCGGTGCGATTCCCGCGAAGCTGATACCCGGCACGCCGTCCATTTCCGGGGGAAGTATGATGCCATGCCAGTGGATGGAGGTTGGCTCATCGAGCAGGTTTGTCACCTTGATGACAGCATCCTGCCCCTCCTTCAAGCGCACCATGGGCCCGGGACTACTGCCATTGATGCTGATGGGACGAGCGAATTGCCCGGCAATGTCGATGTCTTCACGTCGAATGACAAGAGAGATCTCGGGCCCATGCTCAACCCCTAGGGAGTAACCTGATGTGCGCCCCCAGGGATTGGCCCAGGCGGGTGCCACGCCTGACACCATTGCGCCCAGCCCCAGGGCAGAACCTCCCTTGAGCAACTGACGACGTGATACAGAAAATTCAGACGGTTTTGGTGCCATGGCCGTTGCTGCTCCCGGGTCATGAATGAAGAGTCATGACATGGATGAAGCCACGGCAAGCTGAAACGAACCTGAATGGAGTGCCTATTTGCGTGTGGGCAGATGCACCTCGGCTCTCAATCCCCCTGCGGCTCCTGTTGAGTAGCTCACGCAACCAGCGTAATGCTTGACGAGATGGGCAAGAATGGAGAGCCCCAACCCGTAACCCGGGTGAGTTTCGTCCTGCCGCCACCCACGCTCGCCAAGATGGGCCAACTGTGCCTGCGGCACCCCCGGACCATCATCCTCGACGCAGAGCACGATCTGGTCACTCTCTATCGTCAATCGGCATTGCACCTGATTGACAGACCACTTGCCCGCATTATCCAGCAATATGCCGAGCATTTCGGTGAAATCCTGTGTCTCGACATTCACCCAGCTATCCGCATGCTCATTAGATACGCCCAGACACTCCAGCAAGAAGGTACGCTGCGGATAGATCCCCTGGAACATCTCGATCAAGCGCTGGGCCTCTTCAACCGGGCGTGTTGTCTGACCGGCGCGCGGGCCAGCAATGCGGGCTCGCCTGAGTTCTGTCTCCAGCTGGGAATGGATCGTTTCTACACGTTGCAGCATCTTGCCACGACGTACCTCATTGATCGGTCGCTTGCCACGCAGCACCTGTGTCAGCGCCGTCAGAGGTGTCTTGAGCGCATGGGACAGATTCGCCACAGACTCTCGTGAACGAGACAACCGACGATCAAACTCGTCCAGCAGGGTGTTGAGCTGTGATACCAGCGCATCAAGCTCGGAAGGGGCCTCAAGCACAATCCGCTTTCGGTGCCCGGACTGGAGTTCACTCAATTGATGGCGCAGGACACTCAACGGCTTGAGCCCCCGCCTTACCGCCAGCAGATTGAGTGATATCAGAATCCCCCACAACAGGATGGCGCTGGCGGCGATCCACCAATGGACTCGGGTCAAGCCCTGCTCCACTGGCGAGAAATTCTCGACAATCAGCAATTGCACCGCGTCCCCGCGGATATCGAAGACGTGCCGATAGACCAACAGTGGCTGTTGCTGAAACTGATGCATGAACAACGCATCCCCCTTGCCCTCAAGCAAAGGGAGCATCTGCGTCGGCAAGTCAGGCAACGAAGTACTGACCTTCTCCCCGACTCGCAACACATAGAAATGATGAAAGCTCAGAGACTCCTCACGAGCAGCCGCCATGAGCTGGGCAACAGGCCGCTCATCCTTCTTGAGCAAGGTGACGATATGCGATGCCTCATCCTTGAGACGCTCGCCAAGAAAGTCCTTCGCCAGCTCGTGGAGAAAGAAGCCATGCAGATACCAGGCAAACAGCACCACCGCGAGAGATGCTCCTCCCAGGCGGGTCAGCAGGCGAAAACGAAGGCTACGACGATCGATGTGAAACAAGCAGATACCCCTGTCCGCGACGGGTCTGTATCAAGTCCTTGCCCAGGCGGCGGCGAAGGCGAGCGATATAGACTTCTACCAGATTGGGCGCCGCGGCGTCCTGCTCCAGGGCATATAGCTGATCCAGCAACTGTGCCTTGGAGTGCACTCTGTCTGGATGATGCATGAGGTAGCGCAACAGGCGGAATTCGGTGGCCGTCAAGCTTGCCCACTGCTCTCCATCGCAGCACACACGCTGCGCCTCTTCATCCAGCTGGATTCCGCTCACCTGAAGATACCCATGACTTGCCCCTTGGCGACGCCGAAGGAGCGCGTGAAGACGTGCCAGCAACTCTGCTTCATGAAATGGCTTGGTAAGGTAATCATCTGCCCCGCTGCGCAAACCGACGACCTTGTCTTCCCACGTGTCACGGGCCGTGAGAATCAGTATTGGAATATCCACCTGACCTTGACGCCAGCGCTTGAGCAAATCCAACCCGGAGCCATCCGGTAGTCCCAGATCCAGAATGGCCAGCGCGTACTGCTCGGTTGCCATGAAGGCCTGCGCATCATTCAAGTTCGAGGAGACATCCAACCGATAACCATTGTCCTCAAGCAGCTCGGCCAGGCTTTCCGCCAGCAGGTCATCATCTTCAAGCAACAACAGCTTCATGCCAGCTTTCTCCTGATCCACAAAATACCCACTGAACACTGCGGCATATGGCAAAACCAACATGTCATGGTAAGCCTCACCACCCTATGGGGGAAAGCTGATCACTGGCTGAAAAGACAGCAATACACAATCTCACCACCACGCGAAGCCGCTCGAATCTCCCATGTGCTATTCAGCCACGCACGCTTGGCTGGATAGCGCCTCTTGGTCACGGTAGCCTTGCACGCCTGTCAGGCAGGTCATGCGTCATGTCGGCTGCCTGACCCCCTATCCATCTTTATTGGCTATCTCCACAGGATGCCCGCAATGCTCGCCAGTCCCGCCGATTTTCCCTACCTCGCAAACCTGCTTGATGGCCTCGCGCAGTATTTCCCACTCTCGTTGCCTATCGTCTGCGCGTTGCTGCTGCTTGCCCTGCTGACATCAGCCATGTCCGCTGCCGTCGGGGTTGGCGGCGGCACCCTGCTGATCATGTTCATGGCGCAGTTGATGCCTGCCGCTGCCCTGATTCCGGTGCATGGCATGGTGCAGCTGGGTTCCAACAGCGGGCGCATGGCGATGACGTGGCGCCATATCGACATGCGCCGTCTGCTGGCCTTTCTGCCCGGTGTGGCGCTGGGTGCGCTGGTCGCGGCCTGGGTGTTGATCCGCTTGCCTGAAGGGGTGCTGGAGCTTTCCATTGCGCTGTTCGTGCTGTTCACCTGCTGGGGGCCGGCACTGCCCAAGCGGGCTTTGAGCCGCACAGGCACCTTGATCGCCGGCGCCGTCACGACTTTCCTTTCAAGTCTGATCGGTGCCAGCGGCCCACTGGTCGCGAGCTTCATCAAGCAAGGCGGCGGCGAGCGTCACACCAAGGTGGCGACCTTCGCGGCCTGCATGGTCGCGCAACACCTGACCAAGGCGTTCATCTTCGGTATGGCCGGCTTCGTCTTCCAGGAGTGGTTGCCCCTGATCGTGTTGATGATCGGCGCGGGCCTGATCGGCACCCGCCTCGGACTGCGCTTTCTGGATCGCGTCTCCAACCGGCACTTCGATGGCCTGTTCAAATGGGCGCTGTCGTTGCTGGCGCTCAGGCTTGCCTGGCTGGGTAGCGCTTCTCTGATCAGTCATTGATCCGCCGGCCAGCCACGCCCTGATCCGCTTCTCACGCACGGCTCATCTGGCGGTCGCGCTGATGATCACAGCATGTGTCCCTGTCCTGTCGACAGGGATGCCCCGGGTGTCACACTGAGCTGGCTCTTTGCCTACCTCGCCCATCATGACGCGTCAGCATTACCTACCATCAAAAGCGCCCCGCTCAGGCATCAGGCTGAGCGGGGCGCCGCTTGTCATGCGTCAACTACAGATCAGAGAGATCAGAACGGGTACTGGCGGGGCTCGACCTGCAGGCTGACCCACTGGTCGGTGGTGAATTCCTCAAGCACCCAGTCGCCATTGAAGCGCCCAAGGCCGGAGTTCTTCTCACCACCGAAGGGTGCGCGAGGATCATCATTCACCGGCATGTCATTGACGTGCACCATGCCAGCCTCGACCTGGCGCGCGAAGCGCTCGCCGCGTGCGATATCCGTGGTGAAGACGGAAGCCGAAAGGCCATATTCGGTGCCATTGGCAAGCTCCAGCGCGTGCGCTTCGTCACGGGCCTTCTGGATGCCGACCAGCGGCCCGAAGATCTCGTTGCGGGCCAGACTCATGTCATTGGTGACCTCGGTGAACACATGCGGCGGCACCAGTTGATCCTGAGTCTCGCCCTCAAGCATCACCTGCGCGCCCTCGCCCTTGGCCGTCTCGATCATCTCGAGCAGTCCATCACGCTGCTTGGCATTGATGATCGGCCCGATGACAGTATCGTCCTGTGCGGGATCGCCGACCTTGAGTGAGCGGGCACGCGCCACGAAGCGATCGACGAAGGCATCATGGACCGACTCATCGACGATGATGCGGTTGATGGCCATGCAGATCTGCCCCTGATGGAGGAACTTGCCGACCAGAGCGGCGTCCACCGCCTGCTCGATATCCGCATCATCAAGCACCACGAAGGGACTGTTACCCCCCAGTTCCAGGGCAACGTGCTTGAGGTGATCACCACCGACGGCGCGCTTGCCGATGCCCTTGCCCACCTGGGTGGAACCGGTGAAGGAGATCAGCCGCGGCACTTCGTGATCCACGAAGGCATCGCCGATCTCGCTACCGGCACCGACCACCACGCTCAAGACGCCAGCAGGCAGGCCCGCCTCCTCGAACAATCTGGCCAGCAGCAGGCCACCCGTCAGCGGCGTGTCACTTGCCGGCTTGATGACGACGCTGTTGCCGAGCGCCAGTGCCGGCGCCAGGGATCGCTGGGTCAGATGCAGCGGGAAATTCCACGGGCTGATGATACCGATGACACCCAGCGGCTTGCGGAAGACACGGCTCTCCTTGCCAGGCACCTGAGCCTCCATCGTCATTCCGGCCACGCGGTTGGCCATCGCGGCAGATTCCATGGTGATCGCGCGGGCCGCGGCCAGCTCCGCCTGGGCCTTGATGCGGGTACTGCCTGACTCACGAATCAACCAGCCGAGTAACTCCTCGTGTCGCTCGTCCATCAGCTCCACCACCCTGTGCATCACGCCAGCGCGCTCACTTGCCGGTGTCATGGCCCAGTCAGGCTGGACATCGCGCGCCTTGCGATAGCTGGCGTCGAGATCCTCGGCATTGGCCATGGAAATCGATAGCAACGAGCTTTGATCGAAGGGGTCCATCACCTCAAGCGTCTTGCCGGCGCGTCCGGCACGCCATTCTCCAGCGAGAGGTAGCTGCTCCAGGTTCTGGTAATCGCGAGGCATGAGTCTCTCCGTGCTGTGGGTATACAAGAGACATGGCGATAGTGTGGCAAAACCCAACCATTGCAACTCAGCTATGCCAGAATGGCACCGCTAGCTGAGAACCACTCCCTGCCCGAACCGAATGAGAGTCAAAGGATGAGCCCTGAAGACCTGCAGAAACTGACGACCCGCCAGATGCCCTATGGCAAGTACGCCGGACGCCTGATTGCCGACCTGCCTGGGGATTATCTGGGCTGGTTTGCGCGCAAGGGGTTTCCGCAGGGCGAGATCGGTCGCCTGCTCGCGCTGATGCACGAGATTGATCACAACGGGTTGAATGCACTGCTGGAGCCGCTGCGGCGGCGCTGAGGGACTGAGGCGCTGAGGGAGTGAAATACATAAGAGCTGCACAAGCCGCAGCGTCGCTGACATACCAGCGAGCGGGAATCACGACAGGCGGCCGCTGGCCTCAAGTTGATCGAACATGTCGTACAGCGTCGTCTCGAGGGGCCGGTAGATCAGGCCCAGCTGCTCGCGGCTGCGGGTATTGTCGAAGACGAAGGGATGGCCCACGTTGCGCGCGACGACCTTGCGGGTCACGGCCTTGTTGGCCAGCGGACCCGCCAGCCACACCAGCCATTTGGGCAGCTGGCGAATGGGAATCGCATACTGCGGGCCGGCGTGACGGTGCAAGGCCCGCCCCAGCTCAATGAAGCTTGAGGAATGCCCGGCGACCAGATGACGCCCATTGGCCGTAGGCAGAAATCCCGCCGCCAGATGTGCCTCGGCCACATCACGTACATCCACCACGCCCATGCCGTAATCCGGCGCGCCTATCCTGAGCGTGCCATCACATAGCTGCGTCATCAGGCTGAAGGATTCACCGTGCGTGTCATCGCTGATCGCGGGGCCAAGCACCAGCGAGGGATTGATCACCACTAGCCGCCAGCGCGACTGCTGCTCGGCAATCTGCCAGGCGACCTGTTCCGCCAGCGTCTTGGAATGGGAATAGGCCTGATATGTCAGCGATGCTGTAGTGTTCCAGACACTCTCGTCGAAACAGCCGCGCGGGGTGTCTTGCGCATCGGCATTGTCGCTGTAGATGGCGGCACAGCTGCTGGTCAGCACCACCCGTCCGACACTGGCCTGACGATTGGCCTCTTCCAGCACGTTGCGCGTGCCCTCCACTGCCGGACGCACCAGGTCGCGCTCGGGGTCCAGGACACTGACCACGAAGGGCGAGGCAGTATGAAAGACTACCCCACAGCCTGCCATCGCCTGAGCGTAGGAGCCCTGTTCGAGCAGATCACTGGCGAAGACACGCAGCTCCCCCGGCAAGCGCTCGGCCAGCGCCATGAGCGCCGCCAGACGTTCGCTATTGCCGGGATCGCGCACGGCGGCATGCACCGTCAGGCCCGCTTCCAGCAAGTGACGAACCAGCTGCCCCGCCACATAGCCGGTTGCGCCGGTCACCAGTACCGGGCGCGATCGCTCCAGCCCTGCCAACAAGGCTTGCGTAGACGCATTGAGCGGCATGGACGGACTCCCGGAATGCAGTAATTGGCGATCTGACGGCACAGTGTGCGCGGCAATGGCGTCAGGCAGACAGCTTGACGAACCAGGTCCACAGGCCGCCCAGAATCAGCGACTCGGCGGCGAAGCGGAACAGATGGCGCATCTCGATGCCATCCAGCATCAGCCCCATCAGACGGGCTGTCATGATGCCGGCGATACCTGCCACCGCGAGCGTCACCAGCACCGGCAACACACCCAGGCCGATCGGCGGATACATCAGCAGATACCCCACCGCGATGACCCAGCCCCAACGAATGCGCCGCGAGATCGCCGCGCCGGTCTCCTTCGGTACGGTCTGCGGGGTGTCGTTCGGCCCCTTGAAGCGGTTGACCAGCTCCGGCACTGCCGCCAGCAGTACTCCTGCTGTCAGCACGAAGCCGCCCAGAATCTGCAATACCATCATCATCGTGCCATCTTCCCTTGTCCGGTAATCAATGGCGCACATGCTACCAATACTGCCGGGCAAATGCCTGACCGGAATGCACGCCTCGGCAAACATTCCCGCCTGGCCAAGGGCGTGAAGCTCGCCTTCCTCCCTTGCAGCCCCCCGGCATCGTCTCGTGCAGCTTCCCATCCGCGGCACGCTGATCTATCATCGCATCATCGTCATTTCGACAAGTCTCGACATATGGACAGTTTAAATGAATGACTCCGACAGCCTGCCCGACCCGCAGGCCACACTGGACACCTTCGCGGCGCTGTCCCAGGCCACGCGTCTGGATACGTTTCGGCTGCTGGTCCGCCATGAGCCGCAAGGACTCCCCGCCGGCGAGATCGCACGTCGTCTCGAGGTGCCGCACAACACGCTCTCGACCCATCTGGGCGTATTGAGCCGCGCGGGGCTGATCCACTCCCGGCGCGAAGGCCGTTCGCTGATCTACCGCGCCAACCTCGAGCACATGCTTGCCACCGTGCAGTTTCTGGTACGTGACTGCTGCGCGGGCTCCTCGGTGGTCTGCGACCCACTGCTGGCCTCGCTTACCGTGCCCGACTGCAGCGCCTCTTCCACTCCCTGTGCTTCCCAAGAGCCTGGCAATGATGACTGATTCCGCCCGTTCTTCCGGCAAGATCACGATGTATCACAACCCGGCCTGCGGTACGTCACGCAATGTGCTGGCCATGCTCAAGGCCTCCGGCGAGACACCGGAGGTGATCGAGTATCTGGTCACGCCGCCCACGCGCGAGACGCTGGAATCGCTGATTGTCGCCATGGGGGGCGGACCGCGCCCGCTTCTGCGCCGCAAGGGCACGCCCTATGACGAGCTCAACCTGGATGACCCGGCCTTGAGCGATGCCGAGCTGATCGACGCCATGATGGCCCACCCGATCCTGATCAATCGCCCCATCGTGGTGACCCCCACGGCCACGCGTCTGTGCCGCCCGTCGGAGGCGGTGCTGGAACTGCTGGACAACCCGGTCGCGCAATACACCAAGGAAGACGGCGACGTCGTCCACGCCCCCAGGACCTGAATCATGAACGCACACACTCCCGACACGTCTCACCTGCCGACAGGCGACACCATGACCAATGAACTCATGACCGATGAACTCATGACCGACGAGATGAAAGCGGCACTGGCCGACCTGCCCAATATCGATGCCGAGCACTGGCGACCGCTGGAGATCGACCGCCTGGTCGGGCCGGATGCCCCGCGTCACGCGCCGCGCATACTGGTGCTGTACGGCTCCCTGCGTGAGCGTTCCTTCTCGCGCTTCGCCGCCGAGGAAGCGGCGCGCCTGCTGCGTGCCTTCGGTGCCGAGGTGCGCCTTTACTCGCCGTCTGGCCTGCCATTGCCGGATGACTGCGAGGCCGATCACCCCAAGGTGCAGGAGCTGCGCGAGCTGGCTCAGTGGTCCGAAGGCATGCTGTGGGCGAGCCCGGAACGTCACGGCGCGATGACCTCGATCATGAAGGCGCAGATCGACTGGATTCCCCTGTCACTGGGCGGCGTGCGCCCCACCCAGGGCAAGACGCTGGCCGTCCTGCAGGTCAGTGGCGGTAGCCAGAGCTTCAACAGTGTCAACCAGATGCGCATTCTGGGCCGCTGGATGCGCATGTTGACCATCCCCAACCAGTCATCCGTGCCCAAGGCCTTCAATGAATTCGATGAAAACGGCCGCATGCGCCTGTCGCCGCTGTATCTGCGCATCGTCGATGTCTGTGAAGAGCTGATGAAGTTCACCTGGATGAATCGCGAGCGCAGCGCCTATCTGACCGAGCGCTACTCGGAGCGTGTCGAGAGCGCCGAAGAGGTCTCCCGTCGCGTCAATCAGAGCACGATCTGACGCAGCCTGTGGCCGCACACGCGGCTTCTCACTGACTCTTCACCCTCAACAAGGAGACCTCATGCTTGCCTTGGCAATCTTCGCCATCACGCTGGCACTGGTGATCTGGCAGCCACGTGGGCTGGGCATCGGCACCAGCGCCCTCGGCGGCGCCGTGGTCGCGCTGGCCTGCGGCGTGGTCAATCTGCCGGATGTGCTGGTGGTTTGGGATATCGTCTGGGACGCCACCTTCACCTTCGTGGCGCTGATCATCATCTCGCTGATCCTCGATGAGGCGGGCTTCTTCAGCTGGGCCGCACTGCATGTCGCACGCTGGGGCGGCGGCAACGGACGCAAGCTGTTTCCGCTCATCGTGCTGCTGGGCGCGGTGATCGCGGCCTTCTTCGCCAATGATGGTGCCGCCCTGCTGCTGACGCCGATCGTGATCGCGATTCTGGTGCGCCTGGAATTCTCGGCGGCGGCCTCGCTGGCCTTCATCATCGCCACCGGCTTCGTGGCCGACTCCACCAGCCTGCCGCTGGTGATCTCCAATCTGGTCAACATCGTCAGCGCCAACTACTTCGACATCTCCTTCACGCATTACGCCGCCGTGATGGTGCCGGTCGATCTGATCGCGCTGGCCGCCACGTTGATCGTGCTATGGCTGATGTTCCGCAAGGAGCTGCCCTCGCACTACGCGATGGAGAAGCTCGAGGCACCGTCAAGCGCCATCAAGGACCCCCAGGTATTCCGCGCGGCCTTCCCGCTGCTGGGGGTGCTGCTGGTGTCCTACTTCATGACCGCGCCGCTGGGCATTCCGCTCGCCGTCGTCACCGGCAGCGCCGCGCTGATTCTGCTGGCCATCGCCGGGCGCTGGCTGGGCAGCGGTGATGCCGTGATCGAACTCGGCCCGGTACTGCGCGGCGCGCCGTGGCAGATCGTGCTGTTCTCGGTGGGCATGTATCTGGTGGTCTACGGGCTGGGCAATGCCGGCCTGACCGATCACGCCAGCGACATCCTCGCCTGGCTTGCCAGTCAGGGCGAGCTGGTCGCCACCCTCGGCACCGGCGTGCTGGCCGCCGTCACCGCATCGGTGATGAACAACATGCCTGCCACGCTGATCGGTGCGCTGGCCATCGACCACCTCAGTGCGCAGCAGGTCAGCGACGCGACACGTGAGCTTATGGTCTACGCCAACGTGATCGGCAATGACCTGGGGCCCAAGTTCACCCCGATCGGCAGTCTCGCCACACTGCTGTGGCTGCATGTGCTCGATCAGAAAGGCCACCACATCAGCTGGGGGCAATATATGCGGGTCGGTCTGATCCTGACACCGCCGGTGCTGATCGCCACCCTGCTCGGCCTGTGGGCATGGCTTGGTGTGCTCAACGGCTGATCAGACCTGCTGTCAGCCAAGAGACAAGCTCGGCCTGATAGCAACATTGGAGTCAGGAATGAAACAGGACTGGCGCTGGGAGCGATCCCTGCGCCAGTTCTGCTTCATCCTCCCGAAGCTTTCATCGGCCCTGAAGAGGTATTGAAGCACCTGACGTGGTTATCTGGCAGTGGACGTCGTCTTCGCTCGATTTCATTATCTGACAATGTCGCCATCGATCCTCAATGAGAGATCAGACCTGACAACCCCGGGAGTCCTGCCATGAGTGATGTACCTGCCGCCTATCAAGCCAGCAAGGGGTCGATTCTGGACGTCGATCGAGACTTCTACGACAGCCTCACCGAAGGCAAGGCTGAGCGCACCCTGGTCGCGACCCATACCGTACCGCTGCGCGATGGCCTGGCCTGGGAAGTGCCGGCGGGCCACGTGTTGCGCATCAAGATCACCGAGGGTTCACAGGTCGGCGATTTCAACATGTGGAACCTGCACAACCCGCGTGAGCGCATGTGGGCGTCTCGCACCCGCCAGCTGCAGCGCGCGCATGTCAGCACCTATGATCGCCTGTGGTCCACACTGCCCTACCTGCGCCCGATGGCGACCATCATCGATGACACCCTCGCCGACTATGGCGTCGATGCAGAAGGCGGTCGCGTGCATGACCTGCTGGGCACGCGCTGCGACCCTTACGTCAATCGCCTGCTGACCGGCGAGGACTTCGATCACCACTGCCACTCCAACCTGGTGCGCGCGGTGGAGCCCTGGGGGCTGACGGAATTCGATATCCACGACGTGCTCAACATCTTCCAGTGCACCGGCCTCAACAATGAAGACAAGTACTTCATGAAGGCCTGTCCTGCACGCAAGGGCGATTACCTGGAGTTCTTCGCCGAGACGGACCTGCTGTGTGCGATGTCCTGCTGCCCGGGCGGTGATCTGTCAGTGGATCTCTGGGGACCTGATGCACGCGACCCGCTCGAGACCTGCAACCCGCTCGGTGTCGAGATCTACCGGCTGGAAGGCGATGTGCTCGCAGGCTGGGAATCGCCCAGGGTTGCGGCTTACGCCGGCAATCACGGGCGCCAGCACCCCACCACCGATTGGGCCGCCATCAAGCGTGAGCGCTGCTGATGCAGCTTTTGATTCGCTGATCGACTTTATCGGGTACTGATGCAACAAAGCCCCCTGCCGAGACACTCGACAGGGGGCTTTGTCGTTCAGTGAACGGACATCGCCGTCTCACCCTAGGCTTGTCTGCTCATGCAGACGCCGATGTTCGGTATGCAGCGATGTCCACAACGGTGCCATGCGGGCAATCAGACGAGGATCAAACTGCTTGCCGGACTCCTCGGTGAACAATCCGACCAGACGCTTCAACGACCAACCCGGCTTGTAGGCACGTGGCGAGGCCAGAGCATCGAAGACATCCATCATCGCGGCCACCTGACAATGCAGTGGCAATGCTCCCCCGGCAGACCCGGCAGGATAGCCTTGGCCATTCCAGCCCTCGTGATGGGTGATCGCCACTTGGCTGGCCAGCGCTCTCAGGGGGCCGCGCAGAGTAAACAGCAGGCGCCCGCCATGACTCGCATGATCGCGCATCGTGACGCGCTCCTCATCACTGAGTGCGCGCGGGGCATTCAGAAGCTCCGTCGAGATACCGACCTTGCCGATATCATGCAGCAAGGCCGCACTATGCAGGTCATGCAGTGGCACTTTGCGCTGAGCGGGCCTCAACAGTCTTGCGTAGAGAAATATCGTCAGTCCCGCTACCCGCCAGGAATGCGCCAGAGTATCGCCATGATGACGTTGAAGGAGGCGCGCCAGGGCCAGAACTCCGGGTTCGAGCGACTTCGCGCCAGGAGGCGGCTTTGAGAGGTAATCCGGCAAGGCGACATCACCGGCGGGCGCGACTCTCGTTGTGCACAGGGCATTTTCCATGGGTGCT
Organism: Cobetia sp. LC6; assembly: GCF_030264805.1. Classification (NCBI taxonomy): domain Bacteria; kingdom Pseudomonadati; phylum Pseudomonadota; class Gammaproteobacteria; order Oceanospirillales; family Halomonadaceae; genus Cobetia; species Cobetia sp. LC6. Next base: position 77,748 of record NZ_JASSPL010000008.1, on the reverse strand, counting down.
CCCTGTTCAGTCTGCCTATCACGGTCGTGAGTCATCAGAGGGTTCATGATCGATGCGCGAGCTGGGGTCGCATCAGCCCGAACCAACGAACGCCTGTTTCACGGTCTGTTCTGGATTTGTGTTTCACATCCATCTTGCAAGCTCTGGCCTTCATATTCGTTTTGAAGACCAGCTCTTCCAAGCCCCTGCACTGGTTGAAGAGCACTGGTTAAAGAGCACTTGATAAAAAAGCACTTGATAAAAAAGCACTTGGTGAATATTAGGCGATAATAATGATGTGTCTCAATATTTCTTTCATCAAATCCTTGCCTCAACCGTATTGGAGCATGACGCACACAGCGCTCAGAGACGCGCGTATATCATTTCGAGAACCATTCCAACAGGTGATCAATCAAACGTACGGTACGTAGCGGACGATGGCGTTCACGATGGTAGATCAATGACAACGGCACGGCCGCCGGCTGCCAATCCTGCAGGATCTCCTTGAGCTCACCGCTTTCGATTGCATCATCACAGTAAAGTCTGGGCACGCGAATGATACCGTTGCCGGTCAAGGCACCACTGACCAGCACATGCCCGTTGCGACACTGCAACTGAGCACTGATATCTACCTGTGTCTCGTTTTGCGGGTCCTGTCTGGAGCGAAAGCTCCATCGTGCGACCGAGCCCACCAGGCAGCGGTGATCCATCAGCTCGCTAGGCGTGTCTGGTGCGCCATGGCGGGCGAGATAATCGGGACTGGCCACCACCACGTAGGGCAATGTCATCAGCGGACGCGCGATGAAATCGGCATCCTCGAGTGCGCCCATGCGCAGGGCGATATCGAAGTCATCGCGAATCAGATTCACGCGATGACTGCTGAAATCCAGCTCGATCTCGACCTCCGGCCAGGCCTGCATGAAGGCGTGAACGGCTGGCCCCAGCAGACGTTCGCCTATTGGGCCCCCGACACTGTTGAGCCGAATCCGACCGCGCATGGCGTTACGTTCCTCACGCACCAGCGTTACGATCTGTGCCATTTCCCCCAGCGCACTACGACATTGCGCGTGGAGAAGATGACCGCCCTCGGTGAGCCGCAACGAACGAGTGGAACGTTGCATCAGCGACACGCCCAGTGCCTGTTCAAGCGCAGTCACCTGTTTGGAGACCTGCGAACGGGATACGCCCAGCTGCTCAGCGGCGCGGGTGAAGCTGCCGTGTTCCGCCGTCATGACGAAGGCACGGATATCGGCCAGAGGAAGCGACTCGAGCATGGGGCTCTCCAGGCAGGTGTGATGTCGAGAGGAAACATTGAGGCAAGTACGCCAGGACACTCAATCGAAGACACTCGATCCAAGACATGCGATCGAAGACAGACGGTGACAGAGCGTCATGCCAGCAGTGTACCAGCCGCATCGACGGCTTCCGTCACAAGGTCTCCCCGACGACAGATGGCGCGCGGGGATCGTGAGCGGTAAACAACACATGAAAAAGGGGCGCTGATGAGCGCCCCTTTTAATTACCAGATCATTATTGTCACATCACCAGTCCATGACCAGATCACCCGACTTCCGAAACTGGCTTATATCGTCCGTCTTGCCTGTCTGGATGCCGTGACTGTCTATATATCGTGACTATCCTGGCATCTAACCGCCCCTGGCGAGTCAACCTGCCAGAGGGAGCCGCATTACCAGCCTACGCTGGCTGACAGGGTGATTTCCATCGGGTCACCCACCAGCACGCGGGTATCGCCGCCGCTACCGTAGTAGTAGGCAGTATCGAACAGGTTCTTCGCATTCAGCTTGAATTCGGTGTCCGGGCCGAAGAAGTCATGACGCCAACCGACAAAGGCATCTGCCACGGTGTAGGCATCCATCGAGAAGCTGTTGTCGTCATCGCCTTCACGCTCACCGACATAGCGCACACCACCGCCGACACGCCACTCGCCATAGGACGGATCGATCGCCAGGTCATGTGCCAGATAGAGGCTGGCCGCGTTGAGCGCCGCATTCGGTAGACGATTGCCCTCGGTGCCTTCGGTATCCTCCAGCACTTCGGTATCGGTGTAGGCATAGCTGAACAGCAAGGAAGTGCGATCCGTCAGGGCTCCTTCGAGGCTGAATTCCAGGCCCTGCGAGCCGGCTTCCCCGATGGTGCGAGTCACACCATTGTCAGTGACTGCGACGTTTTTCTTGCGGATCTGGTAGAGCGCCACGGAGGTTGCCAGACGCGGATTCCACTGACGCTTGTAGCCGATCTCGTAGCCCTTGCCGAGCTCTGGGTCGAGGCTCTCGCCGCTGTCACTGTCGCTGCCGTTCGGCACGAAGGATTCGCTGTAACTGATATAGGCGGAGCTGGCATCGTCGATGCGATACAGCAGATTCGCGGAGGGCAGGAACAGGTCGTCGCTGTAATCGGGGTCAGACACGAAGTCCTCGCCCTGCCCGCTCTGCTGATCAAACCAGGTGTAGCGCCCGCCAAGCCCCAGAATCCACTTGTCGGTCAGGTACCAGCGGTCGCTGACATAGACCCCGATGGCCTGGGTCTCGTCGAGACGATTGCTGCGCGAGGTATTGATGTCGTCGGAGGTCACCTGGGCCAGCTGGCCGTGGTTCACATCGGTGACGGTGGAAACCGTGACGGAATCGCCGAAATAGCGCTCATCCAGATAGTCGCGCGTGGTCTCGTAATCAGCACCGATGACCAGCTGGTGACGCTGCCCCGCGATCTCGACATCGCCCATGGCGTCCAGCGCAGTGTAGTGCTCGCTGCGATCATAGCCCTGGTTCTCTTCGGCGCGCACGGTCACATCACCGCTGTCGCTGACATTGGTGACATTGGCGCGTGCATCGCTGTACTGGCGACGCGTCCAGCCGTAGGTCAGCTTCATGTCCCAGTTGTCGGTGACTTCCTGCTTCCACCAGGCATTGACGGACTCGTCATGGCCATAGACACGGTTCCAGGATTCATCGAAACGCGTGCCACGCGTGACGTTGGCAGCGCTGCCGTTGTAGAAGACGGTGCCACGATCGATATCCAGCTCGTAGTCCTGATACTCGTAGCTGATCTGGGCGCTGCTGTGCTCGCCTTCCCAACGCAGTGACGGGGCGATGGTGGTGCGGCGGTCATTGCCGTACTCGCGCCAGGAGTCTTCATCCTCATGCGACAGGATGAAGCGATAGGCCAGGCCGGTATCCTCGATGGGGCCGGTGGTGTCCAGGGTGGTATTGCCACCGCCGAAGGAGCTGACTTCGCCACTGAGCTCGGTGTGCGCCTCGTACTGGGGACGCTTGGTGACCATGTTGATCACGCCGCCCGGATTCTGCTGGCCCTGGAAGAGCGATGACGGCCCCTTGAGCACCTCGACGCGGTCCACGGTCGCCGTGGTGTAGGTACGGCGCGGCTGACGGATGCCGTCGATCAGCATCGAGCCATCGCTGTTGCTACCGAAGCCTCGCTTGACGAAGCCGTCTTCGGTGCCCCCCAGGGTGTTGCCCAGTTGGATACCCGCGACCGGCTGCAATGCCTCTTCCAGATCGTCCAGGTTGAAATCATGCATGACCTGCTGGGTCACGACATTGATGGTGCGCGCCTGCTCGAGGAAGTCCACCGACTGCTTGTTGGCCAGGCTCGAGGCCTCGGCGCGGTAGCTGCCCGGCGCCACTTCGCCTTCACGCTCTCCGGTCACCACGATCACCGAATTCGCGACTGGCGACTCGCCTGAGATGGCGCCCTCTGCCGCCAACGAAGTGCCCGGCAATGCCATCAGACTGAAGATCAGGCAGGAGAAATGCCCCTTGTTCGTGCTTGCAGCGCTATCCCGAGAATGATTTGGCACCTGAAAACCCTTTGTACGCGATGCGACAGCGTCCTGCTGAACCACACCTTTCATCTGCCCAGTGAGCAGAAAGTGGCCATGACTGACGCCCCCCGCGCCAGCAAATGAGTCGCGAATGCTAATCTTTATCAAATGCTATCGCAACGAAAAGTGCGTGATTTTTCCGCGAATTGACCTGAGGTTTGCCTTATTTAACGCTCAGAAAACCCCTATTTGCGTAATTCTACTGACATCGAAGCGTCACACACGCAATGCGCGACGTCAGGCCATGGGAGAAATGACACAAGACTCGGAAAGGCTGCATTGACACAGGGAGAATGGGCGCTCTACCCTGCAAAGGTAGAACAAACATTCTCCCTCGTTGATTCGACCATGGCACCGACATGATTCAGCACGATATCGCCGCCCGCCTGGAGACACTCTTCAGCCAGCGCGGCTTCGCAGAACCGAGTGTTGCCGAGCTCAAGGCAGCGTCAGACGTCAGTCTGCGCACCCTCTATCGCCACTTCCCCTCCAAGGAGAGCATGGTGATCGGTGCGCTTCAGCATCGCCATGAGCGCTACATGGCCTTCCTCGACGAGGGAGTGCCCGAGGATGGCGCTGCTGCGCTCAGCCACCTTTACCAGCGGCTGGGCCACTGGATGGCGTTCGAGGCACCCAACGGCTGCATGTCGGTCAATGCCCTGGCGGCCTTTCCCGACAACCCACAGGTGCGCGAGGCCGTCGATCGCCACAAGCACGAGATTCTCGAATGGCTGGGCCAACGCAGCCGCCGCACAGACCTCGCCACCGAGCTGTTCCTGATCCATGAAGGGGCCTCCTCCGCCTGGCTGGTGATGGGCGAGAAGGCTATCGAGGCCGCACGCTCCACGACACTCACGCTACTAGGAGCCCCACGCAAATGAGCTCTCTCCCCACAAGCAAAGCCAGTATGCACGGCGTCTACCTGACCGGCCATGGCGGCCCGGAAGTCCTGGAAGTGCGTGATGACATCCCTCGCCCGGCGCCCGGCCCGCGTGACGTGTTGGTGCGAGTCGGCGCGGCAGGCGTCAACAATACCGACGTCAATACACGTCTGGCCTGGTATTCCAAGGGAGAAGGTGACGCGGAAGATGCCAGCTGGTCTGGGCAACCGATCCATTTCCCACGTATTCAGGGCGCGGATATCTGCGGCGAGATCGTCGCGGTCGGCTCAGATGTCAGCAATGCGCGTATCGGCGAGCGTGTCCTGATCGAACCCTGCCTGCAGGAGCACGATGGCCAGAACCTCGCCTCCGCGTGGTACATCGGCGCTGAGTGCGATGGTGGCTTCGCCGAATACACCAAGGTAGCGGCGCGCCATGCTCACCACGTGGAGAGCTCGCTCAGCGATGTGGAGCTCGCCTCCTTCCCCTGCTCCTACTCCACCGCCGAGAATCTGCTGACCCGCACCCAGCTTGCCAAGGGCGAGCGCGTGTTGATTACCGGTGCTTCAGGAGGCGTCGGCTCCGCGGCAGTCCAGCTGGCCAAGGCACGTGGCGCCCACGTCATTGCCGTTACCAGTACGGCCAAGGCGGATGCCCTGCGCGACATCGGCGCCGATGAGATCGTGCTTCGCGATCAGACACTGGCGGATGTGGTTGAAGGCAACAGTGTCGAGGTGGTCATTGATCTGGTGGGTGGCCCGCAATGGCCAGAGCTGCTGGATATTCTCGGGCACAAGGGACGCTATGCGGTAGCCGGTGCCATCGGCGGTGAAATGGTGGAACTTGATCTGCGCACGTTATACCTGAAGGATCTGAGCTTCTTCGGCTGTACCGTGCTGGAACCGGAAGTCTTCCCCAACCTCGTGCGCCATATCGAGCAAGGCAACATCAAGCCGCTGGTCGCTGACACCTTCGCACTGGCCGACATAGCCACCGCTCAGGAGGTCTTTCAGCAGAAAGGTCACGTGGGCAAGGTCGTGCTCAAGGTCCGTCAGGACTGAGAGCCCCTGCCTGCGTGACTGGCCACAACGCAAGAGGGCTACCCGATGGGTAGCCCTTCTTGTGACTGAACGCTCATTGCTCGACAGTCATTGCGCGATGGTCACTGCCAGACGATCTCTGTCTAACGATCTCTGTCTACCGATCGGGTGGCGATAATCAGTCGCTACGCTTGTCTTCGGTGTTGGATTCGAAGTCACTCGCCGAGTGGCGTTCGATCAGCTGCTCCTGCGGCTCCCCCCAGAAGCGATTGACCATGCGACCCCGCTTGACCGCCGGGCGCTCGGCAATCGACTTGGCCCAACGCTGAACGTGGGTGTAGTCCTGCACGGAAAGGAACTCGGCGGCGTCATAGAGCTTGCCTTCGGCCAGGGCGCCATACCAGGCGTAGATGGCGATATCCGCGATGCTATATTCATCGCCCGCGATGTAGGCGTTGTCGGCCAGCTGTCGATCCAACACATCCAATTGACGCTTGGTTTCCATCGCGAAGCGGTTGATCGGGTACTCGAGCTTCTCCGGCGCGTAGGCATAGAAGTGGCCAAAACCACCGCCCAGGTACGGCGCGGACCCCATCTGCCAGAACAGCCAGTTCATGACTTCGACACGTTTGGCGGGGTCCTTGGGGATCAGAGCGCCAAACTTCTCGGCCAGATGCAGCAGGATGGAGCCGGATTCGAACACGCGAATCGGCGTCTCACCGCTCCTGTCCACCAGCGCGGGGATCTTGGAATTGGGATTGATCGCGACAAAACCACTGCCGAACTGATCGCCCTCGCCGATATGGATCGGCCAGGCATCGTATTCGGCACCGCTATGTCCGAGCGCCAGCAGCTCCTCGAGCATGATGGTGACCTTCACGCCATTGGGTGTCGCCATGGAGTAGAGCTGGAAGGGATGCTCGCCGACCGGCAGCTCCTTGTCATGCGTCGGGCCCGCGATCGGCCGATTGGTACTGGCGAACTTGCCGCCACTCTCGCTTTCCCATGTCCAGACCTTGGGTGGCTGATAACTGTCGCTCATACCCTTGACTCCTTGGCATCCAGTTGAAGCTTCAAGACTTCGATGGCGTCAGACACGCCGGTGTTGCGCCGCTCTGACCTGGTAGGCAAGTTATGAAGGTCAGACGCGCGTGACACAAGGGGATGAAATGACAAGTTTTAATTGCTAGTATGCCACCAGTTTTTGGGGAGTAGCCCGCTCTCGTCCCCCAACGAGAGTCTCGGATGTCAACATAGTCGGCAAGCATTGCCGTGGCACCGAGGACCCACCTATCCGATCATGCCCGTGATCCGTCAGGACGAGGTTCGGCGAGACCAATGACAGTCAGACGCTTCCGGCCGGTGGTGTCTTGCTGTTATTGACTCGCAACCGGCCTGGAACATCCTGACAAATGCCACTGCTACCGACATTTCTGCTCGCCTTTTCCATGTCCTGCGACGCCTTTGCAGCCGCCTTGTGCAAGGGTGCTGCCATACGTCGCCCCTCATTGAAAGACGCCCTGCGTATCGGTCTCATCTTTGGGGTCATAGAAGCCATCACGCCGGTAATCGGCTGGCTGATCGGTCGCTCACTTGCCGTTTACGTCGAACAGTGGGACCACTGGATCGCTTTCGCCTTGCTGCTGGTGCTCGGCCTGCACATGATTCATGAGGGACTCTCCAAGGATGAGGAAGACGAGGACTGCACCACGCCGCAGTCGTTGCCCCGCCTGATGCTGACCGGCCTTTCTACCAGTATCGATGCCATGGCCGTGGGCGCCGGGCTTGCCTTTGCGGGCGTGAACATCGTGACTACTGCGCTGGCGATCGGCACCGCCACCTTCGTAATGGCCACCACCGGCGTGATGCTGGGCGGTGTGCTGGGCAAGATGGTCGGCAAGCGCGCGGAAATCATCGGTGGTCTGGTGCTGATCGGCATCGGCACGACCATCCTGCTGGATCACACAGGCCATCTGGGCTGATCTTCTACTGAAGAGCGCCCTGAACGGCCCCGTGTCGTCCCCTGGCGCTGGACGCACCGTCGTGTTGCGCCAATGGCCCCCTTGAAAACCCTGACAATGGCGTCATTCAAGGGGTGACACATGGCGTATCCTGTCGCTGGTCATTCAAGGCGCTTGATCTCCAGACACGTGATATCCGCCGCTTGATCAGCGGAGACATGAAAGCCGACGCCGTGATCTTCCAAAGGGAGCCAGATTGCATGTATACACGCAAGCTTCATCCAGGCAGTGAATTCCCGGCCATCCAGGTCAAACGCAGCGACGGTGAGGCACTGACCCTCGGCAGGCCCCAGGGCGAGCATGACTGGCAGCTGGTCGTGGTCTATCGCGGCAAACATTGCCCGATCTGCACCAAGTTTCTCAACAAACTGGAGAGCTATCGCGAGCGCTTCAATGCCCAGGGCGTCGATCTGGTCGCCGTATCTGCCGATGATGAGCAGCAGCTCTCGCAGCATCGCGAGTCGCTGGAGGTCAACTTCCCGCTTGCATATGGACTGACCCTTGAACAGATGCAATCGCTGGGGCTGTTCATCTCGACGCCGCGCAGCGCAAAGGAAACCGATCACGACTTCCCGGAACCTGCCTTCTTCGTCGTCAATGGCGAAGGCAAGATCCAGATTCAGGAGATCGCCAACGCGCCCTTCGTGCGGCCTGATCTGGATACCCTCATCGGGGGCATCGAGTTCATCCGCAAGCCGGATAACGACTACCCGATACGCGGCACCCGCGATTACGACTGAATCCTTCAGGGTTCACGCCGTCACACAGACGCCCCGCAGCCTCGTGCTGCGGGGCGTCTGTGTATCTGGGCCTATTCTTGACACCTGGCCTTCACCTCACCCGCCTTGCGCTTTTGGCCTCTTTACATGACGCCGCTGATAAGCGCTGAACACAGGCCACGAAAAAACCACGAAAAAAATATGATCCCGTGACATCCAGACGAGAAAGGCCAGCGTTATGAACAGTGCAAGGGAGACAACGACACACCTGCAACCGCTAGCTGAACCTTATCTGTCTACGGAGTCGTCAAGATGAAAACAATCGCCTGTATCTCTGGTATTTTCGCTGCCCTCGCATTGAGCCCGCTGGCTCAAGCCATGGAGGTTCCCGAGAGCGTCACGGTGCCAAAAGGCCATGAAGTCGCCATGAAAACCGTTGGTGTCGGCAAGATCAAATGGGCCTGCGAAGCCAAGGACGACGGCACCATGGACTGGGTCTTCAAGGGCCCGGATGCCGCGCTGAATGATGCCGATGGCAAGCAGGTCGGCAAATACTATGGTCCGCCCGCCACCTGGGAATCCATGGATGGCTCCAGGATCACCGGCACACAGCTGGCGGTAGAGCCCAATGGAAAGGGCAACATTCCGCTGCAGCTTGTCGAGGCCAACCCGGCCCAGGGTGAAGGACATATGCAAGGCGTTACCTATGTTCAGCGCCTCAATACCCAGGGCGGTGCCGCACCTGACATGACCTGCGATGAAGCCCACAAGGACAAGGTCGAAATCGTGATGTACCAGGCCGATTACCTGTTCTATAAGGCGATGTAATCTCTCGCCTTGAATAAAAGGGATTCACCACTCGATGTCGTGTGACAAAGCGCATTGACACAGGGAAGGTGCGATCATGAAAAGCCCCGACAGGCAGTTGCATGTCGGGGCTTTGTCGTCATCAGTCCCGACAAGGGAATGCTGATTCAGCATAAAGCTCAAGCAGCAATATGCAGGCAATAACAGAAGAGATCAGGGAGGCCATCACGCAGACAGCCCGCCTCACATTTCGGTGCCAAAACCGTGGGATTTTTCCCTGATCCGTGAACCGATCTCTGATCCGATAAGCTGCCGTCAGACCAGCGCGAGCATCGTATAGGGCGCTTCACAGGAATGGCGCTCGTCGCGTTCATCCACACTGCCCAGCTCATGGTTGCGATCATTGTCATAGACCACGAACAACCGTTCGCGATCCAGTACCGCAAGCCCTTCCGCCTTGTGCTCGAACTCCAGCACCCCACCATCCTCATGCGTCACCAGCGTCGGGGGCTTGCCCGCGTGGAAGTCCGCCAGCGACAGCACCCACAGATACCCCCCGATCACTTCTTCACTGCCTTGCTCGGTCTCGAAGCTGGTCACCAGATAGAGTCGTGCGTGATAGGGATCATATTCCAGGCTCGAAAGACCACACTCGTGATCCACGCCCTCATACTCGGCGGGGTCAAAGGCATAGACGTCGTGCAGGTCCTCGATGAACTCGATATTGTCGCTGTCGGTCATCGCATAGCGCGCTCCGATGACGCGTCGCACGTACGCGAAGTCATCATGCGAATTGCCTTGTTCGCGCACCCCGAACAGGATCAGCCCATCGCCCTTGTCACTCGGGACGACCGCCAGGCCTTCAATCTTGTAGTACGGCTGGCCAATGGCCGTGTCCAGCTTCTGACGAAACTCCAGTGAGCCCTCGACTCCGTCACGCGGGTCCGGGTCAACCACCTGCACCTTGTCCGGCTCGCCCAGCGGCCAGATCAACAGGTGGTTGTAGGCATTCAGGGCATGGCTCTCGCTGTCGATGCGATCAAACCCGGTGGTTGCCAACATGTGACGGCCATCAGTGGTCAGCGCGAAGTCTTCATATTTGACCGCCTGACGGATCAACGGCGTGGTCAGATACTCAAGCTGGCTGTCATCCGGTCCGCGGGAATCCAGTGGCAAGGAAAAGACGGCTGAACGCCCCTCCCCCGGAATCGGCTTGTCACTCGCCATCAGCAGTCGCTCGCCATCATAGGCCACGGCAGAAATCTCGGCGTTCACCAGCTTGCCATCCTCATCCTTCAAGCCTGCCGGAAAACAATGGATCGTACCCTGTTGCGTGATACGTACCTTGGCCATGCACAGCTCCTTGTAATGAGACGTCATGACATTGGGACAGGCCATGTGGGATTGAGTTCGGGCTAGCCACTTGAAGGTCTTGAGCCACGATCATCATCAGTGCAGTACGTTGCGAATGAAGCGCAGCATCCCGGTGCCCGCGTTGTGGTAGCGGTAGGCCTGGTCACTGGGATAAACATGAAAATCCCCAGCGTGAATGACGATTTCCTCATGTCCAAGGGTGAGGGTCAGCTCTCCCTGGGTGACGACCAGCATCTCGTGCCAGCCGGCATCATCCGGCGCGGAGTCATAGTGCTCGCCGGGGGCAAGAGTCCAGTCCCATAACTCGACTTCCTGGGTCGCCGGTTTGCTGGCCAGCAACACGGCGCGGCTTTCGGGTGCCTGCCCGACCCACGCCACCTCATTGATGCGTGCCGAATCTTCGCTTTCCGGGGGCTGTACCAGCGCGTAGAAGAGCACCCCGAGCGCCTCGGCGAGCTTGTCGAGCGTCCCGAGGCTGACATTGACGTCGCCCTTCTCGATGTTCACCAGCATGCGGCGACTGATCTCGGCCTGGTCCGCGAGTGCCTGCTGGCTCAGCTCGGCGGCCAGACGCAGACGGCGAACATTGGCCGCGACATGGACCAGAACATCGGGTCGATCTTTACTGTTGTGCAATATAGTGCGCATCCGTACAATCCCGCTGACGATGAGGGAAGCCGGCATATGACTGGCCTCAAGCTCCCTCCCCTTGCTACCTCAATGTCCCTGAATCATGCCGCATGTGTTCTTGACTGACCATGCCCGTCATCCACTGGATCGCTCAAGGAGACCCCCATGTCCGTTGCTGTCGCAGCCTCCTCTTCTCGTCTGTGGCCCGTCGCCATGTTGCTGGTCGCCATGTGCTCGATCCAGAGCGGTGCTTCGCTGGCCACTTCGTTGTTTCCCATGATCGGCGCGGCGGGCGCGACGGCGATTCGTCTGATCATCGCATCGATTCTGCTGCTGGCCATTCTGCGTCCGTGGCGCAAGCCGGTGACACGCAAGGCCTGGAAGTCCATCACCCTCTACGGCGTTGCACTGGGTGTGATGAACCTGCTGTTCTATCAGGCCCTCAAGACAGTACCGCTGGGCATCGCCGTGGCTCTGGAATTCACCGGCCCGCTGGCCGTGGCGTTACTGAGCTCGCGCCGCTGGCTTGACCTTGGCTGGGTGGCGCTGGCAATTACGGGACTGGTACTGCTGCTGTTGCTGGGTGAGGACACCGCGGCACCGATCGATCCCGTCGGTGCCGCCTTCGCACTCGGCGCCGGCGTTTGCTGGGCGCTGTATATCCTGTTCGGCCAGAAGGCCGGGGCAGGCAATGGCACCCAGAGCGCGGCGCTGGGCATCACGATCGCGGCGCTGGTCGTCGTGCCCGTCGGCCTGATGGAGGCCGGCAGCGCCATGTTCTCCCTCGATATCCTGCCGCTGGCACTGGCCGTCGCGGTGCTCTCGACCGCGCTGCCCTACACTCTCGAGATGGTGGCCTTGCCGCGCCTGCCGACTCATACCTTCGGCACCCTGATGAGCCTTGAGCCCGCCATCGGGGCGCTCTCCGGCCTGTTGTTCCTCGGTCAGGCGCTGGGCATCTTCCAGTGGCTAGCCATCGGCCTGGTCATCGCCGCTTCGGTAGGCACGACGCTGACCGGTCGCAGCAAGGAAGTCTTCGATGGCCCGGTGCCCGATTGAGGGCGACCCCGCCATCTGCTGCTGAATCGTTCAGGTGCACCTCTCACAGGACAGTGAATCAAGATGCAGCGTGGGATATCGTGTCTTTCTCTATCACGCTTTTCGAGACAGGAGACCGCCAGATGACTTCGCCACGTTCCGCGTCTTCCTCACCCTCCGCTGCGCGCTCCACCGCCCAGATGGTGGTGTGGTTCGGGCTGAGCTTCCTTACTGCCGCCATCGGCGCGCTGGCCTCGGTGGATGCGAAGACCTTCTATGCAAGCCTCACCCAGCCGGCATGGGCCCCGCCGGCGGGTGCCTTCGGGCCGGTGTGGACGGCGCTGTTCGTGATGATGGCGCTCGCCGCCTGGCGTGTCGCGCGCGATGGCTTGCATGCCAGAAATGGCTTCCGTCCGCGTCATCGACTGGCGCTCGGGCTGTTCGTGGTGCAGCTGATCGTCAACGGGCTGTGGAGCTGGTTGTTCTTCGCCTGGCACCTCGGACAGGCGGCGTTCATCGACGTACTGGTGCTGTGGGCGCTGATCGCCGTCACCCTGGTGGCGTTCTGGCGCATCAGTCGCCTGGCCGGGCTGTTGATGCTGCCCTATCTCGCGTGGGTGACGCTGGCCAGTGCGCTGACCTGGTCCGTCTGGCAAGCCAATCCCGCCCTGCTGGGCGGGTGAACCGTCAGCGACCGCCCTGACGGCAGATGAGCGGTCATCGCTCGGGCCCAACGCCAGAACATCCCCCGCAGACACCAAACGCCAACGCCCAGCCGAGACTCCTGCAGAGTCTCGGCTGGGCGTTGTCTTATGAAGCTTCGTCTTGCGGTTGCGATGATGCAGCGGTGCGGGCAGGTGAGCGATCAGAGCGCCTTCAAACGACCTTCCTCTACTACCAGCACGCGATCCGCGACCTTGCGCAGCAGTGCCGCATCATGACTGACCAGCACCAGCGCCGTGCCCTGCTCCCGCACCATCTTCACCATGCAGGCGATCACCTCCTGCTGGACCAGCGGGTCGAGGCGTGAGGTCGGCTCATCGGCGAACACGAAGCGCGGCTTGATCAGCATCAGACGCAACAGCGCAAAACGCTGCAGCTCGCCACCCGAGACCTGCCCCGGCAGACGCGAGAGCAATTCCGGCGCCAGGCTCAGTTGCTCCATCAGCTGCGGCAGCTGACTGTCGTCGAGACGATGGCGTGCGCTGAGATCCTTCAACAGCCGCCCCAGTGTCCGGCGTGACGGGAAGGTCGCCACGGGATCCTGATAGAGCTTCTGATACTCAAGGCGTTCGGCATGCTGGACCACGCGTCCGGAATGCGGCGGCAACAGGCCGAGCAGCGCATCGCCCAGCGATGACTTGCCACAGCCTGAAGCGCCTTGGATGCCGATGATCTCACCGCCCTTCACGCTGAGTTCCACGTCACGCAGCAGCGAGGTGTCCCCGCGCGCGATGGTCAGATTCTCGGCGCGGATGATGGGCTCGCCTGCCACCTTGCCATCACGGCTCGCACTGTCGGCTGTCGGCTTGAAGGCAGCCTCCGGCCAGGCCTGAGGCGCGGCATTCACCAGGCGTCGGGTATAGGCATGTGTCGGCGCGGCCAGCACGTCACGCGTCGCGCCCTGCTCAATCACCTGCCCCCTGCGTATCACCATCAGGCGGCCGCCGATCTGGTGCGCCAGCGCCATGTCATGGGTGATGACCATCAAGCCGGCACGCGGTGTCTCGGCCAGTGACTTGAGCAGCAGCTCGCCGATCTCGCTGACGCGGGCGGCGTCCAGCCCCTTGGTCGGCTCATCGGCGATCAACAGCGGCGCGCCGCCGGCGCGGGCGGCGGCAAAGGCCACACGTTGCGCCATGCCGCCGGACAGCTTGCCCGGCAGCTGCTCGCTGGCCGCGGCGACCCCCAGCTGCTCCAGATCACTGCGCGCGGCCGCGTGGGAGGCCTGCGCCGAACGCCCCGCGACTAGTCGATATGCCTCTCCGACCTGACGAATCACCTTCATCAGCGGGTCCAGCGCCAGCCAGGGCTCCTGGGGCAATACCGCCAGGCGGCGACCCCAGAGGGGGCGACGATTTTCCGGCGTATGCAGAGGATATTGCTCTCCATCCAGCCACAGACTGCCGGAGGCCACAAGCTCCGGGGGCAGCGTGCCCAGCAGTGCCTGAGCCAGCAGACTCTTGCCGGATCCCGTCTCACCGATCACCACCAGCGGCTCGCCCGCCTTGAGCGCAAGCGAGACAGGCGCCAGCAGCGCCGTCTGCGCACCTTGGACCCGCACGCTCACGTCCTCGGCGCTCAGCACCACTTCATCTGCCGTTCCCCCATCCCGCGTGTGAGAGGCAGGCGTGGTCATTGTCGCGACATTCATGGGCGCGCTCCTTCGAGGGTGTCTGCGGCGGTTGACGTTCTGGCCTTGCTGCCGGACATCAGCAACAGCCCCAGCAACAGCAGGAAGGTGACCAGCACCGGCGTCAGCAGCGCGAATGGCGCTTCACGCCAGTACGGCAACAGCTCGACCATCATGGTGCCCAGCTCCGGCGTGGGCTCCGGAATGCCGACGTGCACGAAGCCCAGCGCGGCAATCGCCATCAGGGCGTTGGCCATGCCGAAGGCCATCGCCGTCATCATCACGGGCGCCATTTCGGGCCACAGGTGATGACGAAAACGGTACCAGGCCCCGAAGCCCAGCAGACGGCTGGCCTCGACGCCGGGACTCGCCAGCACGCTGCGACCGGTGGCGCGGGCCAGGCGGAAGAACTCTACCCACAGCACCAGCGACAGGCCCAACCACAATGCCAGCGGCGTCGACGGCAGGATGACGCTGACCATCAGCACCAGCAGCAACCCCGGCAATGCCAGCAGGCTGTCTGCCACCAGGCTCAACAGGCGCTCGGCCCAGCCACCGCGTCCCGCGGCCAGCAGACCCAGCGAGATGCCTGAAAACGCGGCCAGAATCACCGCCCCTGCGGCAATGGAAAGCGATAGCCCTAGCGCCGCCACCAGACGGTGATACAGGGAGCGCCCGAGGTGGTCATAGCCCAGCGGGGCGCTGGTGATCACCCCACCGGCGTCAGAGGCACCGACGGCATCCGCGCCCTGCAGCGCACGATAGAGGTGCTGCTCCAGCGGGTCCCCCGGTATCACCAGATTGCCCAGCAGAGCCAGCAGCACCAGACTGGCGACCATCGCGGCCCCGATCACCCGGCGCAACGGCCAGTCAAGACGTGGACGACGCGCGGCTTCCACGCGCTGCGGCGCAAGCCCTTCCACCACCTGATTCATTTCACACCCCGTGGGTCCAGTTGGCGACCCAGCAGATCGACCAGCAGATTGATCAAGACAAAGCCGACGCCCAGCACCAGAGCGGTGCCCTGCACCATCGGCACATCGCGCGAGAAGATGGCGTGCACCAGCGCATGGCCGATGCCCGGCCAGCCGAAGATGCTCTCGATCACCACCACCCCTTCCACCAGGGTCACGAACTGCAGTCCCAGGTAGGTCACCAGCGGCAAGGCCACGTGGCGCAGGCCGTGACGCCAGAAGGTCTGGGCGTTGCTGAGGCCCTTCCAGCGCGCGAAATCATGGAAGGCCGTCTGGGTGACGGCAGCCATGGCATCGCGTGCCAGGCGTGCCGATACCGCTGCCAGCCCAAGCGCCAGCGTCATCGCCGGCAGAATGAAGTGCTGCGGCTCACCATGACCGGCGGCCGGCAGCAGGCCCATCTCCACGGAGATCAGCAGGATCAGCACCAGCGCCAGCAGGAACTGCGGCGTGGCGCGCAGCAGACTGCACACGGCCAGCAGGCTGCGATCGAGCCAGCCACCGGCACGCAGACCGGCCAGCAGCCCCAGCGGCGGGCCGATCAACAGCGAGATGCCCAGCGCCGCGCCGGCGAGCGACAGGGAGTTGCCCAGCTGATGACGAATCTCTACCCATACCGATTCCCCGGAAATCAGCGAGGTGCCAAGCTCCAGGCGCAGGATGTCGCCCAGCCAGTAAAGGAAGTGCAAGCCACCCTGTACCTCGAGGCCCAGTTCGGCGCGTACCGAGGCCGCAGCGGCCGCATCCAGCGCGTCATAACCATAGCGGCCGGCCGCGATACGCCAGGCGGCATCGCCGGGCAGACTCTGCATCATCAGATAGCTGGCGCCGCCGACCATCAGCACCACCATCAATAGCTGCAACAGACGTGAAGGGAGATTCATTGTGCCCACCGCAATTCTGAAAGGCCGAAACTACGCTCCCAGGGGTCTACCTGGGCGCTTTGCAGTCGATTGGAGATCGCCAGGTTCTGGTAGTACCAGGCGATGGGGATCACGGGTAATGCCTGCTGGATCACGCCGCTGCCCCGGGCACGCGGGTCCTCACCTTCGGGGGTGGGTCCGTAGCCCTCACGTGCCATGCGCTCAAGCTCTGCAGTGAAGTCTGCATCGAACCAACCCATCGCGCCCCAATCGCCACCGGGGGCCTCGGGGGTCCCTGCGTAATCGCTCAGGACGTTGCCGATGGGGTCCGGCACCATGGCCAGATTGCGCGCGAACAGCGCCATGTCGAGGCTGCCGTCGTGGTGGCCGGCCGGAATCGCCGAGAAGTTGGTGATGTCCAGCCGCGTCTGGATACCGATGGCGTGGAACTGGCGCTCCAGCACCGTGGCGACCAACGGCAGCTCCGGTCGGTCCGAGAAGGTGATCAGGCTGATCGCGAGGCGCTGACCGTCCTTTTGACGAACGCCATCCTCCGCGACCTTCCAGCCAGCGGCATCCAGCAGCGCGCGCGCTTCGGCGACGTCCTGATGCAGCTCGGGCAGCGCGGGGTCATGCCAGCCTTCCACCATCGGCGGGAATAGCTGACTGGCCCCGCGCGGGTAACGCAGCACCACCTGCGCGATGGCGGTGCGATCGATCGCCAGGCTCAATGCGCGCCGCACATCCGGGTCCTGGAAGGCCGGGTGATTGGCATTGACCTTAAGCAGCATCGTGCGCGGCGTCGCAGCCGCCGCCAATGTCACGCGCGGTGACTGGGAGAGACGCTGACGACTGGCGGGGTCCAGCCCATAGGTGAAGTCGGCATCTCCGCTCTCGGCGATCAATGCCCTGCCCTCGGCGCGGCTCACCGCCTGATAGCGCGCCTGGCGCACCTCTGGCTGCGGGCCCCAGTAGTCCTCGAAGGCGGTGACTTCAAGGCTCAAGGGTGGCGTCATGCGCAGCATGCGATAAGGGCCGGTACCGATGACCTGCTGGGCAGTACCTGACTCATCGAAGGACTTGGGTGCCAGAATCTGCTGGCGATAATCGGCCAGATAGGCGGGCAACGCGGCGAAGGGCTCGTCGAGGGCAATCACCAGCGTCTGGGCATCTTCGGCGACGATCCGCTCGATCGGCACCGACTTCAGGATGCCCGGCTTGGCACGTGCGATCTCGAGACTCTGACGCGCGACTTCGGCATCCAGACGGCTGCCATCATGGAACTGCACGCCGGAGCGCAGCGTGAAGCGCCACTCCAGGCCATCATCCGAGACCTCCCAATCGGTCGCCAACCCCGGCTGCAGCTCCCCCGTGGCGTCCACCTCGACCAGTGTCTCGACGACCTGCATGCGCTGGAAAAGGATACCGCTGAGCAGCGGGTCCGCCCCCTTGATATCGAAGGGTGCGACGATCTCCAGCCGCCGTGTGTCAGCCGCCGATGCCTGCGCCGCTGAGACATCTTGCGCATGGCTGGACTGCACCACGGCCAAGCTCAGCGCGACGCTGGCGACGGCCAGCTGGCTGCGATCGTGAAGGAAGGTTTGGTATTGCCGCCGAAGCCTTGAGAGCAAATTGACCATCGATATCGCGCGTCCCGAGCAAGAGCATGGATGCCGACGCGCAACCGGCGCCGGCCAACAAAAAACGCAATGTTATAGTGTAACTATTACGTTTTGGCAACTCTCGACTCCCCTTCTGCGCCTGGGCAAAGCTGGACAAGTACTTGAAAGGTACTTGAGAGGCACTTGAGAAGCGCTGGACAAGTACTGGACAGGCATTCACTTGTCAGCGGCAATCCAACATCCGATGATAGATGGCAAATTACATTAGTATGCGCTAACCGACTGGTCCGCTATCAGGGACGCATAGTCATCAGTCCGCGCATCTGTGCCCATACCTCAACAATAAGCGACAGGATCATGGATGATCTCAGCATTACCCCTATCAGCGATTCGGCTTGCAGCAGCTATCTGAGCGCCGCGGCTCGGCGACTATGCTGCGGCAACATGCTCGCGACTTACAAACGGCATGGCATGAGCTGGGACGAGGAGCTGTTCAGCGAGCGCTGGCGAGACAACGAGAACTACGCGATACGCATCAATGGCGAGTGGGTCGGCTTTATCAGCCTCAAGGCCCTGCCGGATATTCTGTATCTTCGCGATCTGCAACTGGTGCCACATTGGCAAGGTCGCGGCGTCGGCTCCGCCTGCCTGAACTGGTTGATCCAGCTGGCAACCGAACAGGAGTACGGCCAGTCGCTGGTGAAAGACCGCGCCTCCGAGCTATCCCCGAGCGCCCAGCCCTGCCCGCGCGCGCTGCGCCTGAGAGTCTTCTCCGACAGCCCGGCATTGGCGCTCTACCAGCGCCACGGCTTCACCCTGGTCAATGAGCAGTGCACTCCGACGCGCAGTGGCAGCATCATGGCGCTGGAAAGACCTCTCGCCTTCCAGACAGCGCCGACACTCGCCCCGCGGGGTGATCACGCGCTCCTGCCCCCGGTAGGCGATGCCCCTCTCGACACAATCATCGACGACCTTACCGAGGAAGACGCCTTGACGATCACCCCCAAGCGCAAGCGACAGTCTCCTCCGGCCGCGCGGAATATCGCGCATCATTAGGCGATTTCCCGTGCACGATTTCCGCCAGATACGACAATGCCCGGTCCTATGACCGGGCATTGTCGCTCAGGGTGCACTCACCATCATGGGTGAGATTTTACTGCGCTGATGGCTGATGGGCCCCTCCTCAGCGGGCGAGGAAATCCAGGATATAACGCACGGTATCCTGCGGCTTTTCATCCGTCACCCAGTGACCGGCATCCTTCACCCAGATCAGCTCGGCACCCGGAATGGCATCTGCCAGCATCGGGGCGTAATCCGGCTTCTGGAAGTTGTCCTTGTCGCCCCACAGCACCAGAGTCTTGATCTCGATATTCTTGAGCTCACCGGCGATGGCCTGGGTGTATTCCTTGTTGAGACGACGCATGTTGCGGAAGAAAGCCGCCTTGCCTTGCTCGCTGTTCCACTGGGACACATAGCGCTCGACCATCTCTTCGGTCGCCACCGCCGGTTCATGCACACCACTGGGCATGAAGCCGCGCATGGTGCTGATGAATTCCTCGACGCTGGTTGATTCCTCTACGCCCGGTTCCAGCAGCTGCTTGAACTCCGGAATCGGCCAGGAATCGAAGCACACGCTGTCGATCAGTACCTGACGGCGAACACGCTCGGGATGATTGACGGCCATCAGCTGACCAATACCCCCACCGATATCATGCGAGACGACATCCGCACTCGCCACACCCAGTGAATCCATCAGCTTGATGAAGATGCGTGTCTGGGCATTGATGGAAACGTCAGCATCCACCGGCATGTCCGACTCGCCATAGTTGAGCATGTCCGGGGCGATGACACGATAATGCCTGGCCAATTCCGGCATCACATCACGCCACATCAGCTTGTTGGTCGGAATGCCGTGGATCAACAACAGCGGCTGACCTTCACCCATTTCCTTGTAGGCAATGCGGTGACCTTCGATCATCGCATAACGGGTTTCCAGGGCTTCCATTGTCACGTTGTCGTGGCTCATTGCTGACCTCTTCGCTTGATGAATACTCAATCACGGCCTGGCGAGACAGTGCTATGTCGCGGTGTTGCCGTGAACGTGGGACCACCTTACGGATTGCTGAGCGATCACTCAAGTATGATTTTGATTGATTGCTCAAAATACGCTTTAATGGCCTCATCAAATTCAAGGGAAACGCCCATGGCCCGTGTCATCAACCGCAGCCTGCTCGATCTTCGCCGCCTGACCATCAACCTGGTGACCTACCCCGAAGGCCACAGTGTGATGCGCCACAACGACCCGATGGGCAGCGGCAGCTACTACAAGCTCAATATCGTGCTCAAGAAGCCCCGCCGGGGCGGTGTCTTCGAGACCGATGGCAGCCTCTTTCGTATCGCGGATCGCGTGGTACTGTTTCGCCCCGATCTTCACGAACACAGCGTCAGCCGTATCGAGCGAGGCAAACGCATACTGCTGAGCATCGCCTTGCACGCGCCCTGGCGCTGACCCGTCGTCAGGCGGCACGCAAGAGCCTTGAGGCAAGGCGGGTAATGACACAGATAACGGGTAGCGCCTGGTGACAAAAAACGCCAGTCAGCAATTGCTGACTGGCGTTTTTTGTCACCTGAATCCAGGCCAGTAACGACGTGCTCGACAATGAGCTGCCTCGGCTATTCCATCCGGTCCAGCCCGACGCGATAACGGGCAAAGCCCATCTCGTCCTGATCCACCAGCGTCATCGGGTAAACGGCCTGAGCATCAATGAACTGCTGCGCATCCTCGCCGGGGGCGGTGGTGAAGCGAATATCCAGCGGGGTGTCAGTGTCGATCGCGGCCAGCCGCCAGTTATGATCCGCCGCGGGGTCCACTGCGCCCTGCTGCTGCGTCTGGCGCGAGATGTACTGGGCCAGAATGCTGCGATTTTCATCCGGTGACGCGAAGGCGACATGTGACTCACCGGTGCCGGGGAAGTCCTCACCGTAGGCGCGGTAGTTGTTGGTCGCGAGCAGGAAGACATCGTCGTCCTTGACCGGCTCGCCCTGGTGGGTGAGGCCCTGGATACGGTGGGCATCGGCGTCGATCAGCGCGCAATTGCCGTCGTAACGCGCCGGCTGCGTGACATCCACCCTGTACTCGACGCCATCGATCACGTCGAAGTTGTAGCTGCGGAAACCTTCCCAGTTGATCAAGGGCTGGGGCGTGGCGAGCTCCGGATCAATGCGATGGAACTGGCCGGCGCTGCACTCGAGCCATTCCCGCACTTCCTTGCCGGTGACCTTGAGCGCCACCAGCGTATTCGGATAGAGATAGAGATCGGCGGCATTGCGGAAGCTCAGCTCGCCGGCCTCCATCTCGGTGAACTGAGTCGGGTCATTATGACGGCCACCGACCTTGAATGGCGCGGCCGCCGAGAGAATCGGCAAGCCTTCCAGGTCCGGGTCGCCTTCGACGAAGCGTTTGACGTAATCGGCCTGAGCGCGATTGACGATCTGGATCGTCGGGTCGTCCTGCACCAGCGCCAGATAGCTCTTCATCGCCGCACTAGCGCGGCCGATGCTGCGATTGACGTACTCCCGCGTGGCGTCGTGTTCATGATCGACCAGCGCTGCCAATTCGGCATCTTCCACCACCTGTGCCTCGCCACCCACCTGAATCGGGCGGGCTTCTGTCTGGCCGCTCACTACCCGCCACTGGCCCGAGGCATTGCTCAGTTCGAGATCCATCACGCCCACATGGCTGCCCCAATGCCCCGGCATCATCGCCGGCACGCCATTCAGGGTGCCCCTGGCGATATCGGCCCCCGGTACCTCGGCGAATTCCTCGCTGGGGAAGACGGCATGGGCATGCCCGAAGGCGATGCCATCGATGCCCTCGACCTGCGAGAGGTAATACACCGAATTCTCGGCCATCACCCGGTAGGGGTCAGTCGAGATGCCAGAGTGCGGGATGGCGATTACCACATCCGCGCCCGCCCGGCGCATCTCGGGCACCCAGCGTCTGGCGCTCTCTGTGATGTCCTCGGCTGTCAGGCGGCCCTGGAGGTGCTTGCGGTCCCAGGTCATCACCTGCGGCGGTGCAAAGCCGATATAGCCGATCTTCACTGTCTGAGCGTTGCCCTCGCTGTCGGTGAAGGCATGGGGGGTGATCTGGTAGGGCGTGAAGTACGGCTCGCCTGTCGTGGCGTCCAGCAGGTTGGCGTTCACATAGGGGAACTGTGCGCCGGAAAGCGCCCGTTCGAGATACTCGAGCCCGTAATTGAATTCATGATTGCCGATGTTGCCGACATCGTAATCCAGCTGATTCATGACCTTGTAGGCCGGGAAGACATCACCCTCCTCGAGACCTTCTGCCGCCATGTAATCGCCCATCGGGCTGCCCTGGATGAGGTCGCCATTGTCCAGCAGCACGCTGTTGGCCACCTCGGCACGCGCCTGCTTGATCAGACTCGCCGCGCGCACCAGGCCGATGCGCACGCTGGGGCGGTCCTTGTAGTAATCGTAATCCATCACGTTGGCGTGGATGTCGGTGGTCTCGATCACGCGCAGTGACAGCGTCGCGGCATTGGCTGGCTGAGCGATCATGAAGATACCGCCGAGACTGGCCAGGCCCAGGATGGCTGCCCGCAGATGCGGCTTGCGTTGACGCCCGGGGGGCTGCGCAACACCCGGCGCGTCAGACGCCCGTTGATCTTCGCTAGCCGATGAAGCATTCGCCATCTCTCACTTCCTTGTCATGGGGGGGGGTGCCAGTGCCCCATTATTCAGATACCGACGCCTCAGGCAACTGGCGGTCCCTGCCTGCCTGCCAGCCGACACCCGCCATCAGCACACTGAGAACGGCGCAGACCATCAGTGCCAGCTGCCAATTGCCCTGCATATCGTAGAGCGCGCCGATCAGCGGCGGCCCCATGGCCGCGAGCAGATAGCCCAACGTCTGCGCCATGCTGGACAGCGATGCCGACTGCATGGCATCGCGCGCCCGCAGCCCCATGAACGACAAGGCGAGAATGAAGCTGGCCCCGGAGCCCGCGCCCAGCAACAGCACCCACATCAGTGCCCACTCCGGCATCAGCCATAGCCCGATGAATCCCGCCAGCGACATGCAGGGCGTCGCGAAGGCGATCAGACGTTGATCCTTGAGGCGCGGCATCAGGGGCACCAGAACCAATCCCGGCAAGGCCGAAGCCAGCTGGAGTAGACCATGCAGCGAGCCCGCCTTCTCGGCAGAGAAGCCATTGTCCGCCAGCATGCTCGGCAGCCAGCTGTTGACGGTATAGAACAGCAGCGAATTGATGCCCATGAAGAGCGTCACCTGCCAGGCCAGTGGCGAGCGCCACACGGCTGCCTGACGCACCGGCCGCGCGGCACCCTTCTCGACATCCTTCTCGGTTTCCTTCGCCACCGGCAGGGAGCGACGTGACAACTGCGGCCACCACACCCCCATCGTCACCAATGGCAGGACGACCACTATGAGCATCGCGTACTGCCAGCCAGCGCTGCTGCCCTGGGCCAACGGCACCATCAGCGCCGAGGCGATGGCGGCCATGATGCCCATGGTCAGCACATAGCAGGAAGTGAGCAGCGCGACATGCTGCGCAAAGCTGCGTTTGACCAGACTGGGCAGCAGCACATTGCCCACGGCAATGCCCGCCCCGATCAGGCCAATACCCAGATAGAGAGCCAGCATGCTGCCCTGCACCCGCAATACGATGCCCGCGGCGATCGTCAGCAAGGCGAGGAAGAGGCTGCGCTCAAGCCCGAGGCCTCTGGCGAGGCGCGGCACCCAGGGCGAGACGACAACGAAGGCCAGCAGCGGCAGGATCATCAACAGGCCGGCCGCCGTGGCATTGAAGCCCAGCGCCGCCTGCAGGCGCTCCAGCAGTGGCGCGATACTGGTGAAGGGCGCACGCAGGTTCATGGCGATCAACAGGATACCGGCGATCAATACGGCCGGATGGCTCAGTCGCCGGACAGGAGACGAGTGGCAGAGTTCAGTCATGAGGCGCTCGCAGCGATCGTGAAACGGGGTAATGACGGGATGACACCTAAAGGTGAGTCCGCATACAGAGTGAGGCTAGCTTAATCCCCTCGCCCACTGCAGAATTGAGGCATCATGACATCAGATCACTGAAATCAGACAATCTGCGAGCCGCCATGTCAGTGACCACACCCGTCCTGCCGTCATCGCCCGGGGTCAGTACCCGTGGCCCCGATCAGGTGCCCTTCTCCAGCAGCGTCTGCGAGCACGACCCGGACATCTACGAGATCCCGGCCAGCGCCCTGCATGTCGAGACCGGCCAGCAGGTGATGGAGGTCCCGACCCACCAGCATCGCAAGGGACAGCTGGTCATCGTCCTGCATGGCGTGGTGACCAGTCGCGTGCCGGAAGGCTTGTGGATGGTGCCCCCGCACAGCGGGGTCTGGATTCCAGGCAACCTGCCCCACAGCAACCACCTGACCCGTGGCGGCCGGGTCTGCCACCTGTTCATCGAGCCCGGCGCGCTCGAGATGCCAAGCCACAGCTGCACGCTGTCAATCTCGCCTCTGCTGCGTGAGCTGGTGCTGCGTCTGGCGGAGCTACCCCAGCCATATCCTGAACAGGGGCCGACAGCGCGGCTGGTCGGTGTGCTGCTGGAAGAACTGGCCTGCATGCCCAGCGAACGTCTGCATCTGCCCTTGCCCGAAGACCCGCGGCTGACCCGGATCAGCGATGCCCTGATCAAGACCCCGGACGACCGCCGCACCCTGGCCGAGTGGGCGAGCGAACTGGCGATGAGCGAACGCACCCTCGCCCGACTCATCCAGCGTGACACCGGCCTGAGCTTCAGCCGCTGGCGTCAGCAACTGCACCTGGTGGTGGCGATTCGCCTGCTGGCCGAGGGCATGAGCGTGCAGCGCGTCTCGGAAGACGTCGGCTATCAGTCCGTCAACGCCTTCATCAGCATGTTCAAGAAGCTGCTCGGCACCACGCCCGCCCGCTACCTGCAGGAACGCGAGCAGCGCCGCTCGGGCAGTGGCATGGGCGGCAATAGTCGCGTCATGACACAACGGGAGTCCGGGGGACTGTAAAGGTTTGGCAACGTGATAAATAGTGGTAGCAGCGCGGCGACCGAGTCGCTGTGGCAACTGCTCAACGAGAGCCCGCCTTCGGTGTAGGCCCGGCTGGCGCTCACCTGTCTGCCGGGCACTGACTTGACCAGCACGCACCTGCCAACCGTTTCTTGAGGATCAGCATGAATCGCATCAACCCCGACAAGCTATTGCAAAGCAAATGGACCGCCGCGACTCCCAGGAATCGAGAGCGACATTTCATCGTCACGCGCCTGATTCGTGATGAGCAGGACGAACATGTGGTCGAGGTCGTGTTGCAGGCGGTACTGACCCGCAAGGATTACACCCTCGCCTGGCGTGAACTCAAGGAAGACAGCGTCTGGCAGATGGGCTGGAAATGACGCTGTGAATCACGCTTCGCTAGACGCAGACACGCCGTCCGAGGGCGGCGTGTCTGCGTCTAGGCGTCCAATCTACCCACGATCTCAGGCCACGACCTCGGCTTCCAGCTGGTCACACAACATGGCCATGCGCTGCACCGCTTCCAGCAGGCTGTCGTCCGGCACGGTCAGAGCGACACGTACCAGCGGCGTACCGCAATCGCCGAAGACGCTGCCGGGCATTACCGCCACCTGCTGCTGTTCCAGCAGCCGCCAGGCGAATTGCTCACCGTCCAGGCCGGTGCGTGAGACATCGACCATCAGGAACATGCCGCCCTGGGGCAGGCTGGAGGACAGCTGCGGGATGGCCGCCAGCGCCTCGTGGACCAGACGCGCGCGACGCCCAAGTGATTCGCGAAGACGCTCGGTAGTATCGAAATTCCCGCGCAGTGCGGCCTCGGTCATGTCGGCGATGAAGGGCTGATTGCCGAACAGCATGGTTTCCGAGACCGGCAACAGCCGACGACAGAACTCAGCGGAGCCGATGGCCCAGCCACTGCGAAAACCGGTGGCAGCGTGACTCTTGGAGATGGAAGACACCACCACGGTGCGCTCACGCAGTGCCTCGATTTCCAGCGGCGAGACGAATTCGCCCGTGAAGATCAGCGCTTCATAGACCTCATCGCAGACGATCCACAGATCATGCTCGCGACATAGTGCCCCGATGTGCTCGAGGGTCGCCCGGTCCATCACCGCACCGGTGGGGTTGTGCGGGGTATTGAGCAGCAACACACGGCTCTGCGGCGTGATGGCCGCGGCCAGATCTTCCGGCTGCAACACGAAGCCATGCTCCATGCGCAGCGGTACCGGCTGCAGGTCACCGCCGGCGCCGCGGATCACGCCCTCATAGGTGGCGTAGTAGGGGTCGCCGGTCAGCACGCCGGCCCCCTCCTCCACCAGCGCCAGCATCACCGCGAACAGCGCCGTCTGCGTACCGGGGAAACACAGTACGTTGTCTGCGCTGATCTCGGGCATGCGTGCTGCGTAGCGCTCGGCCAGCGCCGCGACCAGCCCCGGTTCGCCACGGCCATCGGAGTAGCGGGTACGACCAGCGCGCAGCGCCTCGACACAGTGCTCGACCAGGGCCGGATGCGTGGCGATATCCGGCTCCCCGATGGTCAGCTCGATGATCGGCTCGCCGGCCTGGATACGCTGGCGGGCAGCGCTGTGAACGGCCCATTTGTCACCGCCCAGATCACTCAGTCGTTCGGTAATGGTGGCGTAGCGCATGCTCAACTCCTCTGAGGTGGGGGTGATGTCGTGACAGCAACGTGCTCAAGCAAGGTGCCCTGTGGCAGCCGCAGAATGCCCTCTGCCGCCCGCATGGCGATCGCGGGCAGCCGCTCGACCGAATAGAGGCCGTGTTCCAGCCCGCCTTCCAGCCACAGGCCATCGATCAAGCCATTGAGGGCGATCGCCATCTCCTGACAATCGCTCTCGGTGGCGGGCAGCGCGTGGACATTCAGTACCGGCTGGACCAGCTGTGCGAGCAGGTCGAGAAACTCGCGATAGGTTTCCTGGTGCACCGCCGAATAGCTGGCATCGTGGCGCACCCGGCCGATGAAGGTCGCCCATAGGGAGATCTTGTGGGCGGCCAGGTTGGGCTGGGTGAGACTCGCCGCAATGAAGCGCGCCAGACGACACGCCGGGGGCTCATCGCTGGCTGGGCTGGCATCGGCGATATCGGAGGTCAGCTGGCCCATCATGTAGGCATAGGCGGCACGCACCATGTCGTCCTTGGTGCCGAAATGGTGGCGAATCAGGCCGGGCGAGACCCCGGCTGCCTCCGCCACGCGGCGCACGCTGGCACCGGCCAGACCGTGCTGTGCGACACAGCTCAAGGTGGCTTCCAGCAGGTCGCGACGACGCTGGTCCTGGGAAAGCCGCTGGAATGCCTTGCGACTCATCGTGTTATCTCCCGTCCGGTTGCTGCCCCGCGCATCAGACACTCAATGGCCTCTCGAACGACGATGCCTTCAACAACGATGCATTTAGCAACGATAGTCACAACCAAGGCTCTCCAACAGTCGCAGATGAGACTCCCACTCCAGCGCCAGATCTCCCTCCTCGTGAATGGCCACGTCGTACTGACCGACCACATGCTCACAGATCTCGGGTGAAAGGCGGCGCACCGGCTGGCCCATGGACAGGGTCGCGACCTGAATCTCGCAGCTGCGCTCGAGATAGAACATGTTGTTGAACATCTCGGCGGCAGAAGCACCGGTAGTCAGCAGGCCATGATTGCGCAGGATCAGTGCCGGATTGTCGCCAAGGCTTGCCACGATGCGTTCGCGCTCATCCAGATCCAGCGCGATGCCCTCGTAATCGTGATAGGAGACGCGACCATGGAACTGCAGGGCGATCTGATTCAGGGGCAAGAGCCCTTCTTCCAGACTCGACACCGCCACGCCGGCGCGCGTATGGGTATGCATGATCCAGCTGGCTGAATGACTTGCCGCGTGAATCGCCGAGTGAATGGTGAATCCGGCCGGATTGACCCGCGCGACGCTGTCATCGACCTTCTGGCCGTTGACGTCGATCTTGACCAGCGAGGACGCCGTAATCTCCTCCCAGCGCCAGCCGTAGGGATTGATCAGAAAATGCCCTTCCTCATCCGGCACCCGCGCCGTGATGTGGGTGTAGATCAGGTCGGTCATGCGATAGTGCGCTGCCAACCGGTAGCAAGCTGCCAGGTCCAGGCGTGCTTGCCACTCCCCGTCACTCATGGTCGATGCCGGCATGTTGCTGTCTCCTGTGGTCACAATGTCGCTGTCTGGGGTCGAGAAAGGCTCGACTGAGCCTTGAGAAGCATTGAAGCATCCACCTTCGGGCCTCAATCGCCGTGGGCCTCAATCGCTGTGAGCCTCAATAGCCGCGCTGGCGATCCACGCCCAGCGTGAGCGGCAAGCCATCACGCAACTCACGCGCCGTGGCCACCACCTGCTCGGCCACCACCTCGGGCAGCGAGTCACTGGCCACATGCGGCGTGATCCGCAGGCGCGCGTCCTGCCACCAGTGGTGAGTGGGCGCCAGAGGCTCCTCGCGGAAGACATCCAGTGTCGCGCCTGCCAATTGCCCGGTGTCGAGCGCGGCTTCAAGGTCCGCTTCCACCAGGTGCTCGCCGCGGCCGATCTGCACCAGCCAGGCGCCACGGCGCAGCCGGGCGAACAAGGCGGCGTTCAGCACGTTCTCGGTCTCCGGGGTCAGCGGCAGGATATTGATCAGATAATCGGCACCGTCGGCCGCCGCCATGATGGCAGTGTCACCGGTCAGGTAACGCACGCCCGACACCGGCGCGGCCGGTTCGCTGCGACAGGCGACCGTCACCGAGAACCCCAGGGTCGACAGCGAAGTGACCACGGCGCGCCCCATGCAGCCGTGGCCCAGCACGGCCACCGATGCCTTTTCTGGCGCACGCATTGCCAAGGGCTGCCATTCGCCACGCGTGGCATGGTCGGCCATGACGGCAAACTCGCGCTCGCGATGCAGAACCTCATGTGTGGCGAAACCGGCCATCAGATACGCCTGGTGCGGGTCGCGTACCCGTGCGATCTGTACCTCGTCCGAGAGCCCGGGATGACTCATCAGGGCGTCCACTCCCGCCGCGATCGACATGGCAAGCCGAAGATTCGGGTACGGCGTGAAGGCGTCCTCCCCCGGCTGCCAGCAGATAGCGAACCGCACCGCACTCGGGTCCTCGATCTCCTGCGGGTGATGCAGTACGACATCGTCGCCCAGCTGGCGCAGCGCTTCACCGTAGACGCTGTCCAGGTCCAGGGATTCACTCAGATAGACACCCAGAATCGGGGCTTGGCTTGGCATTGGCTCTCCTTGTGACACGACTGGCAGCGAGTGGGTTGCCATGGATTCATCCTCACTATTACACACTCGTATAACTACTGCCAACCGTCACGTGCTCCCCTGCTCCCTCATCGCCTTGCCAATGCCTTGATCGATGGGGTTTTGCCGTCACCGCACTGTTCTGGATGAAAACTGCGTCCCACAACGACAAAAGGAGAGGCGCAAGCGCCTCTCCTTTCACATGTGTCATCTGGTCGATGGTCCAAGCTGGCGTCAGCGGTGATGCTAGCCTGCCGCTGCCAGCCTGATGGCAGCGAGGGGATTCATAGCGAGGCCACCTTCGCCACTGGCGGGCGCCGCTTGCCCTGGGTGACGATGTAGATACCGCTTGCGACCACGATGGCGGCGCCCAGCAAGGTCATGGCATCGAGGCTTTCCCCCAGCACCATGACCCCGAACACCAAGGCAAACAGGACGCGGGTATAGCGAAATGGCGTGACCACCGAGACCTCGCCCTTGCGCATGGCAATCGTCAAGGCGTTGTAGGCGATGACCCCGAGTATCACGGCACCCACGATCAGCCAGGTCGCCTCGGGCGCATACGCAAGCGGGGTCTGCTGATAGAGAGCGATCAGCCCCCCTGCCGGAATCAGGGCGAGAAAGCCGTAGATGCCGAGCTGGACGTTGGACAACGACGCCGGCGCGCCGCGCGTCGCCAGATCCCGTCCGGCGAAGCCGATCGTGCTGATCACCGCAAACAATGAGGTCATGTTGAAGCTGTCGAGGCCGGGACGCACGATAAGCAGCACGCCAATGAAGCCGACACCGATTGCCAACCAGCGCTTGCGGCTGACGCGCTCCCCGAAGAACATTGCCGCCCCGGCCACCACGACCAGCGGCGTCGCCTGCAGGATGGTGGAGGCAGTGGAAAGCGGCATCAGGGTGATGGCGAGGGCGAAGCTGCTGCGGGCGATGATTTCACAGATGACACGCAACAGAATCGGTCGCGAGAAGATCGCCGCAGGCATGAGGGACTCACCGCGCAGGCAGGTCAACAGCATGAAGACCAGCATGCCGCCGAGGCCGAACAGCATCAGGGTGATACCGGTCGAGGTATGCCCCGCCGCCAACTTGAACAACAGATCCTCCACCGCGAATGCTGCCATCGCGATGACCATGAAAACACTGCCACGCATATTGTCCACTCAAGCCCCCTTGGTCTTTCAAGCCACATTCACCAGACGGTCTGGCGGCCAGGATCAAGCGCGTATCGCGCTACAACATCACCCCACGGCAGGTAGCGGCTCTGCTTGATCATCGGTGGCATCGTCTCACCATCACGCCATCAAGTCTTGCGCCCTGTGCTGAAGGTGAAACAGGCGCGATTGCCGCAAAGACGCGTTTCAGAAACCCTCAGGATGGCGCAAAGCCACGCTATCCGGCACTCGAGTGATGCGCTGGCACCGCTCTTGTCAGACGAAGGATATGGCGTCAGACGCTCGGCGCTCTCGAATCTGAACGTCAAGGAAAGCCCGAACTTCAAGCCAGGCCTCGCACAGCAAGACGCCCGCGATCAGCGAGCAGCAGCTCGTGACCGCGGGCGTCAGTCCTCAATATCTCTTCACACGGCTCAGTCCTGCTGATTCTCCAGCAGTGACTTCAGACCATGTGGCTGGCAACGCAGGTACTGGGGCGAGGCCTTGATGGTATCCCCCAGCGCGGCGGCCGCATGCCAGGGCCAGCGCGGGTCATAGAGAATGCCGCGCGCCAGCGCGATGGCATCGGCACGCTCGTCCGCCAACAGGTCTTCGGCCTGCTGCGGCTCGGTGATCAGGCCAACGGCAATCACCGGCATCTTCACCTGGGCCTTCAGGGCCTCGGCATGCGGCACCTGATAGTTCGGCTCTACCGGAATCTGCTGCTGCGCGCTGAGCCCGCCACTGGAGACATGCAGATAGTGGCAGCCACGACGGTCCAGTGCCCTGGCGAGTTCGATGCTCTGCTCGAGGTCCCAGCCGCCCTCGACCCAGTCTGTCGCGCTGATCCGGATGCCCAGCATCACATGCTCCGGGATCGCGGCCCGCACGGCGTCGAAGACCTCAAGCGTCAGACGCATGCGGTTCTCCAGCGAGCCACCGTAGTCATCGTCGCGCTGATTGCTGAGCGGCGACAGGAATTCATGCAGCAGATAGCCATGCGCCGCATGCAGCTCGATGCCATCCAGGCCGATGTCGACGACGCGCTGTGCCGCCGCCACGAAGTCCGCGATGGTGCGGCGGATCTGCTCGCCACTCATCGCCTCGGGCAACGGCCCGCCTTCGCTGAAGGGAATCGCGCTGGGGGCAAGCACCTGCCAGCCATTGTCCTTGCCTGGCGCGATGGCAGCACCGCCCTCCCAGGGCTTCTGGCAGGATGCCTTGCGTCCCGCATGGCCAATCTGCACCGCCAACGGCATCGGAGAATAGCGGCGGATACGCTCGACGACCCCCTGCATGGCTTGCTGGCAAGACTCATCGTAGAGTCCGACATCGCCGTGGGTGATGCGACCTTCCGGGGCGACGGCGCTGGCTTCGAAGATCAGAAGCCCGGCCCCTGACTGGGCGAGATTGCCAAGATGCTGATCATGCCAGGCCTGCATCTGGCCATTCTTGGCGGAGTACTGACACATCGGCGCGATGATGATGCGATTGTCCAGCGTGAGCGGGCCGAGGGTGAGCGGTGAAAACAGTGCGGACATGGAATTCCTCTGGATGCAGACGGGGCGGGTTGGCAAGGCGCAGGCGCGAACATGGCGAGAAGGCCCGTGCTGCCTATGCCGATGCAGTGCAAGCACAATGCGGGCACCGGGGAAGCACCACAAGCGCAAGTTGGCCATGGTGGCGGCAACGCTGAGTTGCCCATGTTTCACGCACGCTCTGCCAGCGCCTCACCATCAGCGCCCCACCATCAGCGAGTCGCCTCGCCCTCCAGCACTTCCTTGACCAACAGACGCCCGACATCGGCAATCGCGGCATTGCGCGCTGCCAGATCGGCCTCGCTTTCGGTCAGATAGACCGCCACGATCAACGGGGCACGCAACGGCGGCCACAGGATGGCAACGTCATTGTTGGTGCCATATCCCCCACCGCCGGTCTTGTCCGCGATCTGCCAGTCATCGGGCAAGGCCGCCCGCAGCTTGTCATCGCCGGTGATGTTGGCCAGCATCCAGCCCTGCAGGGCCAGGCGCGATGCCTCGCTCAACGCATCCCCCACCAGCAGTCGCTGCAGGGTGGCCGCCATCGCGTGCGGCGTGGTGGTATCGCGCGGGTCACCGGGAGTGGCCTCATTGAGCGTCGTTTCACGTCTGTCCAGCCGCGTGCTGTCATCGTCCAGGCGCCGCAGATAGGCCGTCAGTGCGGCAGGGCCTCCCAGGGCATCGAGAATCAGGTTGCCCGCGGTATTGTCGCTGGTCGTGATGGTGGCATGGCACAGCGCCTCAAGTGTCAGGCCACCATCCTGGGTGTGATGCTCGGTAATGGGGGAATAGGTCACGAGATCCGCCGAGCGAATCTCCACCTTGCGTGACAAGGATTCCTGGCCTTCGTCCACCCGGGAGAGCAGATGACCACAGGCCAGCACCTTGAAGGTGCTGCTCATGGGGAAGCGCTCATCCCCACGCCAGCTGAAACGGGTGCCATCGGCAGTATCCAGAACGGTGACACCGATTCGCGCGCCGACCTCTGATTCGATGGCCTGAATGGCTGACGCCGAGAGCGGCTTGTCAGCGTCCAAAGCATCGTCTGCGGCCTGAGCGCCCAGCGGCAGACAGGCAAGTGCGGCGGCCGCCAGCCACTGCTGCCAGCGTCTTGAGGGCATGACGGCAGGCTTTGCCGCGAGGCTGGCGGGGTGCAAGCGAAACGAGGGGTGATCAGCACCGCACCGGCGCTGAGGAGTTGAAGGCATCAATGACATGTCCTGATCATGGGGAGCGGCCGTGTCGCAAGACACGACCCAATATGCAGCATGCTACATGTACCATAGTCGCGTAAGCGCGAACATGTCGGCCATCGCGCCATAGGCCACGGACTGGCGGAGGCTTGATCTGGGTCAAGGCCAGCGCACGATGCCCTCATCCATCAAGCACCTTGAGCGTCTTGTTGCGCTTGGCGCCGGGCTTGGCATGCCAGGACAAGCGAATATCGAGACGATGATGATCATCCTCTCGTCGCGCCATGACCTTGAGGGTCATCAGGCCGCGCGGTGCCAGCCGAATCTCGCCATCCTCATCGCGAAATGACAGCAGGCCCTTGCCCAGCCCCTTGATGATGGCTTTGAGAATATCCTGAACACCATCGATGGATTGCAATGATTCATGTCGGAACAGCGACTTGTCCTGCTTCTCGTCTTTCACCTGCCTCTCCTGTGCGTGTTTCAGGGCACGTAGACCTTGACCTGGGGATAATCATTGCTGATGCCGACGATGCGTCCACAGGCTTCTATCAGCGTCGCTCCCATGCCCACGCCATCCAGCCCTTCCTTGCGGCGTGAATTGCGATCCAGGGTGACGTCGCCCTCGATATGCAGAAGCCCGTGGCGCCAGCCAAGTTGTTGGCCCGCCTGATGGTTGACATGGCCATGCATCACGGCACGAATGCCGACCTTGTGCAGGCGCTTGACGCCTGCGGCGCTCAGCTCCCTGTCGCTCTTGCGATATTTGGTGCGCAGTACATTGGCCAGCTCACCGTAATAGAAGGTGAAGGGGTCTTCGCGCAGGATGCGCCGGAATTCCTGGTTTACCTGCGAGATCTTCTGGCGGCCGAGTCGTCTGGCGAAGGCATCATCCACGCCTGCGTGAACATGCAGGAAGGCGCCACTGCGATAGGCTAGGCGCATCTCGTCGAAGAACCAGGCAAAGCGTCCGCCGGGCTTGAGAAACAGCTCGTGGGCCTTGAGCGCGGCGGCATAGGTCTGACGCAACGAGAGGCCATGTTTCTCACAGGCATGCTCGAAGCCATCGGCCTTGGCGCTCAGTCGCGTGATCTCCTTCTCCAGCGCCTCCCCCTTGAGCACATGGCCTGCCGATTTGCGAAACTGCTCCGCCCAGTCCGGCCCCGGGTACAGGCGGCGACGGCATTCACTTCGCGAGGGGATGCTCTTCATCGCCCGCGGTCTGTCCGCGAGATAGTGATCGAAGACTTCCTTGAGCAGCGCCAACCCCTTGGCGCCCATGCGCACGAACATATGATCGGTCCGCGCCGAATCATCATGACTCAGCCGCATCAGCGCCAGCATCAGCCGCATGTCGTGATTGCCCGCCAGCAACTTGAGACGCGCCCCGCTGCGCATCAAGGTGCGCAGCGCTTCCAGCAGCTCCAGATTGCTGGGCCCCTTGTCGAGGCAGTCACCGCCGATGACAAAGACACTGCGCTTGCCCCGCGCCGTCAACACCAGGTTGGCCCGCGAGGTCAGGCGCACACCGCCACTGGCCACCAGAGACGCGATGAAGGCTTCCGCGTCGGCATGCGCATCGGAGATGAAGATGACATCGCGGCGTGGCCAGTCCTTGCTGCCCAGCCTGCGAGCGCCACGGGACACCTTGTCACCGGCGCGCAGGTGCTGATGTGTCTCGGGCCACTGCGCCGCGTGACTGGGCAGCGCCTTCAGATAACGCGTCGGGCCTCGGTAACACGGTACGGCGTCGCCTATGGGTGGACTGAGGGTCATCGGGCTATCTCCTTGTGGCATCTGCTTGCCTCGTTGAACTCACCGGCTGTGGCAAGCAGGCGCCTTGCCGCTCCTTGGAGACCTTCCTGAGGTATGCGGAATGTGGGATGAGGTCACAAGCACAGGGCAACAAGCTTATGACCGTTCGATCACAGAAAGATGACAGGCTCGCATCGCGCGGGGGCGTAGGCCTGCTTCTTGGCTTTGCATGACTACGCCCATACTCCTGACTCTGCTCTGCAGCACTCCGCCGGCTGGGCCGCCCACTCAGTCCTGCGTAGGCTCGTGCCGCTGGCGCACCTTCCACTCGCCAGCCACATGCCGCCATGATCCGGACGGGGCTTGCTCGATGACCACCGGCCGCGCATGGTGCATGCTCAACCCGGCAATCTGGTCGAAGTCCAGCACCCCCAGCAGATACGCCGCATGCCGCAGCGCAGCGCCATGGCCGACGATCAGCGTCAGCGTGGCACTCGATGTGAGGGTTGATATGGAGGTTGATGTGGGAGCCGGGGCAGGAGCTGATGGGAAAGCCGACAACGAAGCAATGAAATCGGCCACGCGCTGGCCAGCCTGCATCAGGGATTCAGCCCCCGGCAGCGGCAGGCGAAAGTGGCTGTTGGATTTCCAGTCGGCCGGCAGGAAATCCACACGCGGGTCATGACGCACCGCTTCGGCGATCTGTGCCGTCGTCAGATTGGCGGCACTGCCCAGACTTCGCTCCCACAGAGCATCGTGTGCCATGAGCGAGAACTCACGCCTTGTCCTGTCACCCATAACCTCGTTCATCACCTGCGCCGTCTGCCAGGCACGCAACAGGCTGGAGGCGTGAACCGTGCTGGCCGGTTGCCAGCCATGTGCCTGACACAGCGCAAGCACTTCCTCGGCTCCCTCACGCGCCTGTCGCTCACCGCGACGGGTCAAGGGAAACGGCTGCAACGCGCTCGGGGTATCAATCTGCTGGTGGTAGTCGGCATGACGAATCAATGCCACACGTCGAATTGTCGGTTCATCAGTCATCGGCCGTCGCTCTTCCCGTCTTCACTCGGAATTGAGTCATGCTGGCGGTCCTCGCCATGCGTCGACACGTACGGTGCCAGTGGCGCTAGTGGAGCCAATGGCGCCGGCCTCCCGCGCTCACGTCGCCTGGCGTGACTGCTCAAGCCGTGCCAGCAGTGCCATGGCAGCGTGCCCCATCCCGTGGTTCTTCAACAGGCTCGGCACGATCTCTGCCGCCACCCAGCGCCGACTGCGATGCGGTTCCTCCCGCTCGCTCTCTTCCTGCTCATGCACGACTCTCACGGCGTGCAGACTGGCCGCGACAGGAGCACCCCACTTCTCATAAGTGAATTCCAGTGCTGCGTGGTCCAGCGCCTCCGCCTCGATGCCCGCTTCCTCGCGGGCTTCCTTGAGCGCGGACTCAAGCGGACTCAGCCCCGGCTCGACGATCCCCTTGGGCAGGCTCCAGTGACGGTTGGAGGAAGAACCGATCAGCAGCACCTCCCACTGGGCATTGTCGTCCTCCCCCTGCAGACGACAGGGCAGGACGGCCGATTGGCGGTAGTAATAGGCGGGACGTGCGCGGCGCTCCTCACCGGCCGGGAATGGCCAGGGGAAGCCCTCCGTCAAGGCACGCACGCGCTGGATCAGCTCCAGGCTCATCTGGCCGGAGCGCAGGTCTTCCCAGCGCCCCTCGAAGGTCAGCTTGACCACCGCCGCCGTCGGCAGCAGCTTGGTCTCCTTGGGCGGGCGCGGCCGCTTGCCGGTCAGCCACACCAGCGCATCTTCCAATGCCGGGTTATGGCCGATGATCATCAACCGCTGCACGCTGTCCGGGCAGGCGCGCACCGTCTTGAGCAGCGGCGCCTCGTCCTCGCAGTAAAGCGCAGGCTTAAGCTCGATCATGTCGATGCCGAGGCCCATCGACTTCGCGCACTTTTCCGCCGTGGCGCGCGCCCGCAGAGCCGGCGAACTCAGAATGGCATCCGGTACCAGCGCTTTCTGGGCAAGCCAGGCCCCCATGCGCTGGGCGCCCCGCTTGCCGCGCTCCTTGAGGAGGCGATGGAAGTCGTCAGCTGCCACTGACCAGTCCGATTTTCCATGGCGCATCAACAGCAGTTCACGACGCATGGTCAAGCCTCCAGCAAGGGGGTCAGGTGGTTCTCGACCAGCGCGGCGAAGTCCACGCGCCCGGTCACCTCCAGCACTCGCGTCCGCGACAGGCGCTCAAGATACGGCGCGGGATCAAGGCTCGCGCCATTGGGCACGAATCGGCCATCCCGCCCTTGATGAAAGGGGCCAGGCGTCTTCATCACCGCACGTATCAGAGGCTCATTGCTGCCGACCTCTACCTCGCGCACCTCGAGCGGCGCCTCGCTGCCACGCGTCCAGTTGAGTATCACCATGGCCGCAAGCTCTCCGCTGGCGCGGATACGCCCGGGGCCGTAGACGTCCTCGATGATCAGGTCGTGCTTCTCTTCCAGGTCCCACAGCGCTTCTTGCGGCATCGCTTCATAGCCTGCGATACGCGCGGGGTCCAGCAGCGTACGCAGACGCGGATTGTTGAGCATGGTGCCGGGATTGATGCGTGGCAACTTGGCGACGCCGCGAGCACGCAGCGTCCCCTCACGCCCGGGCCGGTCAAGAAACAGCCGATCATTGCTGATGAAGTCGAACTCGGGATTGTCGAGCGCCTTCACCATGGTGGTGGATTTGCCGCCGCCCGAGAAGGCGGCGATGGCCACCGCGCGATCGCCCTTCGATAGCGCCGAGGCGTGACAGATCAAGCCGTCATTCTGCTGCAGATGCGACATGTGCAGATTAAGCAGGAAGTTGATCACCTGGCTTTCGTTGTCTTCACAGGGCCCGAACGCCAAGTTGTGGTTGTTGCTGCGCAGAAAAGCCATGCCCGTGCGCACCTTGTGGATCAGGCGCCCATCGGCCAAATCGATGATGGCATCCTTGCGGCGTGTCTTGCCGGGCTCCGGTATCCAATCAACGAAGGCTTCGGGCACGATGCCGAGTCTCGCTGCCGCTGGCGTGTCCTTGAGGGCCGGCGCCTCCAGCACATGCACGAGCCTGGCTCCCCCCGGCACATTGTCGAGCGCCACGATGCGCGAGCAATGGCGAAAATATGTCGCCAGTCGTTGCAGCAGCCCAGGCATGTCCGTCATCACGCACAGACGAAAGTCATCCACCTCGAACAGCAGCGCCTCGCTCAGCCACTGACGCGACGGCGTCAGCGCCGTGAAGCAGGCATAGGCCGTCCACTCTGCAAAGGGCAGCGTGGCAAGGCTGCCCGGGCTGTCACAGGTTGTCGCGCTCATGCCAGACACTCCATCACGTGGTCGAGATAGGCGGCCGCCGCATCGACACCGGCACCTTCCAGCGCCCCACGGAAGCCACCGAAGGCCGAGACTTCGAAGATGATCGGGCCATCATCGGTCAGCGCGACATCGACGGTGGTGAAGTCGAGCTTGAACGGTGCCTGGGCACGCTGGGCCAGGGCAATCAGCTCCTCGGAGGGCTCGAAGGGCGCGTACTTGCCCCCGGCGTGGATGGTGGTATTCCAGGCATCACCCCCACTGACACGGGCGTAGCTGCACAGATAACGGCCACCGACGAAGACCATGCCGTAATCCTGCCCCGGTAGATCGAGGCGCTGCTGCAGATACATCATCGGATGCTCGGCGGCGAACTCACGCACGGCAGCTTCCAGCGCGGCATCGTCGCCGGCGTCCTCGATGATGCACATGCCCCGCGCCTTGGTGGAGAAAAGCGGCTTGAAGACGGCGGCCTTGAAGCGCTTGACGGCCTCGCAGGCCGCCGCCACCTCTTCGGTGATCAGCGTGGCCGGCATCGGGATATCGGCATTGGCCAACGTGACGGTGCAGCTCAGGCGATCGATCAGGCGAATCATGCTCTCCGCGCTGCTGAAGACGCGCACGCCCCTGGCTTCGGCGACGCGCAGCAGCTCCAGGCGGTCCAGGCTACCCGGGGAATATTCCGCGCTGATCTTCTTGACGATCAGGGCATCCAGCTCGGTCAGGTCATGACGCACCCCGGCAGAGTCACGGAATTCGAGGCAGTTGCGGGTCAGGTCCAGCGAAACGGCCGCCATGTCGATCACGAGACGAAAGCCCGTCCGTGCTTCGATAACATCCGCCAGCACTTCGGTCGACCACTTGCCGGGAATACCCACGATGCCAATCTTGAAATCAGTCAACGAACAACTCCTCCAGGGGAATACGGTAATCGGCAGGCCGTTCAGGGTCGGCGTCAAGCACATGCTCGAGTATAAAGCGTGCACGGTTGAACATGCGCCCTGCCAGCCCGGCATCGAGGATGAAACGTGTCGAGGTGGCAAAGGAGCGCACCAGGCCAAGTGCCAGTCGCCATTCAAAGGTGGTATCGCCCTGCTCATGGGCAAGGCGACGCATCTGCTGACCGAAGCTCAGGGCCAGCGCCAGAATACGGGCCCGCAGCGCTGCATCCGTCAATTGAAGACGGTAGTGAGACACCATGTGCACGGACACGTCCTGCACATAGTCCTGATAGGCCGAGCGGTGAAGATCGATGAAACGAATGCTCTGCTGCGAGGGATCGAACAGGATGTTGTCGACATTGAAGTCGCCATGGATATGAACGGAAAACGGTGCCGGGAGCGAGCCCTCAAGCACCGTAGCCTGCGCGATGAGATCCTCGAGTGATGCCAGTTTCCGTCCACACAGCGATGCACCACAGTGACGGAATTCCGGATGGATCTGGTAGACATCGGGCAGCCGCTTGCTCAACTGCCCCATATACCCGGCCACCACGGGTTCCGCGCGACGGGTGGTGGACCATACCGAGCGCAGTGTCTCGACCAGCGCCTGCTGAGCGGTACGATTGAGGCATGAGGATTCGTTGATCAACAGATGTTCGAGGGTCATGCCCGGCAGATGCTCGATCAAGAGTGCCGCGCTGCCGCCTTGCTGATGATGCGAGAGGATGCGGGGTGCGATGCCGGGATAGATGTCATGCCAGCGCTCGACCCCCCGACGCTCCTCCTCGACCTTGCGTTCCAGGCCATCCTTGAAGATGGCCAGATACTCCGGCGAGCTCAGCGACAGATCGCCGGTTGGCTTGCGGGCCTTTGGCTTGCTCGTCTTTGTCTTGCCTCCCTTTGACTTGCTCGCCTTTTGCTTGTCGTTGGCCGGTTCGCCCTTCGTCTTGCCCTTCTCATCGACCTTCTCGACAGCCCCCTCACTGAGCTTATCGCTGACGATCCCCGAGATCCGACTGCCGGAGCGTGTCTCGGCCAGGGTGTCGACGCGCATCTCGTCCGCCATCTGATCGCCATCGCCCAGTTCATTGACCAGGTGTGTCAGAGAGGCATAGCGTTCGAAGTTGAGTGACTGACCGAGAGTTGCCGAGATGACCGCCTCACCCAGCTGCCCCAGTACCTCGCCCATCTGGCTGATTTCACGGGCCACGAACAACAGATGTGTCAGATCTTCGGCGGGAGCGCGCTTCTTCTTGAGCTGGCCAGTGAGTGCCCGAATGCGGCCTTCACTATCCCGCTTAAGCTTCTCGCGGCTGCGCGCAAGCTTCAGGGCCAGGGACAGGGAGCCGTTCTCCAATGACATCTCGCTGCGCAGAATGCCGCGACGCACTCGGCGCAGCGACTTGACCAGCACGACGTCATCGACCAGCTGGACATCATCGACGCGAATCAGCTGCTCCAGGCAACTGCGCGCCAGCTCACTGAGCCGCGCCAGACCACTGGCGACCTCGACCAGGCTCTGCTGGAAGCGGGCCCGCGCGTGCGAGCGCTTGCAGCTTCGGGCTTCAGGGCATGCCTGCTCGATACGCTGGCAGAGGTTCTCGGCATATCCCTGGCGCTCCAACAGCTTGCGCGCCATGGCCGCCGTCGGCGCGGACACGAAGGCCTGCAGCCAGCCATATTGACTATCCACTTCCGAACACAGAAATCGAAGATTGTCGCGCGTGCTTTCAGGCCAGGCCTGATCCATGCCATCTCTCCATCCACTCGGAAATCATCCCAATGCCACAGTATTCCACGCAAAGATGACAATCCGTGACATGCACTGGAGGAATCGACTGCCATGTTGATTGTCTGCCGGGGGCTGGGGAGCATTTTTTCATTGGATTCCACCACCCTATCGCTTCCCACTAGACGTATCGCCTATAGCTGGACAAGACCGGATTCGGTGACAGTAGCGCAAGCGCCCCTGCCAGCCCCTGCGCGACCCACCATGGATGGAGACCCGCATGACCATCACCTGTATCAATGACCTGCAACGCCTGGCGAAACGCCGCGTGCCGAAGATGTTCTACGACTATGCCGATTCTGGCTCGTGGACGGAATCCACCTACCGCGCCAACGAGGCCGACTTCGCCGCGATCGGGCTGCGCCAACGGGTGATGGTCGACATGGACAATCGCACCCTGCGTACGACGATGCTGGGCGAGGAGGTGGCCATGCCGGTAGCGATCGCACCGACTGGCCTGACCGGCATGCAGCATGCCGATGGTGAGATGCTGGCCGCGCGCGCAGCGAGTGACTTCGGTATCCCCTTCACGCTCTCGACCATGAGCATCTGTTCCATCGAGGACGTCGCATCCGTCAGCTCACGCCCCTTCTGGTTCCAGCTTTATGTGATGCGCGACAAGGATTACATCGGACGGCTCATCGATCGCGCCAAGGCCGCGGAGTGTTCCGCGCTGGTACTCACCGCTGACCTGCAGATCATCGGCCAGCGTCACAAGGACCTGATCAATGGCCTGAGCGTGCCCCCTCGCCCCACCGTAGCGACCGTGCTGGACCTGGCAACCAAGTGGCGCTGGTGCGCCGGCATGCTCAAGACCCGGCGCCACACCTTCGGCAACATCGCCGGCCACGTGAAGGATGCCGAGAATCTGAGTTCCCTCTCGAAGTGGACCGCCAGCCAGTTCGATCCGAGCCTGAGCTGGGACGACATCAAGTGGATCAAGGATCGATGGGGCGGCAAGCTGATCATCAAGGGCATCATGGAGCCGGAAGATGCCGAGCTGGCCGTGCAGGCAGGTGCCGATGCGGTGATCGTTTCCAACCACGGCGGACGTCAGCTGGATGGTGCCGCCTCCTCCATCTCCGCCCTGCCGGACATTCTCGCCGCTGTCGGCGACAGGACAGAGGTCCACATGGACGGCGGCATCCGCTCCGGACAGGATGTGCTCAAGGCGGTGGCGATGGGCGCCAAGGGCGTCTATCTGGGACGCGCCTTCCTCTATGGACTCGGCGCCATGGGCGAGCAAGGCGTGACCAAGTCCCTGGAGATCATCCACAAGGAGCTCGACACCACACTGGCCCTGTGCGGACTGCGTGATATCCACGACGTGGACACGCGAATTCTCAGGCCCGGCACCTATCCGGTGGCCAGCTCGCAGAGCGAAGCAGCGCGAGAATCACGCCGCCAGGAACCTCATGACGTGCTGGGAAGTCATCCTGAACATGACCTCCTGAACACGACGGCGGGGCAATGACGCCCTGAAAAAGCACAAGGCCGACATGCGCCAGTGATATCCACCACGGCACATGTCGGCCTGTCATCCCGGGATGGCGAATCTCTCAAGGCTCACTCAAGAGCCTCTCTAGAATCGCTCAAGATCCGCTCAAGACTCAGTGCACCTTGAGTCGCGGCCCCATGCTTCGGCGCAGCACATCACTGACCACCTCGGCGGAGCCCTTGAACGGCCCCAGCAGCAGGAACTGGTGCTGGCGCTGCAGTCCCTGATAGGCGGCGCGCGCGAAGCGTCCTCTCACCTGCAGATCATCATTGCCCTTGCGACCCTGGGCATTGCCCAGCTTGTCACTCAACTTGCCGCTGAGCTCACCGACGCTGCCGGCACTGGAGAGTGACAGCAAGGTACCCCGGTCCTTGAACTCGAAGGCCTGAGCCGGCTCTCCCTGCTGGCGACGCGGCAGTTCAGCAGCAAGAAACTCGGCCTGCTCGCTGGCCACCTGGGCGGTGGGCGGCAGCGGCGCCTCATCGATGTTGGCACAATCGCCCAGCGCGAAGATGCTGTCGTGCCCGAGGCACTGCAGCCCGGGCGTCACCTTGAATTGACGCTTCTTGTTGCTTTCCAGGGCGTCGATCTCCTCGACGATGGCAGGCCCGACGCGCCCTGCCGCCCAGACCACCAGGTCCGCCTCCCGCGTCACCGATTCGTCGCCTTCACTGATCTCGACACTGCTGGGGGACACCTTGGCGACCTGACGAGACAGCTCG
This sequence comes from Cobetia sp. LC6, assembly GCF_030264805.1. NCBI lineage: Bacteria > Pseudomonadati > Pseudomonadota > Gammaproteobacteria > Oceanospirillales > Halomonadaceae > Cobetia > Cobetia sp. LC6. Next base: position 34,315 of record NZ_JASSPL010000008.1, on the reverse strand, counting down.
ATATTGATGCCCTGCTCCTCGAGTCGCTGATGGATCGACTCGCGCAGTTCCTGTGAGACACCGGGCATGAAGGTCTCGGTGGCCTCGAGAATCGTGATCTCGACCTTCGCGCCCTTGGGGGCAGGAGCATCATGCATGCCGCGCGCCTCATGCAGGTAGGCGGCCAGTTCGACACCGGTGGCGCCAGAACCGACTATCACCACCTGATATGGCCGCCCGGAGGAATCCTTGGCGCCACCCTCGACGCTACCCTGGTTGGCTGACAGACCAGCATCGCCTGTCGGTGCTGTTTCCATCGCCACATGGTTGGCCAGCAGGCCACGCGAGAACTGCTGGGCGATGCGCTCGGCGTCGTCGGGGGAATCCAGCAGACAGGCATGCTCCAGCACGCCCTCGACACCCATGTCCGGCGTCACACCGCCCAAGGCCAGTACCAGCTGACGATAGCCCCTGACACGCGTCGGCACCTCGGCACTCGCTTGATCTTCCCTGCCCGGAATCGCGGCCAGGGTGATCTGTTGCTGTTCAGGGTCGACGCTCTCGAGCGTGCCGCATTCATAGCGGAACCCCCACTGCTCGGCCAGGCCGGCATACCCCAGCTCATCGACCTGTCGCCGCCCGAGGCCCGCCGCAATCTCATGCAGTCGTGGCTTCCATACATGACTGGTGTCGCGGTCTATCAGCAAGACGTCCTTGTGGCCTTCCTTGGCAAGACGAACCGCCAGCTCCAGTCCGCCGGCGCCGCCACCGACGATGATGATATCGGCATCGCGTGTTCGCTGAGGATCATGCGTTTCCATAGGGCCTCCTTTAGCGGGGTCGAATATGGAAACCTTATGTCAGGCCAGGCGCTTTTCAAGACTGGCACGCAGGACTACGTCAATGCACGGCCTTTGATGCGACGCGTCATGGGCGTGATCGCCTGCGCAACGCTTGAAGCCACCTTGGGGTTTGACAGCGCTCGAGTCCGCGACTAAAGCTTATTTATACGAATAAATATAACTGACTCGCTGCCGCTCAGGACATCGCATGCCGACATCGCCCTCCCCCTCGGACACTTCACGCACCAGCGCCAACGCCTCTGGCACTCCCCTGCCCAGGCGGCAGAAGCTGGCCGAGCTGATCAGTGATGATCTGAGGCGCAGCATCGTGCGAGACGGGTTGAGCGAAGGCGACCGACTGCCCAACGAGAAGGCGCTGATGGCCCAGTACGGCTGCGCCAAGGGCACCCTGCGTGAAGCCCTCAAGATTCTCGAGGTCGAGGGCTTGATCACCCTGAAGACGGGGCCCAATGGCGGCGCCGTGCTCAATGCGCCGAGCATGGAACCGGCCAGCCGCATGCTGAGAAGCTTCCTGCATTTCAAGACGCTCAATGGCGCCCAGGTCTATCAGTTGCGTCGGCTGCTGGAAGTCGAGATGGCGGTCTCGGTGGTGGGCCTGCTCAGCGAAGAAGACCTGGAGGCGCTTGAGAACAATGTCCATGACTGCAGTTGCCATCAACCGCAGGACGAGGACCAGCGGCGCCAGCGCTTTCTGGAAATCGAATTCCATCAGGTGCTGGCCCGCGCCTGTCCCAACCCGCTGCTCAGCTTCATGTGCCAGTTCCTCAACGACATGCTGCATGAGCTGGTCGTCATCAAGAAGGCTTACCTGCCGGAACGCAAGCAGTTCGACCAGGCCAATCAGCATTACCACACCGGCCTGATCACGGCGTTCCGCCAGCAGGATCACGAACAGGTCCGTCAGCTCATGACGGAGCACATGCAGGATGCCGAGCACCATATGACGGCACTCGAGGTGGAAATGGCCGATCAGTTGCTCGTCACTCCGGCGCAACTGATGGCTGACAGCAGAACCTGACCCGAAGCCGTAATCCAGACCGAAACCGGGGCCAGGACCGAGACCGGGGCCGAAACCGGAGCCGAAAGCACAACAACAATATCCACGAAAGGAACAAGCCGATGACCACTGCCCAGATGGACACATCGCCAGCGAATACCTTGAACGAGCTGCGCACCGACAGCGATCGCCTGTGGCAATCATTGATGACCCTGGCCGAGTTGGGCGCCACCCCCAAGGGTGGCGTCAACCGCCAGGCGCTGACCGAACTGGACCGCCAGGCGCGCGACCTCTTCATTCAATGGTGCAAGGCCGAGGGTTGCACGATCCGTATCGATGCCATCGGCAACATCTTCGCGCGCCGCGCCGGCACCGACCCGGATGCGCCGGCGGTGATGACCGGCAGCCACATCGACACCCAGCCGACCGGTGGCAAGTTCGATGGCTGTTTCGGAGTGATGGCCGGGCTCGAGGTCCTGCGCAGCCTCAACCAGCACGACATCAAGACCCGCTGCCCGGTGGAGGTGGTGGTCTGGACCAATGAAGAAGGCTGCCGCTTCGCGCCCTGCATGATGGGGTCCGGCGTGCATACCGGCCAGTTGTCACTGCATGAGATGCTCGCCCAGAAGGACAGCGACGGCGTGACCGCCGGTGAGGCACTGGACGCCATCGGCTATCGCGGCAGCGATGAGATCCCCCGCGAGAACGTGCGCGCCTTCTTCGAGAGCCATATCGAGCAGGGCCCGATTCTGGAAGATGAAGAGATCACCATCGGCGTGGTGATGGGCGCGCTGGGCCAGCGCTGGTTCGATCTGACCCTGACCGGTCAGGAGGCGCACGCGGGACCCACGCCCATGTCACTGCGCCAGGACGCCATGCTCGGCGCGGCTGAGATCACCGTCGCCGTCAATCGCATCGCCATCGATCACGCGCCGCATGGCCGCGGTACCGTAGGCGTGATGCAGGTCCATCCCGGCTCACGCAACGTCATTCCGGGACAGGTCAACATGACCATCGACCTGCGCTCGCTGGAACCCGACTCCCTCACCGCGATGGTCGCGGAGCTGAAAGAGGTCGTCGAGGCCGTCAGCCAGCGGCATCGTCTGACCTTCGAGCTCACCCCCACTGCCGACTTCGTGCCAGAACACTTCGCCGACAACTGCGTGAACGCGGTGCGCAATGCCGCCAGCCAGCTCGGCTACTCGCATCTCGATATCGTCAGCGGCGCCGGCCATGACGCCATCTTCATGGGCCGTATCGCCCCCGCCGGCATGATCTTCGTGCCCTGCGAAGGCGGCATCAGCCACAACGAGATCGAGAACGCGGCGCCAAAGGACCTGCACGCCGGCTGCAACGTGCTCTTCCACGCCATGCTCGATCAGGCCGAGATCGTCAGCTGAGCCAACAGGCACGGCTCGCTGATCCTTGATCACGCACATTGCTGAAAAGAAAGCCCCGCTCGAGTCGTCATCGAGCGGGGCTTTCGTGTCTTGCAGGCTAGCGGCTGTCAGGCATTTTCAGACACCTTCACGCCAGTGAGCGTTTCCATAGACTCTCGATGCTGTCCATCTCCGCCGGACCGAACAGCGCCTCGGGTTCGCCGCGGTACCAGGCCCAGAGCTGATCACCGTAATCAAAGTGCCACCATTCGCTGGGCAGATTGGTGAAACCGGCCTCGGACATGACGTGATAGAGCAGACGCCGGTTGTCGCGTGCCTCGGCCTGGGGCGTATCGCCGGCAGGCGGATGGCGCTCGAAATGATCCGCATGGGACTCGGGTGTCGCCTCGTCGAACAGCGTTCCCATCTCGAGCAGCAAGCCATCGGCGTCACACAGGGTGACATCGACGGCGCCGCCGGTGAGATGTGGGCTCGGCGCATCCGGGTCACGGCTGGGCAGAGAGACGAATTCGCGCGTACGCGCCAGCAGCTGCCCCTCATCCAGCTCAGGATCATGCGTCTTGAGCGACTGGTATAGCGTCTCGAACAGGTACTGCTGCACCCGCCAGGGGCGCCAACCATCCATCACCACCAACGACAGCCCTTCCGGCAATGCGCGCGCGGCCTGCAACAGGCGCTGATACACCGCGCGCCGTACCAGACATTCATTGACTGCCCCGGGGATACCGAGGCGCGCGTAGGCGGGATAGACCTTCAGACATGACGGCCCGAGGCTGGTCGGCACCAGAGTACTGTCACAGCTCTTGACGGGGATTCGGGTGACCTGTGTCCAGTCCGGCTCGTCATGACTCGGGATGGGAGGGATTGGGCGGTTCAATGTTGACGTCATGAGTTGTTATCCAGACAGGGTCGGCAACCACAGGGTAAGAGGCGGGAAGATGATCAGCATCAGCAGCACCGCGACCGCCACCAGCACGAACGGCCAGATGGTACGAAACAGTGAGGTGATCTCGAGCTTGCTGACCGCGGCGGCCACGAACACGCATGCGCCCATCGGCGGCGTGATCAACGCGATGGTGATATTGAGCGTGATGATGCCCCCCAGGTGCACGGGGTCGATGCCGGCGGCCATGGCCACGGGCACGAAGATCGGCGTCAGCAACATCAAGGCCGAGACTTCCTCCATGAACATGCCAGTGACGAAGGTGATGGCGCTGAGCAGCAACAGGATCAGGATCGGGCTGTCGATATAGGGTGTCAGCAATGCCACGAACTGATTGGGCACCTGGGCATAGGACAGCAGCCAGCTGACGATGGATGACACCGCCATGATCACGAAGATGGCACTGGTCAGACGCGCTGTATCCTTGATGGCACCCCACACCTCGACAAGCTTGAGCGGCCCCTGGCACAACCCGCAGAGCAGCACGTAAGCGACGATCAAGGCGCCAGATTCGGTCGGGGTCACGATGCCCAGCACGATGCCGGAGACGATGATCACTGGTGCCACCAGCGCAGGCAGCGCACCGATGACCGCCGCAATCACTTCACTGCGTGCCGGTGCCTGACCGCGTGCCTGCAGGCCATGACGTCGGGCATACCAGGCATTCATCGCCATGAACGCCACCGCCAGTACCAGACCCGGTACGACACCGGCCAGAAACAGGCTGCCCACGGAGGTATTGGTCAGCGAGGCGTAGAGGATCATGAAGATGCTGGGCGGGATGATCGGCCCGATCAACGAGCTACCTGCTGTCAGGCCTGCGGCAAAGGAAGTCGAATACCCCTCCTTGCGCATGGCCGGCACGAGCAGCGAGCCCAGCGCGGAGGTATCGGCGACCGCCGAACCATTCACACCCGCGAAGAACACGCTGGAAACGACGTTGACATGGCCCATGCCACCGCGAAGATGCCCGACCATCAGGCGTGCCAGGCGCATGAGGCGTTCGGTCAGGCCACTGATGTTCATCAGGTTGCCAGCGAGGATGAACAGCGGAATCGCCATCAGCGAGAAGGCATTGATGCCACCGAAGAACTGTTGTGGCCCGAGGCGCTCCAGCATCGAGAGGTCGATGAACAGGAAGCCGGTCACGGCGGTGGCGAGCAAGGAGAGAAACAGCGGCAGGCCCAGCAGGACATGCACGACGAAGATGGCCAACATTGCCCAGATCATGTGCGCGGTCCTCCTGTCTTTTCATCATGCGCCGGAAGGCCGGCAGCCTCCTCGTCCGGTGCGATCTCCAGTGTCTGGGATCTCAACGGCCGTGGGCCATGCAGCAGGACCTGCAGCGTGATCAACGCGAAGCCGATCGGCATCGAGAGCATCGGCACGCTGCGACTGATACCCAGCCCCATGGTGCGGAACATGCTTGCCGACATGGCGTAGTGCCAGGTCATCCAGGTCGCGCCGGCCATCAGCACCAGCGTCAGCCACCATTGGTAATGGATCAGTACCTTGGCCATGCGCGTAGGCAGACGCCGCTCCAGCAGCGCCACACGCATATGCGCCCCTTCTGCCCAGACGACGCCGATCGCCAGCATGACACTGGCGATGATGAGATAGCGGGTCAGCTCATCGACCCAGATGGGGGCGCCGCCCAATACATAGCGCATCACCACGCCGTAAAGCATGATCAGCACCGTGGAAGCCAGCAGTACTGCCGCTATCGCCAGTGTCACGCGGCCACAGGCAAGCAGCAGGCCTTCCCGCAGGGAAAGCTGTCGTGAAGGAGTCATGGAAGTCATTTACCGCAATCCACCAGCAAGGAGGGAAATTCAGAGCCTCGATGCCCGGACTATCCTTGCCCGGGCACCGGGTACCGCAGCGAGAGGTTCACTGATGCTGAGCGTCACTCGCCTTTCACCGAGTCAACGTGTCAGTTCATCGCAACAGACCATCGCGACAGGTCATCGCAAAGGGCCATCACGAGGACAGGCCAGCATCCTTCATCGCGGTGTCGATCAGCTCTGGGGCGATGTCCTGGCTCTTGAGCCATTCCAGATAGGCCGGCTGGCCCTTGCTGCGAAATGCCTCGAGGTCCGCCTCACTCGGGCGGATCACTTGCATGCCCTGCTCTTCCAGCGAGGCGATGCGTGACTCGACCTGATTCTGGTTGTCCTGACGGGCCTGGGCATTGGCTTCCTTGACTGACTCGAGCAGTGCCGTGCGCTCCTCGTCCGACAGACCCTCCAACAGCTGACCATTGGCGACCAGGAACTGATCGGAGTACTGGATGTTGGCCAGCGTCAGGTACTTCTGCACTTCCTGCAGACTGCCCAGCAGGATGTACATCGGCGGGTTCATCTGGCCATCCGCCACCCCGGTGCGCAGCGCCATGTAGACCTCCGTCCACGGAATCGGCGTGCCCGAGGCACCGAAGGCCTCATAGAGCGCTACCTGGCTTGGGTCCATCGCACGGAAGCGAAGCCCTTCGAAGTCATCGGGGCTGGTGATCGGGCGCTTGTCATTGGTGAAGGCCAGAAAGCCCCCTTCCTCCACGACAGCCAGAATCTCGGCGCCATTGGTGCGCTCGCTGAATAGCTGCTGCACCTGCTGCCAGTACTGACCTTCATCGAAGAAACGGCGGGCATCCTCAAAGCCGTCGAACATGAACGGTGTCGCGCTGACATAGACTTCCGGCACGATGGGTGCCATGCCCGCGAAGGAGGCGATGTTGAGGCCCGGTGAGCTGATCACCTGCTCCATGCGCTCCTGCTCCTCACCCAGCATGCTGTTGGGATAGAGCTTGAGTTCCAGCTCGCCATCGGTCTTCTCTTCCACCAGTGTCTTCAGATTGCTGGCGAAGACATGCACCGCGTTCTTGTCGGCATCCGGTGCGCCGTTGTAGCTGAGATTGATGGTCTGGGCCTGCACGCTGGCCGCCAGCAGGCTGAGCACCAGAGTGGAACCGGTAAGCGTCTTGCGCAGCAGAGATGTCTTGGACAAGGACATGTGGATTCCCTTTTGTTGTTGTAAATATTCGTTGTATGCGGCGGGAGTGGCGCCGCCTTTGGCAGTACGGCCCTGCGGCCTGTCAAGGTGAGAGACTTCCGCCTTCACACCTCGAAAGTAGCGTTGTCGCTGTAGACTAATCAATCGCCTAGGTGTTGTTTTTTCGTCTACACCTAATAGACCTGACAAGCCCAACTCTGGCTTGGCGTTCTCACAGACCTGACATATCCAAAGACCTGACGTACCCAAAGACCAAGACGGCCCCGAAAATCGGAGCTTTCGGGGCCATTTCAATGACACGGCGGGGCTGTGCTGAACGAAGCAGTGTTGAGCGAAGCAGGGCTGAACGAGGCGCTACATCGTCAGTGGGTATGCTCCCCCTTGAGATCACCGCGCCAACCCATGCCGGACTCTTCCATCAGGCGCTCATGCACGCCTTCGATGTTGAGGCCGACCCATTGCTCATACTGGGCCAGATCACTGTACTCGGAGAGATCGACCTCCTGCTGGATCTGCTCGAGTGACTTGCCGGCGAGAATGCCTTCCGTCACTTGGGAATACAGTGACTCCAGATAGGCCAGGTAGCGTTCGACATCGGCGTGATCACCGATCTCGGCATGCCCGCCAACGAAGGTATCGAAGTCGTATTCCAGCACTTCACGCGTCGAGTTGATCATGCCCTGGATATCGTAGCTCCAGAGCTTCTGCCACGGCATGCGTCCGATGACGATCCAGTCCACCACGAACATCGTGGCGTGGTTCTTGAAGTACATGCTGATCGACCCGCGCCCGTCATTCGGTCCGTGATACCGCAGCTGGACTTCCTTGCCGCCCAGGCGCAAGGTCATTTCATCATCGAAGACGAGATCCGGCGGCACGGCCTTCGCCCGGGTATTGGCGATATCCTGAGCTGCCAGCCGGTGCGCGATGAAGGTGGTCTCCGGGGTGTTGAAGGCCTCGCCTCCATAGATGTGATCACTGTGGTTGTGGCTATACACCACATAGCGAACCGGAGTGTCGAAGCGTTCCTTGATCTCGTTGTTCAACCAGCTCGCCGCAGCGTGATTCATCGGGTCCGTCACCAGCGCGCCGTGATCGGTGATCATGAATACTGAGCGATGCCTGTCATCAATGAAGCGATAGAGCCCCTCTCCGAGAGGTTCTATCTCATAGGCCTGGGCCTGCAGGCTGAAAGGAAGCGCTGCCAGCGCCAGTGCTTTCTTGAGGGGGCTCAGCATCGGAGGAAGTCCTCGTATCAGAAATTGTCGTCATGAGATATCACCCTGCCCAACTTCTGATACGAGACTCCCGAATGACTGGACGCAACAATTATCACTTGCCCAGCAGGCGTGGCGCATCCGCGGTAAAGAATCGCAGACCCTGCTGAAGATGAGTGACGCAGGCCTCGACGGCCACCGTCATCTCACGTCCTCGCCGCGTACACATCTGCGCGCGGGTCTGTGCCAGCGCAGGGTGCTGCATCGGCAGCAGGCAGATATCGCCACGCCGCAGCTCTTCCACCACGCTCAACTCCGGCATGAAGGTCACGCCGATTCCCGAACGCACGAAATTCTTGAGCACCGACACGGAGTTGGTGCGCAACTGTGCACGCAGCGAGACGCGCTCCTGCTGCGCCGCCTGATTGACCATCTGGCGCATGCCGGTGCACTCATCGATCAACGCCAGCGGCCATTGCGCTACCTGCGAAAGCGTCAACGGCTCTGCGATCTCGAGTAGCGGATGCTCCGTCGGCACGATCAGATCAAGCGGCTGGCAGGTCTCCACATGACAGCAGAGAATCGGATCGACGGGCGGGGCGTAGAGCAGCGCGATATCCACCTCGAAGTCGCGCAGCAGCTCGGTCGCCTCATTCACCCCCGCCATGCGCACTACCACCTCGATACCCGGATGACGCGCCATGAAGCTCTGCAAGGGCAGCGAGATCAGGTCGGCAATGAAGCCTTCGCCCACCGCGATTCTTACCTCACCGCTGCGAAGACCCTGCAAGGCGCTCAGCTGCGAGAGCGCTGCCGCCTCCGCCGCCTGCTGGCGATGAAAGTGATCCAGCAGCAACACCCCTGCCTGGGTGGCGCGCATGCCCGTCTCACTGCGCTCGCACAGCGCGACACCCACCTCTTCTTCCAGCTGCTTGATCTGGCGGCTCACCGCGGAAGGGTCGAGATTCAAATGCCGCGCCGCTCGGCGCAGTGAGCCCCGGCGGATGATTTCATTCAGCGCTGTCAGCGCCTTGGGATTGAGCATGGAATACGGTACCCGCCAGCAGCAGTGGAGGAAGAGGCAAGACTCGGATCACTCAGGATATCCTTGCAGATCAAACGACTCCAGAGGCCCATATCAGATAGCGATCGACAACGAAAAAGGAGCCGCATGAGCGGCTCCTTCTGGTTCGACGTGATCAGCAGTTACCTTTCTTGGCCTGCCCCGGCGGGCAGAAGTCACCGCCTCCACGCTTGTGGTCGTGGTGTCCATCACCGATCTCGATGATTGGCTCGGCATCGATCCGCGCCGGTGTATAACTGCAACCTGCCACGAAAAGGGCACTCAGCATCACCAGGCTGACAACTCGCACGCTAGACTTCATCATCATTCCTTTTCCTGAAAATACACATTTCTCGATGCTCCATATCGTACCGGAATGTACGTCACCGAGAACGCAATTTCTCAACGAGTGGTAATGTGAGCCTCAAGCTTGCGGCATCAATCACGACAGGATCTGGCCATGTTCGATTTCAAGGAAGTGGAAGCCTTCGTGTGGATCACGCGCCTGGGGTCGTTCCGGCTGGCCGCCCAGCACCTGCATCTGACCCAGCCCTCGATTTCCGAACGCATCAACAAGCTGGAAACCACACTGGAAACCCGCCTGCTGGAGCGCACTCGCCGGCCGGTACAGCCGACGCTCAAGGGGCGTGAATTCTATCGCCACGCCGAGGCGCTTCTGGAAGCGCGCCAGAAAGCGCTATCCATGATGGAGCTGAATACGCCCTTCCAGGGCGTGCTGCGACTGGGTGTCGTCGAGACCGTCGCACATAGCTGGCTACCCGGCTTTCTGGCCGAACTGGCACGCCGCTATCCGGATCTCACGCTGGAGCTCGAGGTCGATAGCTCCCCGGGGCTTGCCGCCATGCTCACCGCCGGCGATATTGACCTCGCCTTTCTGATGGGGCCGGTGACGGCAGAGAGCGTGCTCAATCGTTTTCTCTGCAACTACACCATGGGCTTCGTGATCAGTCCCGCGCTGGGCTTCACAGAAGACAACTTTTCGTTGCGACGCCTGAATCACCTGCCGCTGATCTCGTTTGCCCGCAACAGCCGGCCTCACCATGAACTTGGCTCCATGCTCCATCAGATGGGGCTGGATGACGTGAAGCTGCATTGCTCAAGTTCCTTGTGGACCATCGTGCGCATGACGCTGGATGGCCTGGGCGTCGGCGCCATCCCGCCTCGCATCGTCGCCGAGGAAATCCGCCAGGGCACCCTGCTCAGTCTGCCTTGCGACCTCCCCGAACTGACCTTCACCGCCTCCTGGCCGACCCATATGGAAAGTGCCCTCGCCGAAGGCGTCTGCGAGCTTGCCATCGAGATCGCCCGCCAGGATCAGGAGGCGCATATCCATCAAGGGTAATATCCCAATTGCAGGGGGGGGGTCGAGGCATTCAAAAGCTACTCTGGTGCGCTTCCAACGTAACCATTATCACCTTCGAGGCATTACGGAAGCTGCCCTGAAAATCCTCCTCGGGGGCCATGCGCGGTAAGAAAATCACTACTACCCAAAAAAAAGCCCCGCACTGCGGGGCTTCTTGAATCAAGCTTGTCCGATGAGGACCATTTCATCTCGCAACCGGCTTGGAACATCTTCCAGCAACACGACATTGAGAACTTTTCCCCCATCTTCAGCTCGTGCAACACTCTCATCAAGAGAGGCGTTGATGTCGTTTGGTGAGAGGTTGTACATAGCACCAGTCAGAGGATCCACTATCAAATAGCCAATCAAACCACCAAAGAGAAGGTTTCCGGCGATATACCAGCCATTGGCCGACGATTCGATAGTGATCGTACGCGAATCATAGCCAGCTTTTGTAACTTCCACGGTGTAGGTCTTGCCACCGAAATAGGAACCATCCGACTTCTTAAGCTGAACAGTCGAGGGGGTTGTAGCCGAGAGAACTTCCTGTCCCTTTTCATCGGTAATGAGTATATCAGCATTGCTGGGAGAGCTATTCAATGTAATTGACTCATCCCTTTCGCCGACTATTGTGGCGCAGCCTGACAAGCTCAACACGCTGATCATTGCGCCCACGATATATTTGGTTTTCATTGCTTCCCCTTGCGTATTGGGATATCCCTAACCTGCATTCAGAACATGTACCTGGTCAATTGCATTATTATTGAGCGCGAAAGATACTTTTTAACCATCATACCGTCAATACTAATTTCAGGATTTGTTTGACATTAAAATGGCTTACATTGTCTTTGAGTAACCGCCGATGGTCATTTCTTGGACAATTTTTATATTTGAGGATAGGAATATCTAACTTTCATCGCTATCTGCTTTACAGGCTAACGCCGTTCCACACATGAAAGGAATTTCCGATGTGTTAACTCGATAAAAATCGATTGGATTTATCCGAATGCGCTTCTTATGGTGAAGACAGACAACAACAACTTCACAAGAAGCCCCTACGATGCCCCAGACACTTCTCAGTGCCGCGTCGTCCCCCCGCGAGGCACGCGAACAGATCCGCAGCGGTCATTGGGCCAGCCACACCAGCGGTATCGCTGCCGGTTACGCCCAGACCAACCTGATCATCCTGCCAGCCGAGGCTGCTGGCGAATTTCTGCAATTCTGCCAAGCCAATCCCAAGGCCTGCCCGTTGCTGGATGTCACGGCCGTCGGTTCTCCCGCCCCGACAGGGCTAGGTGAGAACATCGACCTGCGCCATGATCTGCCGGCCTATCACATCTACCGCCACGGCAAGCTTGAGGAAACGCGTGAGAATATCGCCGCCCTGTGGCAGAGCGATTTCGTGGCGTTTTCCATCGGCTGCTCGTTCTCGTTCGAAGAGGCGCTGCTCAACGAGGGTGTTGAGGTTCGCCATGCGCGCCTGAAGCGCAACGTGCCGATGTATCGCACCAATATCCCGCTGATCAGTGCCGGTCGCTTCCATGGCAACCTGGTGGTGTCCCTGCGCCCGATGTCGGCGGCACACGCCATTCGCGCGATCCAGATCACTACCGACATGCCTCGAGTGCACGGTGCGCCCGTCCATCTGGGCGACCCCGCCTTGATCGGTATTTCCGATATCGAAAGCCCCGACTTCGGCGATGCGCCTACGCTTGAGACAGGTGACCTCCCGGTGTTCTGGGCCTGTGGCGTCACACCACAACTGGCGCTGGAGAATGCCCGCCTGCCGTTGGCCATCGCACACTGCCCAGGCCACATGCTGATCACCGATATCCCCAATCATCGCCTCAAATACGGATGACCGCTTGTGGGAGCCACGGACCTGCTCCGCAACAGACAAGACCGTCAGATTCTTTCGATAACACCAGATGCACAACAACAATGGTGATTCCCATGAAGACACGTTTTGCCCTCTCCGCCCTTGGTCTCGCACTCGCCGCCGGTAGCGCCAATGCTGCCGACACCCTCAACGTGGTAGGCAGCTGGAGCAGCCTGGAGCTCAACCGTCAGTTCGAGAAGCCGTTCTGGAGCGAAACCCTCCCGGCCGCCAGCAATGGCGATCTCAGCACCCAGGTGACCACCTTCGATCAGATGGGCATCCCCGGCTCTGACGTCTATCGCTATCTGGGCGATGGTGTCTTCGATGTCGGCATGACCGTGGCCGACTACACCGTGTCCGATGCGCCGGAACTGGAAGGGCTGGATCTGCCGATGATGGCCCCCACTGCCGAGGAAGCACAGCAGGTCGCCGAGGCCTTCCGCCCTCTGGCGGAGTCCACCATGAACAAGCGCTTCAACAGCCACGTGCTGGCCATCGTGCCGTATCCGGCTCAGGTGCTGTTCTGCAATACGCCGATCGAAGGGCTCGATGACCTGCAGGACAAGAAGGTACGTGCCAGCGGCCGCTCCACCGGTGAGTTCATCGAGGCGTTGGGGGCACAGAGCCTCAACATCGCCTTCAACGAGGTGCCCGGCTCCCTGGAGCGTGGCGTCATCGACTGCGCCGTCACCGGTTCACTCTCTGGCTACAGCGCCGGCTGGCATGAAGTGTCCAGCCACCTGATGCCGCTGCCACTGGGGGGTTGGGATTACGTGATCACCGCCATCAATCAGGACAAGTGGCAGGGCCTGGGCGCCGAGACCCAGACGCTTATCCAGCAACAGGTGGACAGCGAGTTCACCGCGCCGGTGTGGGAAAACGCGCGTGGCGAGACCGCGCGTGGCGTGGCCTGCCTGACCGGCGAAGGCGATTGTCCGCTGGGCAAGAGCGCCGACATGACGCTGGTCGACTTCAGCGATGACGATGCCAAGCGTGCTCGTGCGGCGCTCGAAGACACCGTCCTGCCAGCCTGGGCGGCGCGTGTCGATGCCGAGACGCGCAAGACCTGGAACGAGAGTGTCGGCAAGGTCGTCGGCCTGACCGCCACCGCGGAGTGATCCACCGGCCCCTGCACGCGTAAATTCGCTCGTGGGCAGGGGCTGATAGCCCCGCCCTGCCCGAATACGGCAGACATGCTCCCCAGAGACACGGCGCTGAACGCCCCGGACCTCGCCTCATTGGCACGGATCATCCTCGTTCAGCCCCCAGCAGGACCCGACTCATGAACTCCTTCCTTCACGCACTCGATGTCCTCGTGTCGCTGACACGCGCGATATCACGCCACGCCGCACGCCTGATGGGGCTGTTGCTGCTGGCCGTCGTGGTCTTCATCGGCGCCGAGATCCTGATGCGCCAACTGTTCAATCATCCGCTGCCCGGCGTGCACGAATATGCCGGGTACGTGCTGGCGATGCTCTCGGCGTGGGGCCTTTCCCACACCCTGATGGAGCGCGCCCACATCCGTATCGATGTCGTGCACGGCAAGCTGCCGGCCTTCTCGCGCCATACCCTGGATATCCTCGCGATGCTGGCACTGAACTTGGTGGCCTGGGTGATTCTGATCAATGCCTGGCCGGTGCTCGGCAAGTCGTTGAGCAACGGCTCCACTGCCAACACCCCGCTGGCCACACCGCTGTGGATTCCGCAGCTGCTGTGGCTGTCCGGCTATGCCTGGTTCGCGATCACCACCAGCGTGCTGGGACTGCGCGTTCTCGTTGCCGCCTGTCTGCGTGACACCACCACGCTCGAGACGCTGGCCGGCCCCGATCACGGAGAAAGCGAAGGGGCTCTGGCCCAGGCTGCCTCCACGACCAAGGAGACTCGCTGATGTTGGGCTTTCTTTCGGTGGGTATCCTCACCCTGCTGCTGGCCGGCATTCCCGTTGCGGTCACGCTCTTCCTGCTCGCCTTCGGGATCGACCAGTTCTACTCCTTCTTCCCGCTGACCAAGGCGCTGGGCCAGAACCTGTGGTCTGCCGCGGACTCCTTCCTGCTGATCGCGATTCCGCTGTTCGTGCTGATGGGCGAGATCATCGTACGTGCCGGCATCGCCGAGAAGGCCTACCGCGCCATGGACCACTGGCTGTCTTGGCTGCCGGGCGGCCTGCTGCACGCCAACATCACCACCTCTGCGCTGTTCTCGGCGACCTCCGGCTCCTCGGTGGCCACGGCGGCGACGGTCTCGACCGTGGCCTTGCCCCAGGGCAAGAAGCTCGGCTATGACGCCAAGCTGTTCTGCGGCAGCATCGCCGCGGGCGGCACCCTGGGCATCCTGATTCCACCGTCGATCAACCTGATCGTCTATGGCTTCCTGACCGAGACGTCCATCCCGAAGCTGTTCATGGCCGGTCTGGTGCCGGGCCTCGGCCTGGCGGCACTTTTCATGCTGGCTTCGCTGCTGCTGTGTGTCTGGAAGCCGTCACTGGGCGGCCCGCGCCAGAGCGCGAGCTGGAGCACCCGCATCAAGAGCCTGTCGTTCCTGCTGCCGTTGCTGGTGCTGTTCATCGTCATCGTCGGCTCCATCTATCTGGGCTGGGCGACCCCGACCGAAGCCGCCGCCATCGGCGTGCTGGCCTCGCTGGGCCTCGCCGCCATCAACCGCACGCTGAATATGGCGATGATCAGCCGCGCACTGGACGGCACCGTCAAGACCACCTCGATGATCCTGTTCATCATCATGGCGGCCTCCTTCCTCAACTTCGCGCTGGCCTCCTCCGGCATGGTCCAGCAGGTCACCGGCCTGCTCGAAGCCTACGACCTGGGGCCCTTCGCGCTGCTGATGGCGGTGATCGCGCTGTTCATCGTGCTCGGTTTCTTCATCGAGACCCTGTCCTTGATGGTCATCACCATCCCCATCGTCACCCCGCTGATCGCCGCGGCCGGTTACGACAAGGTGTGGTTCGGCATCGTGATGATCCTGTTCGTCGAGCTGGCACTGATCACCCCACCCGTCGGGCTGAACCTCTACATCGTGCAGGCTTCACGGCGTGGCGAAGCCTTCGCCGACGTCATCATCGGTACCCTGCCATATCTGGGTGCGATGCTGGTGATGGCAGCGTTGCTGGTGGCCTTCCCGCAGATCGCGCTGTGGCTGCCTTCAGCGCTGTAAAGCCGCTTTTGCCTGACACCTGCTGGCAAGCCGGCAGGTGTCATTGACGCAACACCGTTCACTCAGACTTCTTGCACAGAACAACGACAACCCCCGATAACGGAGCGATCCCCATGCTGACCTTTACCCATGACAACGGCGAATTCACCCTTGATGTCCAGCGAGTCGCGATTGCCGGCTGGGCCGGACGCGACCAGGCGGGCGTGCAGCACCATATCGACGAGCTCAAGCTGCTGGGCGTGGCGCCGCCCTCCCAGACCCCGCTGTTCTACCGCGTGACCCGCGAGACCCTGACCCAGGCCTCTCAGGTCGCGATGCTCGGCGGCGAAGGCTCCGGTGAAGTCGAGACCTGTCTGGTCAGCGACGCCGAAGGCACCCTGTGGGTGACGATCGCCTCGGACCACACCGACCGCAAACTCGAAGCCGTCGGCGTCGCCGAATCCAAGCAGCTGTGCGCCAAGCCGATTGCCCGCCATGCCTGGAAGCTCAGTGAGGTCATCGACCACTGGGACAGCCTCGAGATCGAAAGCGAGATCGAAGACGCCGGCAAGACCGTGCGCTATCAGCAGGGAACCCTCGCCGAGCTGCTGCCGGTCGCCACCCTGATGGAGCGCCTGCCGGCCGGCATCGCCAAGGACGGCAGCCTGGCCCCCAACAGCGTGCTGCTGTGCGGCACCGTACCGGCGATCGGTGGCATCCGCCCCAGCCCGAGCTTTACCATGCGTCTGATCGACCCGCAGACCGGTCGTCGCATCGAGCACCGTTATGAGGTGGAAGAACTTGAGGTGGTGGCATGAGTGATGAGAGCAAGCGTCTTGAGCAGGCGCGTGAATTCTGGGCACGCCCGCCCCGCCAGCGCACGCTGACGCAGTTGCTGGAGGCCTACCAGACAGGCAGTTTCGGCCCCGAGCAGACTGCCACGGTGCTTGCCGAGCGCCATCAGGCCCTGGGTGAGAGTGCAAGCCACAGCATCATCAGCCGCGACGATGCGGCCATGAACGTACAGGCCACCGCTCAGCAGCAACTCAAGGCGACTGCGACGTCGTTGCCGCTGGGGGGGGTTCCGGTCTCGATCAAGGACCTCTTCGACGAGACCGGCATGACGACGTTGGCAGGCTCGCGGGCACTGGCCGGAAATCACCCAGCCGATCAGGACGCTGTGGCACTGAGCCGCCTGAAAGCCGCCGGCATCCTGCATGCCGGCCGCACCAGCATGAGCGAATTCGCGTTCTCTGGTCTGGGCCTCAACCCCCACATCGGCACGCCGCCCAACCCCTTCGACGCCGAGCGCATCACCGGCGGTTCGACTTCCGGCGGTGCCGCCTCCGTCGCCTTCGGGCTGGCCGCGGCGACCCTGGGCAGCGATACCGGCGGCTCGCTGCGGATTCCGGCGGCCTTCTGTGGCCTCACGGGTTTCAAGCCGTCACAGGCCAGCGTGCCGGGAGATGGCGCCTTCCCGCTGTCACCGAGCCTGGACTGCATCGGCCCCATCGCGCCCAGCGTCGCCTGCTGTCGCACGCTGTGGGAAGTCCTGAGCGGTGAGATCGCTGACGTGACGCCGCTCACTCGCCCGCTGACGCTGCTGGTGCCGGAGAGCGAGCTGGTCAATGAAGTGGACGCCGATGTGGCCGCCGACTTCGCCGCCCTGCTGGAACGGCTCGAGGGGCTGGGGGTTCGCCTCCAGCGTGCGCCGGTCGAGGCCATCGAGGCCGCTTACGCCATCAATCAGCGCGGCGGGCTGGTCATTCCGGAAGCAGCAGCCGTGCACCACGAACTACTGGCTGCCCATGAAGCCCAGTATGATCCGCTGATCGCCGAACGCCTGAACGGCGGGCGCGACATCACCTCCAGCGAGTATCTGGCGCGCCTGTGGCCGCGTACCGCCATCCAGCAACGCTTCGCTCAGCAGGTACAGGATGTCGATGCGGTGCTGATGCCGACCGTTGCCATGCGTGCCCCACGTCGTGACCTGCTGGAGCAGGATGGCGCGCTCTTCGCCCAGCTCAACAAGCGCGCGCTGCGCAACACCAGTGTCTTCAACTACCTGGATGCCAGCTCGATCTCGATTCCGGCGCCAGCACCACAGAACGAAGAACCGCTGGGCCTGATGTTGTCACGCCCTCAGGGCCAGGATGTGGCGCTGCTGCGCGTCGCCGAGACATTGGAGGCGCTGCTAGCGCGATAGTGACGTGCTGGATCATTGCAACAGCGCGCAGAGGATGAACGGCTGTTGGCAATACGCAGAAGGGCCTCCCTGCGGGAGGCCCTTCTTGTCTCTTCTGCTGGATATGCCAGCGAATCGTACTGTATCGGATCACTGGTCGAGAATGATCGAGGTAATCACGCCGGTCGCGACCGCTGTCAGAACGTAGCGGCCATCCACCTTCAACCAGCGGTGCCCTTCCGGCGGCCGGGACAGGTGATGGGCCTTCCAGTCGCTGACCCAGTAACGCTTGTCGTTGTAGTAAGCGCGCGAGACGTGGTCACCGCGTTTCCAGTTCTTGGGGCCACTGGAATGGCGTGCAGCTTGGGACTGGCCATGCCCTTGTTTGGCGTGTTGCTGTTTGGCGTGTTTCTTCTGTCCTTGCTGATTGCCTTGCTGATTGCCTTGCGGCTGCTTTCGCTGTTGCTGGTGTTGCTGATCGTGTCCACGATTACCACGATCGTCAGGTGCCGCCTGAACCACGGAAGCGCTCATCAGCGCAATGACCATGCCGAGGGCTGTCAGAGTACGGTGTCGCATGTTCGTTCTCCTTGTCATGCCGGGACACGGGGGGTGTCAAGAATTACAAAACACTGTTCCATAATTCTGTGGGCTGCAAGGGAAAACTGCAAGCTCCACGCGTCCTCTTCACTTTTTCTGACGATATGCCCGCGCATGTCGCAAGAAAGGCAGCCGATGTTGGCAGAAAGCGACATCCTCGGCCTCGCGCGTAGGCATCGGGCCAGTGTCACAGCGTCACGGCCCCAGAAGAATCTCTTCGATGATGCCACTTTGGATATCCGTCAACACATAACCGCTCTTGAGCTGGATCCAGCGCTGCCCTTCGCCAGGTTCGGGCAGTCGGGATTGCTGCCAGTCCTTCACCCGCAGACTCTCATCGGAGGCCAGTGCATCAGGCAGCTGGTCACCCCGTCTGAGCAGAGGCTCACGCTCCGCCGAGCTGGCGTCGGACCTTTCTGCCTGTGGCCCCTTGTGCTTCTCCTGAGCCCCCTGCTGCTTCTCACTCTCCAGAGCTTCCTGTCCGCCCTGCTGCTGGTTCTTCTCCTGAGCCTCCTGCTGCTCCTGAGCTTCCTGAGCCTGTTGCTGCTTCTGGATCTGCTTGAGGTCACGCATCTGCTCGGCCTGGACACGCTGAGCCTTGGCCTGCCCTTCCAGTGCTTCATGCTTCTTCTTGAGATGATCGTCGCTGTCCTTGCCGTCTTCCGCGGCCTGCACCGCTGAAGCGCACAACACAGCCAACGCCAGAGTCAGCCCTCGCAAAGCCCCTTTATTCATGTCTTGCCTCCTCATCAGGCTGGATGCCTCTGGCGTGCCAAGTCTGGTTCAGGCAACGATGATTGCCATCAACAAGCAGCGAGACGGGTTGATCGCCATTCACGCTACCAGCATAACGTGTCAGCAACGCAATTTGCGGTCAGATACGCCTCCCGTTTAGAGACTTTCGCTTCAATGACAAGCACTTGACGCCAGATATCGCTCATCTGGCCAAGATGGCAGAAGATCGGAGAACACTCGGTAGCAGACTGACTGCCGCTCATGAAAGAACCCTGGCCGCTCTTGATCACAAAAAAAGTGCGACCGGGTAACCGGCCGCACTCCTTTCACATCACCGCCTCAACAGTGGCTTCGATCAGAAGCCTTCGAGGACGATCTTGCCCCTGGCCTTGCCACTTTCCAGCAAGGCATGCGCGCGCTTGAGGTTCTCGGCGTTGATGGTGCCGAAGGTTTCCGTCGCGGTGGAGGTGATTCTGCCAGTGTCCAGCAGACCCGCCACCTTGGTGAGGATCTCGCCCTGACGCGTGATATCGGCGGTGGTGAACAATGAGCGAGTGAACATCAGCTCCCAATGGATGGACACGGCCTTGGGCTTGAACGGCACCACATCGAGGGTCTCCGGGTCATCTATCATGCCGAAACGGCCCTGCGGCGCGATCAATTCGGCGACCTGCGGCGCGTAGTGCTCGGAGAAGTTGGTCGAGAACACGAAGGCCGGTGCACCGATGCCCAATGCCTCGATCTGAGCCGGCAGCGGCTGGCTGTGGTCGATGACGTGATGCGCGCCCAGTGACTTCACCCACTCACGGGTCTGCGGGCGTGACGCCGTGGCGATGATGGTCAGGTCGGTCAGCTCACGCAGCAGCTGGATGGTGATGGAGCCCACGCCTCCGGCCCCGCCGATGATCAGGATGGCCCGTGCAGCACCCGGCACCGGCTCTGTGACACGCAGACGATCGAACAGCATCTCGAAGCCGGTCAGCGTGGTCAGCGGCAGTGCAGCCGCCTCATGGGCCGCCACGGATCTGGGCGCATGACCGACGATGCGCTCATCCACCAGGTGGAATTCGCTGTTGGTGCCGGCGCGGGTGAGATCTCCGGCATACCAGACCTTGTCGCCCGGGGCGAAGGCAGTGACCTTGTCACCGATGGCGACGACTTCGCCCACGGCATCCCAGCCGATGACAGCAGCTTCGCCGGCGGCCGGCTCGCGGCTCTCACGAATCTTGTAATCCACCGGATTCACCGAGACCGCAGCAACCTTGACCAGCAGGTCGTGACCGGTGGCGACCGGCGTCTCGAGTTCGATATCGACCAGGGCGTCGTCACGATCAACGGAACCGGCAGCGTAGTAACCAATGGCTTTCATCAGAGTCTCTCCTGAGGATCATGTCAGTCACGGCAGCGCTGAATGGCCTTGCCGTGATGCGATGACAGCATGTTAACTCTCTGGACTTGGCGTAAAAACAGCCCTAACCCGCAAGGTTAATCCGGACAAACCGGATAATGCATGACGAGTTTGCGTGTTGCGTGCAAGCAGCCGCCGACGGGTCATCGGCTTCAGGCGCGAGCTGCCCCGACGGGTCATCGTCGCCAGGCACAAAAACGACAACGCAGGACGCTCGTGAGACACGTCCTGCGCAGATCAAAGGCTAGCGAGGCCCCCAGGGCGACAGGGCAATGAGTTGCCCAAGGCCCAAGGGAGTAAGGGAGCAAGGGAGCAAGGGAGCAAGGGTCAGTTGGCGGGTGTCAGCTTGAGCAGGTAGTAATGCCTGTCACTGCCATCCACGCCCTGATTGAGTGCCGGATGGGTGTTCAGCTGGTTGGTGGTGAGGTAGAGACTGCCATCCGGCGCGAAGGCGAAGCCATCCGGCCAGCGCAGACGCTCGTCATCCTGAGCGATCACCGACATGCCCTCCGGCGATGAGAAGGTCAGTGCATTGTGCTCTGCGTCACCGGCGATGATGCCGCCGCGGCGGCCATCGAAGATGAAGCCATCATTGGGGCGCTTGGGGGCGTAAGGCGTGATGGCGCGAGCCAGTTCCGCCGCCGTGGCAGTATCATCGGCCAGCTCAGCCGCCGGCAGGCGATAGATCTCGCTGCCGTTCACGCCACCGAAATAGACGACGTCATCCGCCGGATCGAAGGCGATGGCATTCAAGCCCAGGTACCAGGGCTTCGCCTCACCATTATTGTCGCCCTTGGCCGCCATCAGATGGCCATTGATGACCATGTCGTGTTCCACCGGCATCAGCCTTTCATCGCTCTGCAGCACGCGACGCGTCTTGCCGCTGACGATATCCACCACCACGAAGGCCGGTTTCATGCTGGAAGCCGGCGCGGTAAATGTCATGTCAGCGATATAGATCTTGCCGCGCTGCTCATCAATGACGAAATCCTGCAGGAAGGAGATCGGCAGCACGCTGTCACCGGCAAGCGAAATCACCTTCTTGAGCGAATCACTGCGGGTATCCCAGCCCACCAGCCTGGGCGCACTGCCCTGGCTGCCCATGTCGAGCATCCACACCACGCCCTGACTGTCGGAGTGCACACCGATGATCGAGGCGATGCCGACCTCGCCCTTTTCCGGGCCATCGGCCCAGTCCAGATTCGGGAACGGCACACGCTTGCCGTCCTGGGTGATCTCGACCACGCGCAGTGCCGGTGCATCGAGTGGCTGCTGGGACATGATCAAGCGGCCATCCGGCGTGAAGGTGATGTTGCCGGGTCGGGTGTCCGAATATTCGGCGACGGTGGTCAGCATGCCGTCGCGCAGGGAGGCGGCTTGCGCATTCCGAGGTTTCACGGCCGTGCTGTCAGCGCCCGCCTGAGTGGCGCTGGCGACAGTGGCAACGCCCAGCGAGGCGACGAGAATAGTAGTCTTGAGGCGAGAAAACGGCATGGGGACTCCTTGCCCGCCGATTGGCGCTGTGCGCTGCACCGGCAGGGTCGATGTAGGTGAGATAGAGAGACTGGGCGGTGACGTGGCCAGCGCCCGGAATTTGTCGAGATTCAGGTGTGAAGATTCAGGTGCGATGAATCAGATGCGACGCATCAGGCGCGGCGACGCAGGTCGTCTTCCAGTTCGCTCAAGCGAGGATTGCCAATATAGAGCTGAGAGAGGTCCTTGAGGGCCGCGGCGCCGATGCGCAGGCGGGCCTCCTTGCGCACCACCAGCGTGGCGTCATCCCGGGTACCCAGCAGCCCCTTGGGCTCCTTGAGGGCGCGAATCCGGTAGCGGTGATGCAGAAACTGCGGATGCCACAGCGGCACCACGACCCAACGTCCCTGCGCCACCGCCGCTTCGTAACGATCGAAACAGTCCGCTTCGCTGCCGGTGCGGAAGACATACCCGGCGGCGTCCAGACCATATTGCTTGATCATCTCGGCCGAGAAGCGACTGATGCCGGCCCCCGGATTGATGCCCTGGATGATCAGCTCCAGCTTGCTGAGCGCCGGTTCCCGCAGCAGGTCCGTGACGCTTGCCACCGCGCTTTGTGGCACGTAATCCGGCACTCCCCAGATGCAATACGGCTCATAGATGACGGCGAGCTTGTCGACGTCATCCAGCATGGGGGCCAGGTAGGCCTCATGACTCGACGGCAACCAGGCGGAGGCCAGAATGTCGACCTCCCCTCGCCCCAGCATCGCGAAGGCCTCTTCGTGGGGAGCAGAGGCGAAGGTCACCTCATGGCCGTGGCTCTCCAGAACACGCGCCACTTCCCGAGCACTGGCCTCATGGAAGGACAACGCGATATGGCCGATACGGATGGGGTCTGTCATGACTGCCTCGAGTGGGTTGTTGAAGGAGAAAGAAAGCGAGCAGGCCTGCATGGCCGCAGTGGTAAGCCAGGGCCCATATCCAGGGCCATATCCAAGGCCCAGGCCCGCCCTCAGTCGAAGGCCGTCATTTCATGCAGGGTGAATTCGCTGACCGCGCCTTCGGTCGCTGCCACATACTCTTCCAGGTGCGGGGCCTGCATGTGCTGCTGCCAGAGCTCCCGCGAGGCCCAATTCTCATGAAAGGTGAAGTGCGCCGGGTTATCGTTGTTCTGGTGCAGGGTGTAGCCAAGGCAGCCTTCCTCGGCACGGGTGATCGGCACCAGTGCCAGAAGCGCTGCTTTGACCTGCTCGATCTGGTCCGGCTTGGCATGGATATTGGCGATGATGGTCAGCTGGGTCATGAAAGGCACTCCGTGGCGTGATCGGGAAGCTTGAGTTGCGCAAGCGATGTGGTCATCCTAGCCACAAGCCTCATCCGTATAAACATCCAACTTACGCAAAGATAATTCGGAAAAACCGTACAATGCTGCTGGATAATATCGCCCTGTTCCTGACCATCATCGAGAAAGGCAGTCTGACCGCCGCAGGACGCGAGACGGGGCTGTCGCCCACCACCGTGTCCGAGCGCCTCGCCGCGCTGGAAGCCCATTACGGGGTGGTGCTGCTCAACCGCACCACGCGCGCCATCAGCCTGACCGAAGAAGGCCGGACACTGATGGAAGAAGCTCGCGGCCTGCTCGACAGCGTCTCGGAACTGGAGACCCGCATCCGCCTGGGCGCCCAGACTCTCACCGGCCGCATTCGCGTCAGTGCGCCGAGCGACCTGGGCCGCAATGCCCTGTCACGCGCCATCACCGAATTCCAGCATCTGCACCCCACCATCGAGATAGAACTGCTGCTGTCAGACAGCTACGTGGATATCGTCGGCCAGGGGATCGATCTTGCCCTGCGCTTCGGCACCATCATGGACAGTACGCTGCGCGTGCGGCATCTGGGCCAGAAACGCCGCCTGCTATGCGCCTCCCCCGCCTATCTGGCGCAGCATCCTGCGCCGCTGACGCCGGTGGACCTCAAGCACCACAACTGCCTGGTGATGCGCTTCGGCAAGAGCCTCGACAACGAGTGGCGCTTCGGCAGCCACAAGGTGCCGCAGATCGTCACCGTCAGTGGCAACCGGATCGCCAATGACGGCGAACTGGTGCGCCAGTGGTGCCTGGAAGGGTTGGGCATCGCCCTGAAATCGGAAGTCGATGTGAAGGAGGATCTGCGTGCGGGTCGCCTGATCGAACTGCTGCCGGAACATGCCGCGCCGCCCTCGCCGCTGCAGCTGCTGTTTCCGCCGGCGCGCGCCCAACCTCGTCGCGTGCAGGCATTTGCCCAGCACCTGGTCGAGACCTTCAGCGAATCACTATCGCATCCGCAATAGCCTGAAACGCAAAAGCCCCCGGCAACCAAAGGCTGCGGGGGGAGCTTTCATCATCCGGCACCCTACACTAGCCACCGTCTCCTTAAGAGCGTATAGCTGCTTCCACCCGCCAGCTGGGCGACTTCTCTGACCCCGACACGCTTGGACTTGTTCGTAGCTTACTCTCCCTCGCCGACTACACTCTTCGAGCTGGTTTCGCTTGGCGCAGGGTATCCAGCTCCTTCAGATAACGCTCCAGCACCAGATTGGGTGGGCGGCTCTTGCGCGTGATGGCGCTGTAATAGGTGACATAGGAGTTGGCCACCGGGCTGAGCGCCTGCATCTGGCCATCGCGCACCCAGCGCTCGGCATAGTGGGTGGGCAGATAGCCGAGATAGCGCCCGGAAAGCACCAGGAAGGCGATGCCCTCGCGGTCAGTCGCGGAGGCGGCGGCCTTGAGCGGCTCATGCAGCGCCTTGATCGCAGGCGTCTGGGCGTAGGCCGGCAGCACCGCATCATGCTGGCGAATCTCTTCCTCGCCCACCGGACGTCCCCGCGCGAGGGTATCGCCCGCGCGGGGTTCACGAAACAGCACATGGCCCCGTGCGCAGTAAAGGCAGGAGGTTTCCTCGTAGAGCGAGCGATACTCGAGCCCCGGCAGCGTCTTGAGCGTCGGGATCACCCCGGTATGCAGACGGCCATCCAGCACGGCGCGCTCGATCTCGTTGGGGGGAATCATGCGGATGTTGATCATCACCTCCGGGCCGTGACCCTTCAGCGCACTCAGCGCATCCGTGATGTGCATCTCGGGCATGGTGACCAGATTGTCGGTGATGCCGATGTTCAGCTCACCCTTGAGCCAGGCATGCAGACCATTGATGCGTGTGCGAAAGCCCTCTGCCGCCGCCAGCATCTGCATCGCGGCCTCGTGGACTTCCCGCCCCTCATTGGTGAGAGCAAACCCGCTGCGCCCGCGCTGACAGAGCTTGAGGCCCAGCCGCGTCTCCAGGTCACTCATCGCCATGCTGATGGCGGAGCGACTGATGTTGAGCTCGATCTCGGCCGCTGAGAAGCCACCACACTCCACCACCTTGCGAAAGATACGCAGCAGACGCAGGTCGGTATCGCCGAGCTGCCCCCGCATGACCTCGCCTCGCATAGGCCCGCGCCTCCTGTTATTGAACGGTTCCGCGACAGACGGCGCCTGACTGCGCCGAGATGGCGTAGCGAACGCCAGCGGAAAGTTAAGTAAATGCTTTCCTGAAGGTAAAGACAATGGCATTTATCTTACCAAAAGGACTTCCTAATCTAGTTGGACAGGAGCCGAGAACCAACAACAACACTCTGTGGGAGACATCATGACCGCCTTCGATACATCCCCTTCCGCCCAGGCAGGCTTGAGCCAGGAGCAGCTCGATGCCTACTGGATGCCCTACACGGCCAACCGCCAGTTCAAGCAGGACCCGCGCATCATCACCAAGGCGCAGGGGGCCTACTTCACGGACTCCCAGGGCCGTCAGATCTTCGATGGCCTGTCGGGTCTCTGGACCTGCGGTGCCGGCCATTGCCGCCCGGAAATCGCCGAGGCGGTCAGTGCGCAGCTGCGCGAGCTGGATTACGCGCCCGCCTTCCAGTACGGCCATCCCAAGGCCTTCGAGCTGGCGCATCGCATCAAGACGCTGATGCCTGAGGGGCTGGATCACGTCTTCTTCACCGGCTCCGGCTCCGAGAGTGCCGACACCTCACTGAAAATCGCGCGTGCCTACTGGCGCAAGAAAGGCAAGCCGACCAAGACCAAGCTGATCGGACGCAGCAAGGGCTATCACGGCGTCAACTTCGGGGGCTTCAGTGTCGGTGGCATCGGGGCCAACCGCTCGCTCTACGGTCAGGGGGTCGATGCCGATCACCTGCCGCATACCCTGCTCAAGGAAAATGTCTTCACGCCCGGCATGCCCAGGACCGGTGCCGAGCGCGCCGATGAGCTGCTGGAGCTGATCGCGCTGCATGATGCCTCCAATATCGCCGCCGTCATCGTCGAGCCGATGGCAGGCTCCGCCGGCGTGCTGCCACCGCCAGTAGGCTATCTCAAGCGCCTTCGCGAGATATGCGACCAGCACGACATCCTGTTGATCTTCGATGAGGTCATCACCGGCTTCGGACGCATGGGCGCCATGAGTGGCGCCGAGGAATTCGGGGTCACGCCGGACATCCTCAACGTCGCCAAGCAGATCACCAATGGCGCGGTGCCGATGGGCGCCGTGGTCGTCAAGGGCGACATCTACCAGACCTTCATGGACAACGGCGGCCCCGACTACATGATGGAGATTCCCCACGGCTACACCTACTCCGGTCACCCGGTGGCGTGTGCCGCGGCGCTGGCAGCCCTCGACGTGCTCGAGAACGACCAGCTCATCTCCCGTGTCCGCGAGCTGAGTCCGGTGTTCGAGAAGAAGCTGCACGAGCTCAAGGGCACGCGCTACATCAGCGACATCCGCAACTACGGTCTGGCCGGTGCCCTGCAGGTCGAGGCCTATCCCGGCGAGCCGGCGCGGCGCCCGTATGAGATTGCCATGCACTGCTGGAAGGCCGGTTTCTATGTCCGTTACGGCGGCGACACCATCCAGCTGGGCCTGCCGTTCATCACCGAACACGACGAGCTGGACCGTCTGATCAATGCCCTCGGCGATGCCTTCGCCGCCCAGGACTGACGCTCGAAGCTCAAGGCTGACGGTCGACGCTCAAGGCTGACCATCGACGTTCAAGACTGACCATCAACATTCAGAACTGACGATCAACACCACTTCATTCATCGCCATTCATTTCACAAGTCATCTCAGGGAGACCCACCCAATGAAGACGCTCGGACACCTCATCAACGGCAACATCGATCACAGCGAAGGCCGTACCCAGGACATCTTCAATCCCTCCACCGGCGAAGTCGGCGGTCAGGTGCGCCTGGCCAGCAAGGCGACGGTCGAGGAAGCCATCGCGGCCGCCGAGGCCGCCTTCCCGGAGTGGCGCAACACGCCGCCGATCAAGCGCGCCCGAGTGATGTTCCGCTTCAAGCAGCTGCTGGAAGAACATGCCGACGAGATCGCCCGCCTGATCGGTCAGGAGCACGGCAAGATCTGTCACGATGCGCTGGGCGAATTGCAGCGCGGCATCGAGAATGTCGAATATGCCTGCAGCGCCCCGGAACTGCTCAAGGGCGAGCACAGCCGCAATACCGGCCCGGGCATCGATTCCTGGAGTGAATTCCAGCCGCTGGGCGTGGTTGCCGGCATCACGCCGTTCAACTTCCCGGCCATGGTGCCGCTGTGGATGTACCCGATGGCGATCGCCTGCGGCAATACCTTCGTCCTCAAGCCCTCCGAGCGCGACCCGACCTCCACGCTGTTCATCGCCGAGCTGCTGATGGAGGCCGGTCTGCCGGCCGGCGTCATGAATGTCGTCAATGGCGACAAGGAAGCCGTCGATACGCTGCTGGACGACCCGCGCATTCAGGCGGTCAGCTTCGTCGGCTCCACCCCGATCGCTGAATACATCTACAGCCGCGCCGCAGCCAACGGCAAGCGCTGTCAGGCCCTCGGTGGCGCCAAGAACCACGCCATCGTGATGCCGGACGCCGACATGGAATACGTGGCCAACTCACTGAATGGCGCCGCCTTCGGCTCCTCCGGTGAGCGCTGCATGGCACTGTCCGTCGCGGTGGCCGTGGGCGATGACGCCGCCGACAAGCTGATCGCGCAGATGAAGCAGCAGATGGAAGGCCTCAAGGTCGGCATCTACAGCGACAAGGGCAATGATTTCGGCCCGCTGATCACCGCGGCCCATCGTGACAAGGTGGTCGGCTACATCGACAGCGCCGAGCAGCAAGGCGCGACGGTGGTGGTCGATGGCCGCAATCCGCAGGTCGAAGGCGGCGAGAACGGCTTCTTCGTCGGCGGCACCCTGATCGATGGCGTCACCCCGGAGATGACCTGCTACCAGGAAGAGATCTTCGGCCCGGTGCTGCTGGTCGTGCGCGCCGATTCGATGGAAGCCGCCATGCAGCTGATCAATGATCACGAATACGGCAACGGCACCTGCATCTACACCCGTGATGGCGAAGCCGCCCGCTACTTCAGTGATCACATCCAGGTCGGCATGGTCGGCATCAACGTGCCGCTGCCGGTACCGGTTGCCTATCACAGCTTCGGCGGCTGGAAGCGCTCGCTGTTCGGCGATCTGTCCGCCTACGGCCCGGATGCGGTGCGCTTCTACACTCGCCGCAAGACCATCACCCAGCGCTGGCCTTCCGCCGGTCTGCGTGAAGGCGCCCAGTTCGCCTTCCCGTCCTGATCCATCGCCTTCGCTTTCTGATCCATCACGAACGCGGATCATCGTCTGATGACAACTGCGCCGGACAGCCCTGCTGTCCGGCGCTTTCATGTGCTAATCATGCAGGGTCATGCCGGCAGTCAGCCCCTGCCCCTTGCAGTGGCCAGAAACGGCTCCACATAGTCAGGACATCTCATCACGAGAATCCCGACAACATCGGCGGTCAGCACCGTCACAAGGAGCCAAGATGATCTGGGTAATCGCCACCGTTACCGCCAAGGAAGGCCACGTTCAGGATGTCTTCAATGAACTCTGCGCCGTCGCGCCCACCGTGCGCGAGGAAGATGGCTGCCACGCCTACCACCCGTGCCTGGACTCCGAACGCGCCGCCGACAAGGACAACGACCCACGCCCCGACACCATCACCGTGGTGGAAGCCTGGGAATCCCACGATGCGCTGCAGGCCCACCGTGAGACCGAACACATGCAGCGCTTCCGCGACAACGCCGGTGACTGGATCGCCGATGGCGATATCCGCATCCTGAGCCCGGCGGGCTGATAGACAGAACAGCATTGGGAAAGACCCAAAAAAGCCCGACCTCCAGGAGGCCGGGCTTTTTTATCGGGCTTGCTGTCATGACGGCATATCATTTACCGCTACAACCCCGGTTTCACTCCTGCGGCTGATCCTCGGACAATTGCATGATCATGCGCGTCGTCAGGTAAAGGCGTGGCACGACGCTATCGACCAGCACGAACTCCTGATCGCTGTGATAGCCGCCGCCGACGAGACCCAGGGATTCGAGCACTGCCGGTTTATCGGAATCTGCATGATAGGCGTAGGCTGCATCGGTGCCGCCACCGATCTCGACCGCTTGCAGTGTCTGCCCCAACTCTTGATAGATCTTCTGGGCCTGCTCGGCCAGCTGCTGACTCTGCGGATTGTCAGGCAGCGGCGGACGCCCCTTCTCGAGGTGGAACTCCACTTCGGTATCATCGATCAACTGGTTCTTCGTGATGGCCTGCGCTTCTTCCAGGACACGCTGATACTCGCTGCTATCGAAGTAGCGCATATCACCTTCCGCCCTGGCATGCTCCGGAATCACGTTGCGCTTGACGCCGCCCTCGACGATCGTCCAGTTGAGCGTCGTCTCCTTGTCCGCATCATCAAGCTCATTCAACTGCAGCAGCTGATGAGACAGCTCCATGATGGCGTTGCGCCCTTCCTCTGGTGCGCCACCGGCATGGGAGGCACGGCCCTTCACCTCGAGAAACGCATAGTTGATGCCCTTGGTGACGACGGTGACGGCATCAACTCCCGGGTCAGCGAAGGTAGGCTCGAATACCAGCACGGCATCCTGATCTGCCGATAGCTCATGAATCAGGTCATGCGAGCCAGGCGAGCCCTTCTCCTCATCAGGATTGAAGACAACCGTCACCTGGCCATAGTCATCAAACCCGAGCGACTTCAGCGCCTCGAGACTGTGCAGAATAACGGCTGCGCCACCCTTGGCATCGCCCACGCCCGGGCCATAGGCACGCCCATCCTCGATACGGAAGGCACGCTCCGTGGCGGCGCCTTCATCGAAGACGGTGTCGTAGTGAATCATCAACATTATCTTGCGACTGCCATCTCCCTGCAGGCGACCGACAATCGTATTGCCGCCATAGGTCTTGGCAGGGTGCGTTTCCACCTGTGCGCCAAGCGCTTCGAGATGCTGGGTCAGCATTGCCTCAACGTCATTCAAGCCTTCACGGTAGCCCGTTCCCGAATCCAAGTTGACCAGTGATTCCAGCGTCTCCAGCAGAGGTGCTCGCTGTTGCTCGACGGCATCCTGCACATCCTGATAGTCCGCCGCTTGCGCACTGGCACTGCACATACCGCATGCCAAACCCACCGCCAACATCGGAAGCCGCATTTTCCACCTCTAATATTTTTATATAAGGAATAACGAAGGTAAGGCGGATATCAGGCAAACGCAAACGCGAGGCCTACCGGGAAATTTTTTCTGCTAGCAGCTTTACCTGCCGTCCACCATTGAACACAGGTGCACTTCATCTGATCTGCGTCTCGTGAATGTGCAGCACTCGCAGGGATTATCGGTTGCCTGAGGGCTTCTCAGCGCCGATACTGTATATGAATACAGTATCGAAAGGAGACCCCACCCATGACCGTATCTGCCGCTCAACCGTCCCACGCCTCGCTGGCTCGCCCTCATCCAGCGCCGGAGCCCTGTGCGCTGCCGCACCCTCACATCACGGGGCGCGCTGGCATTTCCGGCTTCCCCTCGCCGGCCGAGGATTACGCGGGGCGCACGCTGGACCTCAACGAGCGGCTGATCAAGCGCCCGGCAGCGACCTTCTTCATGACGGTGGCGGGTGACAGCATGGAAGGCTTCGGCATCTATGAGGGTGACACCCTGGTGGTAGACCGCTCCATCGATGCCCGCCCCGGGCATATCGTGGTGGCACTGGTCGAGGGTGAGGTGGTGGTCAAGCGTTATGAGCTGATCGGTCAGCGCCCCTATCTGAGCTCCGGCAATGCTCTGTATCCGCCGGTCGCGATCTTCGACCTCGAATGCCAGGTCTGGGGGGTGGTGCGTTCCGTCATCCACGAATACGCGGTATGAAGACGCCGATGATCGGACTGGTCGACTGCAACAACTTCTACGCCAGCTGCGAGCGAGTGTTCGACCCGCGCCTGGAGGGCCGCCCTGTCGGCGTGATGTCCAACAATGACGGCTGCGTGATCGCGCGCTCCAACGAACTCAAGGCGCTGGGCGTGGAGATGGGCACCCCCGCCTTCCAGCTACAGTCACTCGTCCGTGAGGGGCGCATCCACCTGCTCTCCTCCAACTATGAGCTGTATGGCGACATGTCGGCGCGCGTGCGTGAGGTGCTGGAGGAATATTCCGCCGGGGTCGAGCCCTACTCCATCGATGAGATGTTCGTGCGTTTCGATGGCTTTGATCGCAACTCGATGCTGACATTGAGCCGCACCCTGCACCGTAATGTCCGCAAGTTCACCGGCATTCCCGTATGTGTCGGGGTCGCGCCAACTCGAACGCTGGCCAAGTTGGCCAATCGCGCTGCCAAGAAACGTCCGGAATTCGGCGGTGTCTGCGTGCTGGAACCCGATGAAGTCGGCACCCAGCGCCTGCTGGCCGATACGCCACTGGGCGATGTCTGGGGCGTGGGCCGACGACTGGTCGAACGCTTGGCACTGCAAGGCCTGCACACTGCCTGGGACCTGCGCTGCGCCGACCCGCGCGCCATCGGCCAGCGGTATTCCGTGGTACTGGAACGCACCGCGCGCGAACTGCAAGGCACGCTCTGCTTCGAGATGAATGATGCCGATGACGCCCGCCAGCGCATCATGACCTCGCGCTCCTTCGGGCGCATGACCGGTGACTTGAATGAACTCAGGGATGCCATCCGCCAACATGCCCAGCGCGGCGCCGAGAAGCTGCGCCATCAAGGCAGCCTGACACGCGCCGTACTGGTCTTCCTCAAGAGCAATCGTCACCGACCCGACCTGCCGCAATACTCACCCAGCACCATCGTCGAGCTGCCCGCCCCCACCAATGACAGCCGCGAGATACTCGCCGCCGCGCAACAGGCGCTGGAGCATATATACCTGCGCGGCTATCGCTTCATGAAGGCTGGCGTGATGCTGCTCGACCTCATCGACCAGCCACGCGAGCAACTCTCGCTGCTGGAAAGCGAAGATGACATCGCCAGGCGTGAACGCAGTCAGCAGCTGATGGCGACACTGGACGCCATGAATCAGAAGATGGGCCGCGGCACCGTGCGTCTGGGCGTCGCACGCCCCGACGCCGCCTGGCAACTGCGCTGCGCCCACCGCAGCGCCCGCTACACCACCAACTGGCAGGAATTGAAGCGGTTGCGTTAGTGGATATGAACTGACTTCTCCACTGCAGGAACAGAAACGATGGAAGTGCCTGAGCCTAAACCCAGGTACAAAGAGGCAGCCCAAGAACAAGCTCAATAACAATAGCCCCCATAACCCGTCTGGATATAGCCAAGGGTCATGAGGGCTTGGGTAAAGCTAGCATCTAGGAGTTGCTTGAAAGGTTATACCAGCTTAAGCAGCGACCTGCTCTCTCAAGCGTTGAGACTCAAAGTATTCTTCAGCCGCAATAGTGGTCTTGAAATCAGCATCACCATGACCTATTTCAATCACCGCCTCTCGAATTGAAGAGAGTTCAACATGGAAGAACTCTTTGCGCAGATTCACGGCATTCACTCGATGATGTGAAAACTTGCGGTGAAGTGCTGTTTCCATCGCCGGAGCATCATCTGAGAAGATCAAAGCATGAACGTCAAATGAGAACGGTACGCTGGCATCACCTAGCTCTTTCACACGATCCATAGGATCGAGGCGACGAGTCATACCAATCTTGTAGACATTTTCGCCAAAAGAACCAATATTACTGATGATATAGACGTAACCACGACGTGTCTGCTCTGCCAGACTCTTGGTACGTTCCTTGGCTGCTTCCGCTTCCTGTAGACGCTGCTCGAGATCAGCCACTTTGGCTTCAGCCAATGCTCGCTCCTCTGCTGACGCCTGCTCAAGCTCATTCTTGGCGCGTGCAAGAATATCTTGATACATCTCTTCCTCACGCTGCGCAGCTTCGATAGCAGTTCTGTATTCCTTTTCAGCCCTGGCCTCTTCTCGCATTTGCTCACGAATGATTCGCTGCTCTTCAACCTCTTCTTTCTTCTTCAGCGTGTATTGATATTGAACCCCACACTCCTCGTATTTGAGAGCGACATAATCAGTATTCAGCCCACAACGGAGTGATGCAACCAGCTTCTCAAGGTCACTCGCAATTTTTTCGAACTGACTCAATGTTCGCTCGAAATTAGAAGGACTATGTAGTGGTCAAGTGCTTTTGGCCACCGAGCTTTGAGCATTCCAGTAGTTCTTTTCTGCCAAATTCGGCGGTATCCCATCGTTATGCTTGTGCGGTCGGAGGCTGCTGTAGTAACCGATCATATAATCAGTGACAGATCGCTTCGCCGCAGCAACATCGGGATAGCCGATCTCTGGTATCCATTCCGTTTTCAGGCTTCTGAAGAAGCGCTCTGTTGGGGCATTGTCCCAGCAATTGCCACGGCGACTGAGACTCAGTGTCATTCGGTAGCGCCAGAGCATCTGCCGGAATGCCCGGCTGGTGTACTGGCAACCCTGATCCGAATGAAACAGGATATTCCGTGGCTCTCCACGCGATTCGTAGGCCATGGTCAGCGCTTTCTTTACCAGCTCCGTGTTCGGCGATAGGGACAATGCCCACCCCACGGGTTTACGAGCATACAAGTCGATGACCACTGCCAGATAAGCCCAGCGTGCCCCTGTCCAAATATAGGTAATGTCGCCGGTCCATACCTGATTGGGCTTCT